>JAGNUG010000199.1 GCA_017987115.1 Flavobacteriales bacterium | reverse complement strand
GGTCATTATCCTGCTATATTTGATGAACGTACCCTTGCAAATGATCTAGGTGAAGATTTAGAGCGTGACAGGCCCAGAGGATGCCCCTAACATCCTGCTACCTTAGCCGCTGTTGATCCGCATGGAGGATACAGGAATATTTGAGGATTTTGTTTTTCGACCCGATGAAGGGGGATTCGTTCTAGTGGACAAGCCGTTGGACTGGACCAGTTTTGATGTGGTGAAGAAGATCCGAGGAGCCATGCGGAGCGTGGTGCGCAGACGGAACTTCAAAGTAGGTCATGCCGGTACGTTGGACCCCTTGGCAAGCGGGTTATTGATCATAGCGTATGGACCCTTTACCAAGAAGCTTCCCCTCATTACCGGACAGACCAAGATCTATACTGGCACCATCACATTAGGATATGTAACAGACAGTTACGATGCGGAAACGGAAAAAACCGCACAAGGCCCTTGGGAACACTTGGACGAAGCGACCATCAGAACCGCCTTTACCCAGTTCCATGGCGAGGTAATGCAGCGCCCGCCAAATTATTCGGCAAAACGATTCGATGGTGAACGTGCATTCTGGCTGGCACGCGATGAAAAACGCGCCCATTTAGTGGAGTTTCCAGAAGTTAAAGTATTGATATCCAAGCTAGAAGTCACTGGAGTTCGCGACAATGAAGTCGATTTCGAGGTACATGTGAGTAAAGGCACCTACATCCGCTCTTTGGCTCACGACATTGGCCAGGAACTGGGTTGTGGTGCGTACCTCAGCGCATTGCGGCGCACGCATATCGGCGAATTTGACGTATCCGACGCACGACATCCGTTCGAATGGACGCAATTGATCGCTCCGTTGTGAAATAGGCTCGATAACCGTTCTAACCACCCTCACGGTCAACCTTTTTGACCTTGGCGCGGTTATGATATTATCTTCGGCCCCCCAAATAAGCAGCGGGAGCCTGTAAGCTCCGCAAAATTCATGAAACTAGCATCATTCAAATTCGATCTGCCAAAGGAGCAGATCGCCCTTTATCCAACCAAAGATCGCGACGGCGCCAAATTGATGGTGTTACACCGCAAGGACGGTAAGATCGAGCACAAGAAATTCAAGAACATCCTTGATTACTTCAATGAAGGCGACACCTTCATCCTGAACAACACCCGCGTATTCCCTGCACGTATGTGGGGCAACAAGGAAAAAACAGGAGCGAAGATCGAGGTATTCATGCTGCGCGAATTGAACCGCGAAAGCCTGTTGTGGGATGTGATCGTTGATCCTGCTCGCAAGATCCGAATTGGTAACAAATTGTACTTCGGTAAGGACGATGAACTTGTTGCTGAGGTGATCGATAACACCACCAGCCGTGGACGCACCTTGCGTTTCTTGTTCGATGGCACCTACGAGGAATTCAAAGCAGCGATCACCGAAATGGGTGAAACGCCTTTGCCTCGTTACATCAAACGCGAAACAGAGCCGAGCGATGCTGAGCGCTACCAAACGATCTATGCCAAAGAAGAAGGTGCAGTAGCTGCACCAACTGCTGGCTTGCATTTCAGCCGTGAGCTGATGAAGCGGATGGAACTTCAAGGTCTGGAGTTCGCCGAAGTGACCTTGCACGTAGGTCTTGGCACATTCCGTCCGGTGGAAGTTGAGGATCTGACCAAGCATAAAATGGACTCTGAGCAGGCCATTATTACGCCAGAAGCTTGTAAGATCGTGAACAAGGCGATCGTGAACAGGAAACGGGTATGCTGTGTAGGTACCACCACGATGCGCGCCATTGAAAGCAGCGTGAACACGGAGAACCAATTGAATCCATACAACGGGTGGACCAACAAGTTCATCTTCCCACCGTATGATTTCAGTATTGCGGATAGCATGATCACCAACTTCCACATGCCTGAAAGCACGTTGTTGATGCAGGTAGCGGCTTTCGGAGGCTATGACCATGTGTGGAACGCTTACAAAGTGGCCATGAAGGAGAAGTATCGCTTCTTCAGTTATGGCGATGCGATGTTGATCATCTGATCTGATCGAACAACATTGAACGAAGCCGGGGGTCCATGATCCGCGGCTTTGTGCATTCTGACACCCACGTCCTAATTCATTTATCGTTAATTCGTGATCATGGAACGCAGCGCGGTCATAGTGGCAGGAGGTCTTGGCAAACGCATGGGGGCCTCGATCCCGAAGCAATTCATGTTACTGAAAGGCAAACCGGTATTGTGCCATACCATCGATGCATTCCGTGCATATGATGCCACCATGCAGATCGTGGTGGTATTACCAGAGGCGCAGGTCCCGATCTGGAAGAGCCTGTGTATCGGTCATGGTTTTTTAACTGAACACGAAATAGTGGCGGGCGGTGAGGAACGATTCCATTCCGTTCAGAACGGACTTGCTAAAGTCGATCACAATGGATTGGTAGCTGTTCATGATGGCGTAAGACCACTGGTATCTGTGGGTCTGATCGATCGTTGCTTCGAAGGTGCCGAGACCATTGGGTCGGCCATTCCGGTCGTAACACTTAGTTCGTCGATACGCCAGATCACTTCGGAGGGTTCCAGAGCGTTGGATCGGTCTACGCTGCGCGCTGTCCAAACCCCTCAATGCTTTAAGACGGATATACTGCGCAAAGCCTTCGAACTACCCTACGACAAAGCGTTCACGGATGAAGCCACGTTGGTGGAACGCTTAGGGCAAACCGTGCATTTGCTGGAGGGCGATGACGCCAACATCAAGATCACGACCCCAATTGATCTGAATGTAGCGGAAGCGCTGGTTGCGTGATCGATCTCGTATTCCACTTTATTTAATGCAATAACACCGACCTTTGCGCCGTGAACACTACACCGATCGATATCCGCAGCCTTTCCAAGGAACAACTAACCGCTTTGGTCGCTGACCTTGGCGAAAAGCCGTACCGCGCCAAACAACTCTGGGATTGGTTGTGGAAGAAAAAAGCGCGTGCCTGGGATGATATGTCCGACCTACCCAAGGCATTTCGCGAAAAACTGAGCGAGAGCGCATTGTTCCGGCCACTTGTGCTCGTGGAAGAACAACGAAGCGAAGATGGCACGATAAAGTGTGCATTCAGAACCTGGGACGGCCACATAGTTGAAGGCGTTCTAATACCTACACCCAAACGGCAA
>JAGNUG010000110.1 GCA_017987115.1 Flavobacteriales bacterium | reverse complement strand
GTCAAACAACGAACAACAACCCCAACTCAAAACCTCAACACAATGAACTTTCAACCACACCACAAGCGCACTTTACTTCACACTGCTCTCTTCATCATTGCTATCGGATTCTCTGTAATGGCAAATGCACAAGGCCATGTGGTATTCAAAGGCCGGGTACTCCGCACCGATGTGAACAGCCCAGCCGTTTCAATGATCGTGACGGACGGTATTGATACCATGGACGTAATGATCGGTCGCCGTGGCCAGTACAACTTCGCTATTCCAACGAACGAGACGGTTCGGGTGATCCTCACCAGCGAAAACTACATCACTAAGGAGATCAAGCTCGATACCCACAACGCGCCAGAAGCCAAAGGTCCACTTGCCCGTCCTGAGCATGTTGAATTCTATGTGGAGTTGGAGCGCCAGTCGAAAGCACAACCAATGATGTACAACGGTCTGGCCGGGAGCATCTTCTTCACCCCACAAGGTGAAGGCGTACGGACCATGCTAGTGCCTACTCCACAACCGAAAAACACGCTGGTTACCAATACCTTGACCGCCGAGTTGTAAGAATAACGCTTCTTTGGAAAATGGGCCGCCTTAGTGCGGCCTTTTTCCGTTCCAACACCTTTGTATTGTTCCAGATCGCTGAGAGTGTTCTATCTTTTCGCCTCGCAACAAAAGCGAGCCAAGAATGACCGAACTCTCCGCCGTGATCGTGGACGACGAACAACACTGTAGAGATGCCCTAAGCGGCATCCTCGAACGGAAGCATAAGAACATCAAGTTATTGGGCATGGCCACCAATGTGCCGGAAGGTGTGGCTCTGCTCGGCAAGGTGAAACCCAAGATCCTGTTCCTCGACATCGATATGGGTAACCAGACCGGTTTCGACCTGCTCCAGGCCTTAGGCCCCGATCGTCCACATGTGATCTTCACAACAGCGCACGAAGGCTATGCTGTGAAAGCAATTCGATTCAGCGCACTCGATTTCTTGCTGAAACCAGTTGACCCAGAGGAATTGGAGACCGCGATCGCCAAAGTTCTTCAAATGGAACGTACGCCTCAGACGCCTGACCAATTCATGGCGCTGATGAAGAATTTAACTCAGCCCAAAACTGCGGAAAGGCGCATTGCGTTACCTGTTGCCGAGGGACTGGAAATGGTAGATGTGGACAATATCACCTACTGTGAAAGTGATAGCAACTACACAGTGGTACATCAGACCGACAAAAAACGCTTGGTCATAAGCCGTACGTTGAAAGAATTCGAGGACATTCTGGATCCTGAACGTTTCATTCGCGTTCACCACTCCTACTTGATCAATGTGAAACACATCACCAAATACATTCGAGGAGAAGGTGGCGAGGTTATCATGAGCGACGGTACGAATGTGGCTGTAAGCCGAAGAAAGAAACAAGAGCTGATGGATAGCTTGGCGCGGTTGTGAAGATATTGGTCCGATTGGGGTCATAACACCGAACCAATCCCGACCTTCGCGCCCCAATGAATGTGCTTTCCGTAGAACGCCTTGCCAAACGGTATGGGCCTCGCCAATTATTCGAGAATATCTCTTTCGGTCTGGAGCGCGGGCAGAAAACAGCGATAGTTGCACGCAACGGCACGGGTAAGAGCACCTTGCTAAAATGCATTGCCGGACTGGAAAAGCCCGATAGCGGGATCATTACGTTCAACAAAGGTCTACGGACCGGATATCTCGACCAAAGCGTGGAGATGAAGGCCTCGCATTCCCTTTTGGATGAGATGTTGGACCAGAACGACCCTGTGACCAACGCCGTGCGCGCTTATGAACATGCCGTTGCCAAAGGTGCCGATGCAACTACGATGCAGCATGCCATTGACCGCATGGAGGAATTGAAGGCATGGGACCACGAAGCACGTGTCAATGTTCTACTCCACCGTTTCGGGCTGCGCGATATGGAGCAACCTGTGAACACATTGAGCGGAGGTCAGCAAAAACGGCTGGCCATGGCGAAGGTGTTGATCCATACCCCGGATGTTCTTATCCTCGACGAGCCGACCAACCACCTCGATGTGAATATGATCGAGCAATTGGAAGATGAGTTGAACGCCCCCAATATGACCGTATTGTTGGTGACGCACGATCGCTATTTCCTGGACAATGTCTGCGATGAGATCATCGAAATGGAGTTCGGTGAATTCACACGTTTCAAAGGGAATTACAGTTATTACGTGGAGAAGAAAGCGCTGATGGATGAGGTACGGGATGCCACCCAGCAACACCTGCGTGGCCTTATGCGGAGTGAACTGGAATGGGTTCGTAAAATGCCCAGAGCGCGTGGTACGAAAAGCAAGAGCCGGTTGGATGCATTCGACAAGATCAAGGCGGATGCTACCCGAAAATTCGATCGCGATCAGGTAAAGATCGATGTGAAAACGGAACGACTAGGCGGCAAGGTCATTGAGGCACGCAACCTAACAATGGGCTTTGGGGATCGCGAAGATCCCGCGACATACAAACCTATCGTGGAGCACTTCAATTATTCCTTGAAACGCGGCGATCGCATCGGGATCGTAGGGCCGAACGGGATCGGTAAGAGTACGTTCATTGAGCTAATGACCAAGCAACAAGAACCGGACATGGGCAAGGTGACCATCGGCGATACGGTCGTGCTTGGAACGTTCGGTCAACAAGGTCTGAAGCTGACAGAGGATAAACGGATCCTAGGAGTGGTGCGTGAGATCGCTGAGGTCATCCCGTTGAACAAAGGCAAAACCCTGACCGCAGGTGGTTTGCTGGAGCGGTTCTTGTTCGATAAGGAAAAACAATTCCAATACGTGAGTACGCTGAGTGGTGGCGAAAAGCGCCGTCTGTATTTGTGTACAGTGCTTATGAAGAACCCGAACGTCCTGATCCTGGACGAACCTACGAATGATCTTGATATTCCTACGCTGAATGCGCTCGAGGATTTCCTCGTGGATCTGGATATATGCTTACTGATCGTTAGCCATGATCGTTTTTTCATGGATAAACTGTGTACGAAATTGCTCGTATTCAAAGGAGAGGGTGTGATCAAGGAATGGGTGGGATCCTTTACCGAATTGCGCGAACGCGAAAAAGATGAATTGACTTTGGCCGCAGCAAAAAAATCCGCTACGCCAATGATCGTCGTTGAGAAGAACAAGGACAGGACCGCTGGTAACAAGCTCACTTATGCCGAGCGTTTGGAATTGAAGAAGATCGATAAGGAAATGCCCAAGCTCGAAGTGAAAAAAACCGAGATACTGGAAAAGATGGTCATGGATAGTGCCGATCATCACGCCATCATGGAGCATTCCATCGCATTGGAAAAGATCACTTCAGAACTGGAACGGATGACCGATCGTTGGTTGGTACTGAGCGAAAAGGAAGCTTGACCAACTCTTTGGTGTAACATCAGAATTTCGCACACGGAACTATCCGGCGCTTCGATGCGGACCTACGCTTATAACGGCTGGCAATTTCGTACCCCAATGTCAGCTCATGCGCACCACCACTTTGACCTCCCAATTTGGAAATAGTAAGATCATAGCTATATCCAATGCGAAGATCGTTGACAATGAACCCTACGAGTACAGCGACTGCATCGTTATTGCCATATCCTGGCGCATAGGCCTTGAATACCGGTATCCCGCGATACCAAAGCCCAACGAAAAAGGGATTTCGTTCGAAATAAGCTCCCAGATCCAATTGATCGTACTTACCCTGTGATTTGAAATTGAATGCGAAGACCACGCTTTGTGGATGTTCCATTATCACCGGAGTACGCATCGTCATCCGATAACCGCCATGCAAACTGAATTTTCTCGGAACAATTGAGGTATTCTCCAACAAGGATTGGTTCGGCTTGTTAAGGTGATGGATCGAGAAGCCTAGCCATAATTTCGGTGTAAAGAACAAGGCACCGGCCCCGGCGTCCATATACCCGATACTGTTGCGTGGACGATCGGTATTCAATCCGGTCTCACCTCCGCGTGCAAGTTGATCCCCAAAGACCAGGTCCGAATAATCCACTGAGTGGTTCACCCAACCGAGCTGAAGTGCGGGACGAACAAATACCTTCCGCTTCAATTCGATCTCATATGCGAACTGACCAGCAACGCTCGAATAACGCAGTCCTCCAGAACCAGCTTTGTCGTGGGTTACCAGCAATCCGACACCGCTATGGATCTCTTTCAAGTAATGGTCCATCGCAAAATTCGCAGTTACGAAAGCACCGGGAATTGCCGGCCATTGATCACGAACTGCCAAACCGAAACGGGTCTGTAGACCAGTACCAACAAAGCCCGGCCCCAAATAGGTCGGCGATGCATAGAACTGAGTGAATTGTGCATCCTGCGCTACGATCGGGGTCAAAGCGATCACGAACCCCGTTGTAACCAGTACCATGCGGCATATGCCCACGAACAACCTCAAAGAGTCCGCGTATAAGCGGACTCTTTGAAGTGTCATTCCATATGCCGTTGGGCCGTTAGTCATTCTTACTAATACCAGCGCTTGCGCCACCCGGCATCATGAGTATGTCAAATGGCATTTCACGTGAATCGCTGATCACAGCTTTGGCATGCAGCTCACTGGCATACGTAGCAAAACCATTGGCTTCGACGGCTAACTTGTATCGATGGCCAGGTTCCAATACCATCAGGTACCTGCCGGTCTTCTCGTTGCTATTGTAAACGCCAAGAATCTCTTCTCCTGTCATATCCGTCAAAATGATCCGCGCTTTCAAAGGCTCGTCGCTTGCATCGGCTACAACTCCACGTACAACTACGTAGTTCAGCTGCGACCCTGGGAACACCACTTGATAGATATCCTGCATACCCATACCACCAGGACGTTCCGAAGAGAAATACCCCGTGTATCCATCTTCACTTAAACAGAAATAAATATCATCGTTCACGGTATTCAATGGGTAACCCATGTTCTCGGAAATACCCCATCCGTTCATATCAGGATCCAAAAGTACCGACTTGAAAATATCATAACCTCCCATCGTGTTATGTCCATTGCTGCTGAAGAACAATGTAGTTCCATCGCTATGAATGAAAGGTGCGTCCTCATCATATTCCGTATTGATCGTAGGGCCTAAGTTCAAAGGCATGCTCCATTCATTGTTCGGCAATCGTCGGATGCGATAGATATCACGACCACCATAGCCACCTTCGCGGTCACTGGTAAAATAGATCTCATCACCACCAGGTGCTATGCTTGCACTTGGCTCATGTGCAGTGGAGTTGATCTTATCCGTCATTAACGTGGGCAACTGCCATTCACGACTATGCATGCGCGCTTCATAGAGGTCGCCGCTGATAAGATTCTTCTGCGTGCGATAGATGATCATGGAGCTACCGTCAGGACTTAGACCCACTGTTGCATCGTGGACCATGGAATTCAAACTGGGTCCAGCATTGACCGCGTTGGTCCAGATCTCATCGATCCGCTTTGCTGAGTAGATATCCTCGAACCACTGACCACTTGGATCTTTCAGACCTCCGGTCGTCCCTGAACGACGAGAAGTGAAGTACATCGTGTTCCCATCGGCGGTTACTAGTGGACAATAATCATGAGCTTCGGAATTGACCATTGAACCCATATTGCGGATCTCCAGTTCCATTGGCTGTCTTACCATTTCCTTGGCATTCGTTACCATGGCCAATTGTCGATCGACATCAGCGTCATTCCGCTCTCGCATTTTCATGCCTTTATAGCTTGCAAAAAGATCGATTGCCTGATCGAATCGTTGTTGACGATGGCGCGCCATACCTAATTCGTAAAGTGCTTCAATATGTCCATGACGTACCGCATGCTCGAACATGGCTGATGCCTTATCCTTCTGTCCCGGCATGTGTATCATGCACATACCCATTTCATAATAGACAGGGGAGAATGTGGTATCGACCGGTAACAAACGCTTATACAGTTTAGCGGCTTCCTCTAGATCATCATGATCCAAAGCATCTTTGGCCTGATCCAACATTTCGTTATGGATCCGCTTGTAATTGTTCTGCGCCGCCAATGCGGTTGCTACGCAGATCGTGATCGTGGTGAGTAGAATTCTCATGATTTCAACGGAGTAATGTGAGGTCACCTTTTTGTACGGTCTCACGACCGTCACTGAACTTGGCAAATGCTTTCCAGACGTAGACATCCTGTTTCGCAGGTTCTCCACGGTAATAGCCGTCCCAACCGAGCATGATGTCGTTGGTAGCGAATATCAACTCGCCCCATCGGTCATAGATCTTCAGGTCATACTGTTCAACTCCGCTATGCAATGGAAAGAAGAAGTGGTTCTCGAAACTGCGCGGATCATATTCTCCATTCGTAGGTCCATCCAGCGCAGGTGTGAACGCATTCGGGAATTGAAGGTCACCAGCGGCTTCGCCGGTAACAGCGCCGATCACCGTGAAGGTATCCGGACAATTCCACTGATTATTTGCGATCATTACCACGTCATACGTACCAGGGTCCAAATAGTTGTGGTCCGGGTTCATTTCCGTGGAGATAACTCCATCACCGAACTGCCATGAATAATCCGTTGCGTTGCTGGACAGATTATAGAAATAAACGGTCTCGGACGGCACAACTACTTGCTCTGGTTGTGATACGAAGAATGCAGTTGCCTTAGGATGCACGATCACCGAATCGACCTTTGTTGCCATGCTGGTCGCACCACCCTGTCCGATCGCGGTTAATGTGACCGTATACGTTCCGGGCACATTGTAGGTATAGGTCGGATCATCCGCTGAGCTGCTGCCTCCATCGCCAAATTGCCACTGATAGGTCAGTCCTTGCCATGAAGTATTCGTAAAATCCACGGTCAAGGGAGCACACCCTTCTCCTGAACCGAGGAAATTGGCTGTTGGCAATGGTGGAAGGATCACGACCTCTTGTGCGGCCGTGTCGGAACACATAGCGCTACTAACGATCAGTGATATTTGATACGTGCCCCACGTGCTGTATGTGTGCGACGCGATCGTTTGTGTATTGAAGGTGGTGCCATCGCCTAGGTTCCATAGGTACGTCCAAGCACCAGCGGCACTATTGTTCGCAAAATTCACAGTGGCATTCGGGTATTGCTGCGTGAACGGGGTTGCTTGCAAAGCTGCGTTGGGTACAGGGTGTACCTGAATTGTAACCGACGATGTCGCAGTGCATCCAAATGCTGAAGTGGTTGTTAATGTGATTATCCGGGTCTGAATGGAGTTCGTTGAATTCACATAGGTGTGTAACGGGGTCTCCTCAGCGAGTATTACGCCATCGCCCATGGCCCACAGGTAGTTTACCGCACCCACACTGGAATTGATGATATTGGAAACGAACGGTGAACAAACGATCGTATCGACATTGAAGGCCGCTGTTATGGGGGGATACACTTCGATCTGGCTTGTTGCGGTATCCGTGCAGCCATGGATGGTAGAAGCGATCAGGACCGGGTCATAGAAAACAGGATCCGATGAAGCATTAGTGTAGCTGTGGGAAACATTACCCGGTCCAGCGTTCACTGTTTGGCCATCTCCGAGATCCCAAACAAGGTTCGTCGCACCAATGCTCAGATCCTCCAGGTCGACCAACAACGGCTGACAACCGGCCTGAGAACTTGGGACGAACTGGGCTATTGGCTGCGGATGAACCAACATCTGCGCATAAGCCGTATCCGAGCAACCAAATGAATTCGTAGCGATCAGCGATGCATTGAACACAATATCGTTCAAGCCTTGATTAGCATAGATATGGGATGGCGAGCTCACCGTATCGGTCTGTCCATCGCCAAAGTCCCATGAATACAGGCTGGCACCCGAACTTACGTTGGCAAATGCAGCATTCAATGGGGCACACCCTGACGCATCAGTTACGAATCCTGATGTTACTAGAGGATAGACTTGGATCGTCTCCGATGCGGAACTCGTGCAACCGTGATCCGTCGTAACTGTCAACGAAACATTGAAATTCGTAGCCCCAGGTCCTGAGTAGTTGGTCCATGAATGTGTATGAACACCAGCTGTCGTATCCGAAGAGATACCGTCACCATAAGTCCAAAAGAAATCATCGGCACCGGTGCTTTGGTTGGTCAATTGGGCAGTGAATGGATGACAACCAGCCATTGTATCCACCGAGAATTGTGCTGTAGGATCAGGATAAACCGTGACAATGGAGGATGTCGTATCGGTACAACCGAATGCATTTGCTCCGATCAATGTTACCGGTAGTTGTAGGTCGTTTGTGCTATTGTTCACATAAACATGTGTTGGAGATGGCCCAATACCTGTTGTACCATCACCATAATCCCATTCATAACTGACCGCACCGACCACTGATGGGAAGGTTACCGACAAAGGACTACATCCGCTATCCGGCAACGCTGTAAAATTGAAGTTGGGAGTGGGATAGACCAGGATCTGCTGGCTAACGGTATCTGAACAGCCTGAGTTGGAATATGCGATCAACTTAACCGTATGTACGTCCAGGAAAAAGGATGTATTCACATATTGATGTGACGGAGAAACCAAGGTCGATGTAGTACCATCACCGAAATCCCATTCATACGAACTCGCCGCCGTACTTAGGTTCGTGAAATCCACATCGAATGGCGCGCAACCCGGCATTGCATTATGCGAGAATTGTGCATGAACCGGCGGACTTACAGTGATCAGAGTGGTCGTAGTATCCGAACAACCTGTTCCGGTGCCTACGATCAACTGAACGGTATAGATGCTATCCTGTGTTCCTGTGTTGATGTACGTATGACTTGCAGACCAATTGGTACTTGTACCACCATCACCGAAGGTCCAGTCAGCTGTAGTACCACCGATGCTATTGTTCGTAAGATCAACCAACAATGGTGAACAACCGATCTGTGTACTTGGTGTCACATCAGCAATTGGTTTGGCTTCCACGGAAATACTAAGCGCACCACTACTTGCACAATAAGGAGTGGTTACATCAAGCGTCACCGAGTAGCTACCCGATCCCGTGTAAAGATGAAATGGAGACTCATCTGAACTTGTGGTTCCATCTCCAAGATCCCAACTCCATGTCGTTATTTCATTCCCTACTTCGAATATTGAAAGGTCAACAAAATTTGCAGTCTCACCTTCGCAAACGTTCTGCGCTCCGATCTGCACCACGGGCGGCTCGAATACATTCACAATTCGCGTAGTAACATCAGAGCATTGCAGGGCATTCGTGGCCGTTAATGAGATCGTATACTCACCGGGTGTAGTATACGTGTGCGCTGCAGGGGTGAACATGGAGCTTGTTGAACCATCACCAAAATCCCACAAGTACTGCAATGCACCGGCAGTGGTATTGGTGCAGTTAACGGTCAGTGTATTGCAGGCCGCATTATTGTCCAATGTGAATGCTGCCGTTGGGCTAGGTAATACCACAATATCAACATACGCGGTATCTGCACAACCGGCTGCGCTTTGTACGCTTGCTGCATATCCTACTGTATATGTACCTACAGCATTGAACGTATGGCTCTGATCTCCTGCTGCTGTCCAATTGAATCCCGCACCGTTGTCGAAATCCCATTCAAAGTAATTCGCTCCTCCGTTGGTGGTCTGGTTGAACGTAACGGTCTCACCGGCACATATTGTATCAGGTGAAACAGCAAGTGTTACTGAAGGCGGCGGAACAATGTTGATCGTAATACGAGCAGTATCAATACCACAGACATTGCTGTCCAACATCACAACATCATAAGAACCTATCGCAGGATATGCTATGGTGTGCGGGAAAGAAACCGGCCAAGGTGTCCAGTCCAGGATCGAATCCTGTCCCGTTCCCCAATAGTCACCGAAATTCCAATACTCATATCGCTGATAGATGTTACCTTGATTGATACAGTTCCGTAGCGAATTGTTCAGGTAGGTAACTTCATTATCCGGCCAACAGAGCAGCGTGGCGGATGGGGTGATCACCGCAGTATCGAGATCCCATATCCGGATCGGATTGAACGTTGCAATGCTCACACCGCCTTGCAACGTGTTGCATTCATTCGCTGCTGTCAATCGAACAGTGGTCTCACAGCTGACCGTACCTGGCATGTACATGTGTGAGATGGTCTGACCGAAATTCGTGTGATCCATGACCTGTATCGGACTCCCATCTCCAAAATCCCATTCGAATACGGTATTCGGCGATACGTTGGTGCTGCTATTCGTGAATTGGACGGCCTGCGGGGCGCACACTTGCGTAAGACCTCCGACCGGGATCTGAATTGACGCACTGGAGCTTTCCTCCATGATCAACGTACCGATGACCTGACAGCCGGTGGCCAACTCAGTGAACGTGATCGTGTACTCAGCTACCGATACCGGATACAGATGGGTTACTGTCTGCGGTGGTGCAAGAGCTCCTCCGATCTGTAACGGTCCACCAGCACCCCAATCAATGCTGTAATCGGCAACAGCATTCGGTGTAGCCAGTACCAACGTGAAATTTGCACCGGAACAGCTATACCAAGTGGGAGTATCCGAAGGGACACCATCATAGTCATATAACTGTGGACATTGGCCTACTGCGGACAATGACAACACGCTTGAGGAAATGAATATGACGTTCCGGATGTTAAGCACTGGTCAGTTGATATTACGCCGTTGTACGTATGCTTATCTGGAAAGGATACACTTATAAGAATTGGACCTGACCATTCCAACTCAGACCGGACCGATCGATCAATTACGATAACCTGCTCACCACTATTCACGTATAGAGGTGACCGCACAGCATCAATTGCGACCGATGACCGTCCAAATAATCAAGTAAGATCAATGGAACATTACGACCTATGTGTGATCGGCGCAGGCCCTGCAGGGTATGCTGCTGCAATGCGTGCATTGGACTTCGGAAAAAATGTATTGCTCATAGAACGGGATCGCGTAGGTGGAACCGGAATCTATAATGGAGCACTCTCATCCAAGACCTTATGGGAAGTATCGCAGCGTGTATCGAGCACGAACGAACTTATGCGCGGACGGGACAGGGAACCTTTCCGACTTACTTGGGAGGAGATCCACAAATCCATGCAAGAGGCCATATTCGATCGAAAATATTTGTATGCGTGCCACATCCAGCTTCTGATGACCCAAGGTTATAAGCACGGAGCCGGGAAACTAAAACACGAACGCGGTGTTGCGAGAATTATAGGTCCGAACATGATCGCCATTGAAAATGGATCCAGTCCGGTCCACGTTAGAGCGGACAATGTTGTCATAGCTACCGGAAGCAGACCAAGGTCAGCACCGGGCGTGGAAGTGGACGAAGAGCGGATAATGACCAGCGACGGAATTTTCAACATTACGGCATTGCCGAAGAGCATTGTGATCATCGGTGCTGGTGTAATAGGTTGTGAATTTGCTACGATCTTTTCCAACCTGGGAAGTACCAAAGTGCACTTGGTCGATCGTGCCGAACGGATCTTGCCCTTCGAGGACAGTGATGTGTCCGACCTTATCGCTAAGAATCTACAAAAACGTGGCGTGGTCATTCATCGTTCAGCTACGTTAGAGCGCATAGGCATAGTTGATGACCAAGTCGAATATTCTCTCTCCTACCCTGATGGACGATCGGAAACGATACGCGTAGAAAAGGCGTTGGTCTCGGTGGGTCGCACGCCTAACATTCGGGACCTTGGTCTGGAAAATGCTGGAGTTGAATTCGATCAGGTAACAAAATGCCCCGTGATCAAGGATACCG
>JAGNUG010000109.1 GCA_017987115.1 Flavobacteriales bacterium | reverse complement strand
CCATAGCGCAACGCGGTCAATGAATGTCCGAACTCATGGAGTAATACGCAGACGAAAACGATCGGTACCAGACCAACTTCATGCAGGATCTCCGTAAGCACCATGCCGTCCTTCCAGCCGCTATAGGCAATGTATGCCGGCAACAAGAGGAAAGTCCAGTGTACGAATACACCGATGCCTTTGAATGAGAAGATGGGCAAGCCGCCGCGGATGGATCCGGCCATTAGCTAGGATTCTGCTGCAGCACCAACATAGGAATATGGGTGTGCATGGCAAGTTTGGCCGCTGTACTTCTATGAAAAAGCTGGGCGAACATGCTCCGTTGACGATGCATCACAACGACAAGGTCCGCATCGCTCTGATCGGCCATATCATGCAGTGCCTTTGATACGTTCTCTCCACTTATGCTATGGAAGGAACGCGGGATCGCGCCAAGTACTAGATCGTACGGGGAATCGTGATCATCCGAATTGCTAGCGTCTTCTCCTTGGAACACGCGAACGATCATGATCTCACTTTGGGACCAACGTGCAATTTCCAACAGCACTTTAATGGATGCACGATCCACAGGACCACCATCATCGGCCATAACAATGCGCCGAGGGATCCTGTAGTTGGCCTCTTCAGGCACAGTTAGCACTGGTAAATGGCAGCGTTTGATCACATCCGCCGTGTGCGTTCCCAACAGAACTTCTTCCAGACCGCTTGCCCCTTGGGTACCCATCACTACCAGGTCAGGGTTCCGCTCCTCGTCGGTATGAGCAAGGATAGCAGCGAACACATCACCGGTCATCATGCTCTGCTGAAGGTCGAGTTCAGCGCCTGCAAATTTTTCCTTCAGCCGTTCTGTAAGTTCTCCCAATGCTGAATTCGCCTCGCGGGCTATCTCCGCTTCCAATCCCGCCGCCTGCACTATCGTAGGGTCGGAGACCGACATATACGCATGCAGCAAGGTAAAGGTGTTTCCCTTTTGTCCGTAAAGCTCTATCGCGTATACTGCGGCATTGAACGCATTGGCGCTGAAGTCAGTGGGTATCAATATATGCGCCATGTCGTGTAAAGATACAGTAGCTCAGTTAAGCATCGTTCTTGAAATGCTCGACTACCGCATTGATGATGGCTTGTCCATCATCCTATCAGTGTACTAGTGGTGGTCTTCCGCGGTAGGTTTCGCAGATGCCGAGTCGACCAAGGCATACCCTCCGAACAATAGACCGATAACAGCAACGAAGCTCAGCAGTCCAGTGACATTGTCCGGTGTGCCACCTTCCAACAGTACATCTTTCGAGTCCAGGATCGAGTAACGAAATGGGATCGCGAATGCGAGGAGCCAAAGACCGATGCCGATAAGCTTTTTCATTGCTGGAGTGCTTTTATTCGAGTGCGAATGTAGCCCATTCACCTAAATGTGTGACTGATAGTTGTTAGTTAAAGCTTGTTCGTGCCACTGACAATTGACCTCCAACCGGATCTAGTTCCTATCCACCGTGGGCAGCCACTCGGTAAATTCAGCTTTCAGATCAACGTAGAGCTTCTCGAACGTCATCATACTGTCGCGAAGTGTCTCCTGAACAATATCGATGCTATGATCCCGAGGAATCGCACGGTCGTCTGGTTCCGGGTCAAGCGTATTCTCATGCTGTTTGAGGTCGTGCCGTAGCTCGTCGATCACCTCGGTTTGCCGAATGAACTGGTTCTGCAGATGTTCCAGTTTGATCAGTTCATCTTCCGGAAGTCCACCGCGCGCAACGCTTTCTTCCATGCGATGTTCAAAGATCATGATCTCTTCGCGATAACAACGCAATGTTTCCAACCAAGTGTTAAGATCTGAACGTAATTCGCTGATCGTTCTTGAAGTAGCAGGTACTGTTGCGGTATTCATCGATAAGGAGGTTAGATGAAATGTTATTGCATGCGATGAAGGTAATAAAGAAGATCAATACTCCACCGATCGATCTCTATGGGATCATCGGTCCATGAATGCAAGAAGCCTCTCTGAACTCAGAGAGGCTTCTTGCATTCAACAATGAAAAAAGTGTTGGATCACTTACGGTCCTTGACCTGCGTGTAATCACGTTTCGTAGCACCGGTATAGATCTGACGCGGACGGCCGATCGGCTCTTTGTTCTCGATCATTTCCTTCCATTGTGCGATCCATCCCGGCAAACGACCCAGAGCGAACATTACGGTGAACATGCGTGTAGGAATACCGATTGCACGGTAAATGATCCCGCTGTAGAAGTCCACGTTCGGATACAACTTGCGCTCAATGAAATATTCGTCGTTCAAGGCAATGGTCTCGAGCTGTTTCGCGATGTCGAGGACCGGATCGTTCACACCCATTTTGGCCAACACATCATCGCAGCTTTTCTTGATGATGGTAGCACGCGGATCAAAATTCTTGTAAACACGGTGTCCGAAACCGAACAGACGGAACGGGTCTTCTTTGTCCTTCGCTTTATCTACCCATTTCCGGATGTCGCCACCATCGTTTCGGATGGTCTCCAGCATTTCGATCACCTCCTGGTTGGCTCCGCCGTGCAGCGGTCCCCAAAGTGCTCCGATCCCAGCACTGACCGCACTGTACAAATTCGCTTGGCTGCTACCGACGATGCGCACCGTGCTGGTACTGCAGTTCTGTTCGTGATCCGCATGCAGGATCAAGAGGGTGTTCAATGCCGATGCAACAACGGGATCCACTTCATAAGGCTCGGTCGGTAACCCGAACATCATGTACAGGAAGTTATCGATGTAGTTCAACTTATTGTTCGGGTACATGTAAGGCAACCCCAAGTTGTTCTTGAAGCTGATCGCCGCCAGCGTAGGCATTTTGGCGATCAAGCGCATCATGGTGCGCTCCCTGTCCTTCATGGACCGGTTAGGGTCCTGGCTTTTCGGGTAGAAGGTACTCAGCGAATTCACCATCGCCGAAAGAATACCCATAGGGTGGGCATTGCTCGGGAAGAACTCGAAGAAGTGCTTCATATCCTCATGCACTAATGAGTGGTTCCGGATATTGTCTTCGAACTGCAAAAGCTCCTGCGCTGTGGGTAATTCACCCCAGATCAAGAGGTAGGCCACCTCCAAAAAGGTTGCTTGCGCTGCCAGTTGTTCTATAGGATACCCACGGTAGCTGAGAACTCCTAACTCGCCATCCAGAAAGGTGATGGAACTCGTGGTCGCACCGGTATTCTTGTACCCAAAATCCAACGTGATCAATCCACTCTGTTCGCGCAATTTCCCAATATCAATGGCCTTCTCGCCCTCGCTACCAGTGATCACAGGCAATTCGTATGTCTTACCGTCAAATAGTATCTGCGCCTTCTCGCTCATTGGGATCTTTCCGGAATGGATGTGGATTTTTGGATGGCAGCGAAGGTAATAAAGAACAGGGCACGGAACATCGCAGAATAAAAATGGTTGATCGGACTCTCAGAAGAGTCTTGCCGCGGAGGCTAGCAGGATCGAAGAACCACGGCTCTGCTTACGCCTGCATTGATCAGGCCCCAAGGAATTTTCAACGTGCTATGGAGCGGTCCACTTGCCCTTGAAGGTGCTCATGAACGTCTGGTAATCCTGGGACTTATAATGGCTTTCACCGAAATAATTCAAGATCGGTTCCATCTGTTGAGGCGTTAAGTAGCCTTGCACCGGTGCCAATACGTTGAGGGCACTATCCAAATAGGTCACCGTTGGATAGGCAATGCGTCCTTCCACATTGGCAATGGCATAGGTCAGATGGTGTGTACCATTACGTCCTCCGACCTTGGCAGCATCAAAATCAGGATTCTCCAATTTCTGACCTTTGAACATTACAGGATCACTGCTCTCCGCATTGAATTTCACAGCGTAGTAATGCTTGTTCACATACTCCGCCAACTTGGGGTCGCTGAATGTGCGCGCTTCCAACATTTTGCATGGACCACACCAACTCGTATACACATCAACCATGATCGGCTTCGGATCGGCCTTGGCCTTTTCCTGCGCCTGTTCAATGGTCATCCACTTTATGCCGCCCTTTTCGGCAGTAGCCTTTACGCTTGTCTGCGCTTGTAGAGCAAATGGTAAAAAAGCAAGGGCGAGAATGAGTGTGCGCATATGTTGGATGGATGAATGCGTTAACCTATCAATGACCGTGCCGTGAAATGTCCGCATGCGGTTCAGTGATCCGGACTTCCATAGCACCTAGTGTACGCCCTTCATCAGCTTGCGCACGAAGGGTGAGATCGCGATCAGGACCACACCAGAGATCAATGCATATATACCTAGTTGGAGGTAGCCATCAGTGTAGGCTACCAGCTTGACCGAATTGGTGGCATTGGGGTCGGCACTGCTCATATCAGCCCCTAAGAGTCCGGCAACATATTGCCCATAGGCACTGGCCAAGAACCACATGCCCATCATCAACCCTTGGATGGAATAAGGTGATAGTTTGGTCATTAATGAGAGGCCGATAGGAGATAGGCACAACTCACCGAAGGTGATGATGAAATAGCCCAATGTGAAGATGTCCAAGGACGTCATACCATCGGCATCGGCGAAAAAGATCGTGGCGTAGAAAGCGTAGAAAGCCAATGCAAGAAGCAAAAAGCCCAAACCGAACTTCACAACGGAGTTGGGTTCCAGTTTCCGCTTACCCAGCCATAGCCAAAGCAAACCCAGTAGCGGGGCGAAGATGATCACGAACAACGAATTGGATCCATTGTTGACCACATTTGGATCCATAGGAATACCGAGCAGGGTGTGGTTCAGATTATTCAATGCGAATAGGCTCAATGACCCACCGCTTTGCTCGAAGAAGGCCCAGAACAAAATGGAGAAGATCACGAATATCAACGCGGCATATATCCTACGCTGAACTGCATTAAGGAATTTAATGCTCACCAAGAACATGATCACTGTAATACCCAGCAATAGCTTTTGAACGACCCCCGAAATGCTGAAGCCCAGCTCAGGCAATGCGTTTACTACCAATACTACGGCGTTGATCAGGATCAGGATCCCCATGCCCATCAGAGCGGAATTACCCGTGCCGCTCGGCTCGCCTTCCGTACCGAATTTACGCATGCCAAAGAACAAGTATGCCAATGCCGCCGGACCTACGATGTACATGAAGAGGTCCGTGTAGTGCGTGTTGGTTACAAGTTTGAGGATGAAAGGTATTGCGATAAGCGAACCCACATAAACCGCAATCTCAAGGATCTTACGCTTGTTCGCAGGCATATCAGGGTGCAGCGGCGAAAGCCCGATAGGCCCCAAGCTTTTACGCGTAGCGATGAAATTGATCAAACTGATGATCATTACGATACTCACAAGACCGAACGCTAATGGCCAGCTATGGTATTTGCCCACATAGACCATTAAAATGCCTCCTAACAACGCACCTAGGTTAATGCCAGAGTAGAACAAGCTGAACCCTGCATCCCGCCGACCATCGGATTCATGGTAGAGCTGCCCGACCATGGTGCTGATGTTCGGTTTGAAGAAACCTGTTCCTATGATGAAGAAACACGTCCCAACGTAGAACATGCTTTCTGGTGAGAACGCGATCACTGCGCCACCTGCGATCATCAGTAAAGCTCCCCATAGTAGCGATTTCTGAAAGCCGAGGATCTTATCAGCAAATACGCCACCGATGAACGTGAACGCGTATACAAAGGCTTGAATGGCCCCGTATTGCAAATTGGCGGTCTTATCATCAAGCCCCATCTGGCTAACCATGAAAACGGTGAGCATGCCACGCATACCGTAGAAGCAGAAGCGCTCCCACATCTCACTGCCGAACAGGCTCCAAAGCTGACGTGGGTACTTGCCCGAGAAGTCCCGGATCTCTTGCAGGGTAGGCGAGGTGCTCGTGCTCATAAGGGTTGTTGGTATATGTTTCAAGGTATCAGGTAAGTGGTATTGGGTAACTGGTGCCTAGGACCCAATACCCTGTACCATATACCCTGTACCCGCTTCAATAAATGTTCTTCTCCTTCATGACCGCATTCAGGTACCGCAACAGCAAAAAGAGCATGATCGCAGCAGCCATGGCCAAACCGAAGTTCATATAAAAGAAATGCGTCTTGTCCTCGAAGCCTTCCCACAATCCACTCAACATGCCACTGAGTTTGTTGCCTACGGAGGTGCTCAAGAAGAAGCCACCCATCATCAACGCCGTTATCCGTGGAGGACTGAGTTTGCTTACCAATGAAAGACCCATGGGACTGAGACAGAGTTCTCCCACTGTGATCACTCCGTACGATGCGATCAGCCACATACTACTGGCCTTGCTTTCCAGGTTGTTCGTTGCGAGTACTGCACCTACCATGACCAAAGCAGAGAGCGCTGTAATGACCAGACCTATTGCGATCTTGGTCGGTGTGGTTGGTTCTTTTCCTTTGCTGCGCATGAATGCCCAGAATGCCACGATCAACGGGGTTAGGAGGATCACCCATCCCGGATTTATGCTCTGATACAGCTGAGTAGAGTACAACTTCATGCTTTCCCCTTCGGCCGGAACACGTTGTGGGTCCATGCTGTGGAAGTACTCCGCACTGTTCGCATCCGTTGCTGCGCCTGCGTTGGTGACGGTCTCCGCCATGTTGATCTTGTCCGCTACACTTGCTATGCTGGTTGCCATTTCGCGATCGGTATGGTCCTTCGCAAATACCGTTAATGCATCGCCGTTCTGGTGGAATACCGCCCAGAAGATCACCAAACAACCGAATACTGCCAGCAATGCACCGATGGGTCGTTTATCTTCCGCATTGGCTTTTACGTATAGGTAAATAAAGAAGCCGATCACAGGAATACAGCCGAAGATGAACGCGTCATTGGTATCCGTTCCGAGCAAGTTCCCGGGGATCAAATAACCCAAGATCCCGAATATGAACATGGGAACAATGGTGCTCATCAGGATCTTGCCGGTACTCATATCACCCTCTTGCAATGGTTTGATGATATCGGCGTGCTTAACGTGCTTTTGACCCGAAAGGAAGACTACAACACCGATCAACATTCCGATACCGGCAGCAGCGAATGCATGGCCCCATCCGTATTTGATCTTCATGTATGCCGCTACGAAATTGCATACGAAAGCACCAATGTTGATGCCCATATAAAAGATGTTGAAGCCCGCGTCCTTATTGGCCCGGTAAGTGTCGTTGTTGTAAAGATTCCCGACCAGGGTACTAATGTTCGGTTTGAACATGCCGTTACCCAGGATGATCAACAAAAGACCCACATAGAAGGCGGTCGTATCGTGTACGGCCAAGGTCAAATAACCTGCAGCCATCATCAATCCTCCACCAATAATGCTTTTTCTGAAACCAAGGATCCTATCCGCCAACAAGCCTCCAATGAACGGTGTCAGGTAGACCAGGCCGAGGTACGTGCCGTAGATGTCGCTTTTCTTCAATGCATCGAAACCCATTCCGCCATTTTCCCAGCCATCGATCATGTAAAGACTGAAAATGCCCAGCATGAGGTAATAACCAAAACGTTCCCACATCTCTGTGAAGAACAGGACATATAATCCTTTAGGGTGTTTACTGGCAGATGGGGTTGCACTCATGACTGTTCGGCAATTCTATGAAAGGAAGAAAAGATTGGTCACGGATCAACGAATTCCGTGGAATAGCTTATTCACCAATGGACTGATAACGATCAACAAAAGGCCTAGACCTACCGTTACGAAACCGATGTTGGTGTATACATCAGCATAGGTTAGCAAACTTGCTGCTTTATCTATCGCTTCACCTTCGGCTGCTCCATGCTCTGCACCGGTAAGAGTAGCCAAAAGTCCTGCTGCATAATTTGCTCCTGCGATACTTAGGAACCATGCACCCATAGCGGTAGCGGTCATGTCCTTTGGAACCAATTTGGTCACCATGCTCAAACCGATCGGGCTTAAGAACAACTCACCTGTAGTGTGCAACATGTACAGGAGTGCAAGGGTCCAAAGTGGAACCTGATATTCAATCGCCATCGGCGCGGCGACCAGAATGACCAAATAGCCCAGACCGAGTTGAAGGATACCAAGTCCGAATTTCATGGGAATGCTCGGGTCCATATTGCGTTCTTTCAGCTTGATCCACATCACACTGAATATTGAACCGAACAACAGGATGTATGCAGGATTGAAGAATTGGGTTGTAGCTGCACCCATCTCCCAGCCGAAAATGTGGCGATCAACGTTGCGCTCAGCGAACAGTGTCAGGCTCGATCCCGCTTGCTCAAAACAAGCCCAGAAGACAACATTGAAGACCATAAGGATAATGAAGCCGAACATTTTGTCCAACTGCACTTTGCCGTCCTTGACGCCACGAGCGATCAAACTTCCGATCACAAAAACAGCGACTGCCAATAGCACATACCCCGCAATGGTGGTATTGCGCAATAAGAAGTAAAGCACGGGAATAAGGGCAATACAACCCAGCACTACCGCAATAAAAGGACTCAACGGACCATATTTTGGTTTGTTCAATGTATCCGGACTTGGTGGTGCACTTACATGAGCGTAGTGCTTGCTGCCCATTTGGAATACAAGTACGCCCAGCAACATACCGAAACCAGCCAGTGCAAAACCATACTGTGCTCCATAGATGTTTCCTACTTCTGCGCAGACCGTAGTGGCCAAAAGCGCGCCAAGGTTGATACCGATATAAAAGATCGTAAACCCGGAGTCCTTACGCGGGTCACCATCATCATACAGCTTTCCTACCATCGTACTGATGTTCGGCTTGAAAAGTCCATTACCGACAATGATCACGGCCATACCCCAGAACAAGAGCATTTCCGTGCCTCCAACAATGATGAATTCACCGATCGCCATTAGTATTCCACCGAAGAGTACGGCTAACCTGGATCCGAGGATCTGGTCAGCAATTCGACCACCGATCACGGGCATTACATACACTAACGCGGTATAAGCTCCATAAACCGCAAATCCTTTGTTGTCGCCCATCGCGAGCGACTTGACCAGGTAAAGGAGCAATAGCGCTCGCATGCCGTAGTAACAAAAACGTTCCCACATCTCTGCGGCGAAAAGCCAATAAAGGCCCTGTGGGTGGCCTTTCGGCGCGGTCATCGTGGTTGAACTCATGTGTTCTTTGTCAGGAGTTTAAGGTCCAGAGGCGCGCCAAGATAGAAAAGGGATGGGACGGACAGTGATCTGCTACCGGATCGTTCACAAATTGTGAAACAAATACACGAAGGGCAAGTATTTGACCTTGACCTATATGCTTCGATAATGGACGAGTGTAAAGCTAACCGAATAAGGTCTGAGTTCCGGTTCTCTGATCGATCACAAATTCTCCGCCAACCACTCCGTCATCATGGTGAACAAATGCATTCGCGTAGTGCCTCCGTATATCCCGTGGTTCTTGTCCGGGTACATGAATTGGTCAAAAGGCTTGTTGGCTTTTACGAGCGAGAGCGTCATCTCCGCGCTGTTCTGATAGTGGACATTGTCATCCGCCAAGCCATGGATCAACAGGTAGTTGCCTTTTAGTTTTTCAACATGGTTGATCGGGCTGTTATCGTCATATCCATCGCCGTTGTCCTTGGGGAGGCCCATATAGCGTTCAGTGTAAATGCTATCGTAGAAACGCCAGTTCGTGACCGGTGCCACAGCGATCGCTGCTTTGAACACATCAGCCCCTTTTGTAATACATAGGCTGCTCATGTACCCACCGTAGCTCCAACCTTGAATGCCGATGCGGGTAGCATCCACGTATGGTTGCTCGGCAAGCCATTTGGCTGAAGCGATCTGGTCGATGGTCTCATACTTGCCCAATTGGCCGTATGTGATGTGCCGGAAATCGTGACCCCGACGACCTGTGCCACGCGGATCAATGCATACGACCAAGTATCCTTTTTGGGCCAGCATGCCGTGCCAAAGTTGATTACGCCCATCCCATTGGTCCAATACTTCGTTGCTATTAGGGCCGCTGTATTGGGTCATGAACACTGGGTATTTCTGGCGGCTGTCGAATGCCGGTGGTTTCATCATCCAGCCATTCAGTTCGATGCCTTCATCAGTGGTGAGGGAGAAGAATTCCTTGGTCACAAGACCATACTCTTTGACCACTGTAGCAAGCTCTGCATTGTCTTTCAACAGCTTGATCTGCTTGCCCTTGCTATTGTGCAACGTAACAACAGGTGGTGTGTTAGCCGTGCTTCGTGTGTTAATGAAATACCGGAAACCCGTGCTGAATTCTGCCTCGTTACTGCCGCCCACTGGACTTAGCTGCAATACGCCTTTACCGTTCAAAGGAACAGCGAGTACATCTTGGTTCTTCGGGTCGCTTTTGGCTGCAGTGAATATCACGCGTTTGTTGGCTTCGTCAATGCCATTGACGGCGATGACGTCCCAACCGCCTCTGGTCAGTTGGAGTTGTTTGCCTGAGGCAATGTTCACTGAATAGATGTGGTTCCAACCATCGCGTTCGCTGGAAAGCACGAATCCGGTTCCATCCTTCATGAAGAACAGGTCATCGGTTACCTCAATGTAGGTCTTACTGGTTTCTTGGTAAACGACCTTGGGTTCAGGGTTCGATGTGCGTTGTGCCAGATCCACCGTTGCGATCACTTTTTCATTCTGCAACCGATTCATCCGCATGTACCAGAGTACTTGATCGTTCGCGGTCCATCCAAAACGGGGCAAATACACTTCGCCTTTAACTCCCAATGGTAGAGTGGTCGTTGTCTTGGTAGCAAGCGTGTACACATGCAAGGAAACAGTGCTGTTATCCTCGCCCGCCTTTGGGTATTTGAATCGGAATTCAGTAGGGTAGAGTTCTTCTTTGTAGGTGGTCAGGTCAAATTCCTTTACGCCGCTTTCATCGCTACGCAGGTAAAGGATCTTTGTGCCGTTCGGACTCCATTCAAATCCTTGAGTGAACGAGAATTCCTCTTCGTAGACCCAGTCCGTGAGTCCGTTCAGGACCTTGTTCCATTCACCATCCGTGGTGACCTGTGTTTCCAACATGGTCGCAAGATCCACGGTGTAGATGTTATTGTCGCGTACGAAGGCTGCATGTGTTCCATCCGGACTGAAGGTGGCCAATCGTTGTTTCGATCTGCTGATGTCACTCAGCGGGACTAGTTTCTTGCTGGCCCGGTCATACACGTAGTTGTACGCGAAGTAGCTGTGTCGATAGATCGGTTCGCTTTCTGTTTCGATCATCATCTTTTTTTCATCGCCGCTGAAGCTGTAACCGTCAATTGCTATGGGCTCCCTCGAACCTGGGGGTATCAGCGTGCTGCCATCCACCAACGTGGCAACTTTTTCGCCTGTGGTGTACGCGTATTGATCGATCACCATGCCATTGGCCGCTTCTTCCATGGCCGTGTAATGCTGTCCATCGTTCATGCTCGCCAAGCCACCAACATATTCCGTACTGAACGTCGGTGAGTACCAGATCACTTCGTTCGTAAGTTCTTTCTGCGCGGAAACGGTAAAACAGATCGAGAAGGCCACACTGGTGGCGATAAGGGTAATACGGTTCATTGGTTCCTACAATTACAACAAGGGTGCCGAAGGTAGCCGATGAAAGCCTAATTCGCTGCTGTTGTGCAAGGTTCTCATGCTGGATCTCGACTTTCTCGTCCGGAGATGTAACAAACGTTCTATTGCCAGCGGTCGTTGATCGTCTTTGTTTCGCATCATCAAGCTCAAACCACCATGACCAGATACGTTACACTTTCAGTTCTGATACTTCCTCTAATTATCTCCGCGCAAACTGTTGTCGATGCCAGTTCCATTACACCGCCTATCGGTCAGTCCGTATTCGTG
>JAGNUG010000108.1 GCA_017987115.1 Flavobacteriales bacterium | reverse complement strand
GATTGGGATTGTGCGTTGATCGACCTACGCATGCACCTTAAGTTGGAACGTTCCTTGAGCGACCGCACAGTTGAGGCCTACTTGCGCGATGTAGGTAAGCTCAGGTTGTATGCGGATGACCAAACGCCACCATTGAAACCAGCATCGATCACCTTGGACGATATGCAAGCGTTCATTACATCCGTAGCACGCTCCGGGCTCGGCGCACGGAGCCAAGCGCGTTTGCTAAGTGCCGTGCGTGGTTTTTACCGCAGCTTAAGACGTGAGAAGGTGATCGATCAAGACCCAACGGAGTTGATCGAAAGCCCACGTTTGGGTAGGAAATTACCGGTTTTCTTAAGTATTCAGGAGATCGATGCAATGGTTGGCGTGATCGATATGAGCAAACGATCAGCTCATCGCGATAAGGCCATGCTCGAAGCGTTGTACAGTTGCGGACTTCGCGTAAGCGAATTGTGCGGATTAAAACTCTCTCGCCTTCATTTCACCGAAGGGTTCATACGTGTCGTGGGCAAAGGCGATAAGGAACGGCTGGTACCCATTGGCCCAGGAGCCATAAAACATATCCAATTGTATATCGAGCACGAACGCATTCATCTACCCATTACCAAGAACGCAGAAGATCTGGTCTTCTTGAATAACCGCGGATCAGGCTTGTCACGTGTATCCGTATTCAATCTTGTTAAAGGCCTTGCAGCCAAGGCGGGTGTCAGGAAGGTGATCAGCCCGCACACGTTCCGCCATTCATTCGCCACCCATTTGGTTGAAGGAGGTGCAGATCTGCGCGCGGTGCAGGAAATGCTTGGCCACGCCAGTATTACTACGACGGAGATCTATACACACTTGGACCGGGAATATCTGCGAAGCAACATCATGCAGTTCCACCCGAGAGCCCGAAAAAAGTAAGGGAAACAAGAGTGTTAGCGTAGGACACTGACGGATCGGCGATCCACGATCTCACCCTCCGGCCCCCTTAATTCAAGGACATACGTGCCTGAAGCGAATTGTTCAACATCGATCACATGTTGAGTATTACTTGCTCTCCAAGTGTCATCCTGCACCATACGACCAACTTGATCATACATTCTCAACTTCAGGTCCTTCGTATAAGGCACAACCGCTCTGACCGTCAATTGGGAATATGCAGGTTGTGGGAAGATCTCCAAGCCTTGCGAACCCGTCACACCAACACCTGTCACCAGAAAAAGAACACTGTCGGATTCGAAATCACAGGCTCCATTGAAATTCGTGAGCACGGAATAATACCCTTGTATCAGTGGTGTGAATTCCTGATCTGTTGCTCCAGGCACAGTATCACCTGACAGGAGCCATTGAAAAGTATCTCCAGCAGATGCATTCAACACGCCACCGGTCAGGGATACCTCAGGAGGGTCCATGGGACATAGGTCCACCACTTTGAACAATTTGGCACTCAACAGATTCGTAACGAAAAGCTCACCGGACGCACTTTCACCGAACGAGGAAATGCCCTGTACACTGGTTGCCACGCCAAGTTCGTCAACGAATCCTTGCTCTCCATCCGGAGCGAGCATGCGCATCTCCCCTGAACAAAAATCAGAATAAAAATACCTTCCGAGGAGTCTAGGATATTGCTCACCTCTGTAGACCTTACCACCGATCACTGCGCAGGCTGTCCCGCCAAGAATACTGTGTGGCATGGCCAGAACCGGAGGAACCTTGTATTCCATCGGATCACAGTTCGTTGTATTGAACGGCATATTCCCTTCATAGCAACGCCAACCGAAATTAGGAGCACCTGTAGAGTCTGCAGGCCAATGGTCGATCTCCTCATAACTCTCTTGCCCTACATCTCCGATCCATATATCACCATTCACGCGATCGATCCCTATCCGGTAAGGGTTGCGAAGACCGTATGCAAAGATCTCCTGCAGTGTATCCGGGCCAGCGCCATAGAAAGGGTTATCCGTCGGTATTGAATAGGTACTGTCTGGTTCTGGTTTGATGCGCAAAAGTTTTCCGAAAGGCACACTCAGGTCCTGGCCTCTGTTCGCAGGGTCCGCAGCCCAGCCTCCATCGCCTAATGCCACATAGAGCATACTATCCAGGCCGAAGGAGATATCACCTGCTTGATGGATCGCCGAATGATGTGGTCTACTGAACAGCACAACTTCGCTTGTATCGATCGCAACATTCGGGTCTTCACTCACAGAAAATCGAGAAAGTGTGTTGATCCCGTATTGCCCTCCCGTACGCATATAGTTGACATAGAAAAAGCCATTATTGGCATAATCGGGATCGAACGCAAGGCCCAGCATCCCTCTCTCTCCACCGTTGATCACCCGATCAGAAATGTTCAAGAAGGACTCTGTTAGGACAGTCATACTATCCGGAACTACGAAGATCGCTCCCCACTGACTAACAGCGAACAAACGATCATCACCACAATTCGTAACGCCCACGATCTGCCCGATACCATTTGCCCAAGGCACAAGATCCAACTTAACGGGTCCCTGAGCACGAGCGCTCAATAGGGTGAACGCAAATAAGAATACCGCAAAATATCTCAAAACAGCGCGAATTTACTGTAATGACGTAAGAATGCGACCTAAGGTTGCGATCAATTTGTTAACGATCCGTGGACTTTCAGGGCAATTGCACCACTCTTCGGGGGCCGCTGTATACGCCGGGTGCAGCATTCTTACCTGCCGGTCTGCCGAGCACGTCGTAGTAAACACCAGAAGTATTCAATAGTCTTTGGTGCTCTTCAATGCCAGTAATGCTGCCGTTACATGGCGAAGCCACGATACGGATCTCATCCACTTGCCATGGTTCCAGGCCACCTTGGTATGGCTGCACCATGAGCTGAAAAGCACCATACATTGCATTGGGTTCCACCGCAACACAACCTAGGTCAACCAAGACCGTTTCGGACCAACTAGTGGTTATCTCAACATCAGCGGCTTCGTCGAAAGGAGCTGCAGGGTTCCGACTGTATTTCACTTTAAGGCGTTGCGGACCATCAGTAGACTTGCGGTGTACAATGATCACACTATCAATGTGCATATCTCCAGAGGACAAAGCGCTGACCTGACCATAATGATCGGCCAATGCGAACACAGGCCAACCACCAATGTATACTGCGTTATCCCCGGCAGTGACCGGATGAGGGCAAGGCGCATCCGTGCCTATCCAGATCATATTCGTACCAAAGAATGAAGGGCTATCGTTCTGCGGCATATCACATGCACTGCAACCTGTATTGCAATTCAGGTTATTCGCACATGGATTATTCAACCACAAATAATCCAAGGAGAGTGACTGTGCGTTGGCATTCGCCATTGCGGCGACAAGTAAGATGGTTGCGAGTATAAGGCGCTTCATGAAATTGGTTCGTACGGCCATTTTGGGACCGCATGGACCTTCTTACGCATCCATTCATCCGAAGTTACACAAGCTAGGGATACTTTGAATTGACCTTGGTCGAATAAGGCTTGACATTCACTGAACGGACTGTTCCTCCATTGAATTCAACGATCCAATTGAAGTACCAAGCGTAAGTGCCACGCCAATACCTCTCCCATTGTGCGCATTGCCTTGGGCGGCTCAGAACCGTGCAATTCTGACAATTCCCGAACCAATATGGCTATGTGATCCGGAGTGGACAAAGGCATTTCATCCATTGTGGAAAGCAAATGGTCCATTTGAGCTTGATCCTGTCGATAGCGCTTTCTCAAAAGGGCGCGTTCTTCATTTCGATATTGTTCAGCAGTTTCCTTGCCCAAGATCCTTTGCGCTAGCTCCACGTACGGCAAATTCTCCTTGTAGAATTGTGGCAAGTAGATCCTTGCGCGACCTTCATAGTTCTGTTGGTCGAAGTCAATGCAACGGATGCGATATTGAACGCGATCAATATCATGGATCACATCCACGACGAAGTTATAGGCTCGCATATCGCCAAGGAGTCTCACGAAACAGCGTTCGTTGAACTTCACGAATTCCTTACAGATACGCACTTCATTGAACATGCCACCATAGCTGGCCGGGTTCTTAATGAAGATATCACCCGGAACCCCGATAATGTGTTCTTCAACAATTGTATTGCCGATACACATGTAGTTGATGTGATTGGGAGACAGCAGATGCTCTAGCTCCAACCCATAAATGCGACTGGCGTCAGCTCGTTTTATGTAGTAATAGTCATGGTTCTCGTTCAGCGTATTCACGATCTTGATCCGGAAAGGTTGCGAGTTACCATATGCGCAAAAGGAAATGCTCTCAACGATCAGGTGATCAATATGGCGCCCGTCCGATGTTAGCGCTTGATACGTCTCTACAAGTCGTTCGTGGATATCCTGCACTTCGCCTTGACGTAATAGAACGGTGTTCCAAAGTGTTTCATTTCCATTGTCATCCAACACGGGTAGTAGACCATCGTACCGTAAAAGGTCCTCATAGGCAATAGGCAGATCCAACTCACGATCATGTTGCCGCATATACGCACGCAACTTATCCCCGATCGGGTAGATCGGCTTGCGTTGGTGCATATGGATAAGGTCTCCGGCCTTTGGTGTCTCCATGAATTACCGGGAAATAACAAATGGCAACGTTCCCAGATCCACACCCAAGGATGTCAGCACCTTCAAACTATAAGCACCAACTGCAATACCCGACACATCGATCGATCGCTGAATAGTGTTGAACATAGGTGCTGTTGTTCGTTGAACTCGTTTACCGGATGCATCAAAAACATCCATGATCAATAGATGATCACCTTCCAACGATGCATTCACCGTAACAGACTGATCTGCTGGAACAGGGTATAGCTGGAACGGTTCCTCATCCCTTGCGAATTCGTTCACACTAACGAAACCATTGATCTTACCGAACGTGTACTGCCCTTTCCGGAGATTGTTCACATTCATGAACCCATTACCATTTGTCAGAGAACCGGCCATTACCTCCTGCTCTGGATAAACCGACCATTCCGCATTCGGGTCCGGACGGTACAACACCGCCATACCTGATTCATCGCCATCAACGAGATCAACATCAAAACCGTTCGCAACTCCACCTTGGTAGAACAAACGGCTGCGCAAGACCGTACCTTCTGGCCAAAGTCCATCCACATTCCAATAATGCGTGTTGCTGATCTCGATCACATCAGATGACAAAGGTGTTTGATCAGGCCCGGCCCAAATATGTTCAACCCGTACCAGCGTGGAATCCACTACGGTATCGTTGTACAATCTGAAATCCACGTATGGCAATGTGGAAGGAACGAATTGACCAGGACCGAACCGCTCTTCATGGTCCAACCTATTCTGGTTAAGCCTCTGGTTCCTGTTAAGGACCACCATCGCCGGTTCAAAAGGTGCAACCAGCGAAACGTTGGTAAGCGCATCGCCTACCGTTACTTGATCCTCGAATACTTCACCAGTAGCAGAAATGCACGTAATATCAAGGGGTACATCCTGGTGGTATGAACTTGTTGCCAACAACTTCTGGCCAATGGTAACGTCCACATCCCATGCGCCATTGGCCGGTTGCGAAGTGAACTCACGCACCTCGAACGTTGCGAACCCCGGAGCAAAGACCCAAGCATCAAAAAATGGATCGAGGTCTTCGCCTGTCACGGTTTCCAGTGCGATCTTGAATTCTTCCGATGTAATGGTGGTACTAGCGTAGTCGGACTGAATGTCGCGCATTGCTTGTCTGAATGCATCATCGCCCAAATAACCACGTAGGTTGTGCATGACAGCAGCACCTTTGTAATACGTATGAGTGCCGTAGATATATGGATCCGGCATTGGCGACATTGCTTGGTAACCGCCATCATTAATATGCGCTTGTCGCAGTACATAGGATAAATTGTCCTTCACTGCCTTTACCAAAGCCGGTTCCCCTCCTACCCATTCCGCAACCAAGTGGCCCGTATATTCAGCAGGTCCTTCCTTTAACCACATATCATTGTGGATGTACGGCGTAACAACATCACCCCACCAATGATGTCCCAGTTCGTGACTGTACAGATCTCTGTTCTCTGAAGCGGTCTGCGTACCCATAAAGTCAGGATAGGCGATGTTCGTCGGAATCTCAAGCGCACCATCAGTCGTATGCACATATCCTACGCGATCATATGCGTACGGACCATACCAGTATTCGCAGGCATCAATGGCCGCGGGGAGATCACCGAATTTGCTCACCATCCCAGAGAGGTTACTCGGCTTTGCTTTCAATGTAACGGGAATATCGCCGTACGCTCCCATGTGGGTGTACGCTTCAACGGCATAATCGCCAACAGCGACCGCACTGATATGCGTTGGAATATCCTGCGGCATGTCGTACGTGCGAATTACCGTATCCCCTCCCAATTGAACTTCATCAATGAACGTACCTTGACCATGTAGCCGGTTGGTGCCAGCACTTTTAACGTGATACGTATAAGTAGCGCGCTCAACGAACGAATCGAAACAGGGGTACCAGACCTTTCCGAAATTGGGAGGAATGGTCGATAATCCAATACCCAAGTTGTAGATGTACCCGCTTGCGAAATAGAAACCACCCCAATCGGGATCCCGATGAGGCACACCGTGGTAGAACACTGTCAGAGACCGCTCTTCATCCACAACAGGTGGTGTTTCGAACTGTACATCCAAGAACTGATCATCATACACGAACGAACGCGACTCACCATTCTCCAGCACTGAATCAACAATGAGTTCAAAGAGATCGAACCGGATCGAATTCACATTGGGCAACAAGGCTTTGAATGTGATCTCCGTGGCGGCAGAGATGGTCAAGGTCCAGACCTGCGTGACATCCAATGCAATGTCATAATGCAGAATATCGAATGTATCACTGCGCGCAATGGTCTCATCGATCTGCGTGCGCTGGGCATCGGTCGGTGTTGGATGCGGTGCGTTTCCGTGTTGGAAATAATGACAACCGTAGGGATTGGGCTGGGCAAATGCAACTGAGCAAAGCGAGACCATAGCAACGGCCACAAGTGACCTGATCGAATTCACGGGAAGCTTCATGATGTGCCGAAGCTACTGCGAAGGATCGAATAAGAACGCACCAGAACCCATCCTAGGTTTGACATCCAACCTATGCATTCACGATGACCAATATGAAAGCGGAGCAGAGTAAGCCCTTTGTACCTCCGCGTGAGAAAGTTCACGATCCAGTGTTCACCATACGTGTTCTTCATTGATGATCCCGAACATGGAGCCGCCTACCTTGCCCAGCATTCGCAGCGCGCATGGCACTTAGTCGATTCTGGACATTCATTCTACTTCTTAGCATTGGTTACGTGCTGATCATGCTTGGCACCGGGCGGCAATACAGCTTGGGCAGTTTGATCAACGGCGTGCAGGGCGAAGCACTGGTCATTGCTGAACAGGATTCTGCGGCGATCCGTGGCACCGCGCTTTTACAAGCGATACGTTCCGCCGGCGATGATGGACTTTTGCGAGGAGACACATTATACCACATCAATAAGAGCGGTGTAGTGCAAGCGAGTGTAGGTAAACAACAGGCGGATGGCTTGTTCGCAACATGCCGAAATACGATCATGGACCTTTGGTTACCGTTGATCGGCTACCTTACTTTTTTTTGCGGCCTTTTGAACTTGCTGATCGACAGCAATGCCATGGAAAAAGTGGCACGGTTCCTCTCCCCTGTTTTTCACCGTGTATTCCCAGAACTTCGGAAAGATCACCCTGCATACGGTTTCATGACGTTGAATTTCGCTGCGAACTTCTTAGGCTTGGACAGTGCTGCTACACCCTTCGGCCTGAAAGCCATGGAAAGCATGCAGGAAGACAATAACGACAAGGCCACAGCGACCAACAGCCAGATCATGTTCTTGTGTCTCCATGCAGCAGGACTCACCTTGTTACCTACGAGCATAATCGGATATCGCGCAGCGCAAGGCGCAGCTAACCCTGCGGATATTATGATCCCCATGATCATTACCTCATTCGCTGGAACATTGGCTGCCATGTTCCTCGTGGCCGGTAAGCAACGCATCAATCTATGGAACGTTCCTGTTATGGCCACCGTATTGGGGATCAGTGCGATCATCGGGGGAGCTATGGCCTATATCGGTTCGTTAGCGGGAGTCGCGAAATTCCATTTCACCGATAACCTTTCCAATGGGATGTTGCTGGTGATCATTGGCCTGATCGTAGCTTATGCATTCTACAAGGAAAAGTTTTTCACGGCGAAGGGCACGAATATGTTCGACAGTTTTGTAGAAGGAGCCAAGGAAGGTTGGACAACAGGGCTCCGCGTACTTCCATACATGTTGGCAATGCTCGCAGCGTTGAGCATATTCCGCAACAGCGGTTTGATGGGGATCGTTATGGATGGCCTTACGTACCTGATGGCAAAAGTGGGAGTCGAGAAGGGCGTGATCGATGCCATACCCGTTGCACTTATGCGCCCGTTCAGTGCTGGTGGATCACGTGGGTTCATGCTCGACGCCATGAAAACCTACGGCCCTGACAGCATCACCGGTTACCTGAGTTCACTCTTCCAAGGAGCTGCGGAAACCACGTTCTACGTTGTGGCATTGTACTATGGCAGTGTGAATGTGAAGAATACGCGATACACCTTGGGCATAATGCTGCTGGCCGATCTCGTCTGCGTGATAGCCGGGATCGTGGTGGTACACTTTTATTTTTGAGTATCGCAACTTAGCCCTTGCCTTCAAGTTCGGATCACTCGATCTAAAGCTGTACTGCGAAAAAACAGCGACCTTCGCGGCCCGATGACAAAAGAATTGAAGATCGCGAAACGGCGATCAGGTATACACGGTAACGGTGTTATTGCCATTGCTCCGATCAAGAAAGGCGAACATATCGTTGAGTACAAAGGCAAGATCATTACGCATGCTGAGGCTGATGAACAGTATTACAGCGATGTCGGCTCTGGCCATACATTCCTGTTTACTTTGAACGAGGATTGGATCGTGGATGCGAACGTAAATGGCAACATCGCGCGGTGGATAAACACGGGATGTGAACCGAACGCGATCGCTTTTATCCATAGCGAGGATAGAAAGAAACCGGATCCAAGGAAAGACCGCGTACTAATTGAAGCCCTGCGTAAGATCGAGATCGGAGAGGAGATCATCTACGACTATGGTTTCGAGTTCGATGTCCCTTACACACCGGAGCTATTGAAAGCGTGGGAATGCAGGTGCGGATCACCGAAATGTACCGGCAGCATGCTGAAAAAAACCGGGAAAGAAGTGAAAAAGGTGAAGAAGAAGGAGGAAAAGGAAAAGGAGAAGGAGAAGAAAAAGAACAAGAAGAAGGACAAAAAGAAGAAAAAAGGGAACAAGAAGAAGTCTTGAATCCATGACTTGAAAGCCCCGGAGTCAAAGAGTACTGATGCTGGCACACCCTTTGCAACATCTGAATAAAACCTGCAAGAACGTATAATGATCAAGCACGCATTCCTATTCGCATCGCTACTTTTCATCAGCATTGGGGTATCTGCTCAGGACGATCCGAAGAGCAAGGCCATTCTGGACAACCTTATGACCAAAGCAAAGGCATGGACCAGTTATGAGGCCGACTTCACCAGTCAACTGCAGAATACCAAGGACAAGTTGGATGTGAAGCAGGTGGGTTCCATGAAAGTGAAGGGTAAGAAATTCCGCTTGGTGATGGACAAGAACACCATCATCAACGATGGAACCACAATGTACACGTATAATAAGGATGCGAACGAAGTGAACCTTACCGATCCTGCGGATATGGATCAGGAGCTGGACCCTACCAAACTATTCACGCAGTATGAGACCGGTTTCAAGAGCCAATTCGTTGAGGAGAAGGTCGTGGGTGGAGTAACCACACAAGTGGTAAAATTATTCCCATTGGATGCCGGTAAAAAGCCTTTCCATACTGTGGTTATCACGATAGATAAGACCAAGGCTGAGCCGAAAAGCGTGCAGATCCTATACAAGGACGGTAACGCCGTAACCTACACACTGAACAAGTTCGCTTCGAACAGTGTTACGGATGACTCCCTTTTCGCTTTTGATAAGGCGAAGTTTCCGGGTGTTGAAGTGAACGACATGCGCTAACACGACGAGAATTGATCCCAAAAGGCTTCTGACGTTGGTCAGGAGCTTTTTTGTTTTGTGATGGTTCCATTCTCGAAGAAACAGGTTGATCAGGCCAGTAATTGAGCATACCAGTGAAGACTGTGACATGCTGACCCACGTTCTTCCTCCTCACACGGACCGCACACAATTCCACATTATCTTTCCCGAACTAAAAATATCGACCCCAAGTGGACATGGCTAGTTCTTCCTCCCTGAGAGCTTATTCTTGGTATTTCATTGCACTCATACCACTCTGCCTGATCTTGCTGGCCGTTGGCTGTGTGCACTCGGAAAAGGCTCCTAAGGAAACCGCAACCGAAGGATCTGACCAGCAGCTTTCCATTGCCCTTCGGCTTGCCAAAGAACGGTTACTGGGTAACCAGGATAGTGCATTGGCCAGCATCGACAATTTCGAAACCCTTTCAAAGAATGCGCATAATGCACGAAGTCTATTACAAGCACGTAGCCTAAGGGCGGAGGTACTATTGCACAATACTTCTACTGGGTTTGAAGCCCACATGACCCAAATGGAGAGCTATGACGTACCTGGTGCCCCGCAAGCATATGCACCATGGGTAAACTACTATCGCGCACAGTGGCAGCTGGAAGACCGTAAATGGGATCTTGCGGACAGTCTTTTACAGAACCTGTTCAAAGGAGCTAGCGGTCCAAGTGACCCGGAATTGAATCTCCGCAGTCGCATCGCGCAATTGGAACTATTTGCCCATAGAAAAGAACAGACCAAGGCCGATTCGCTCGCTGAGATCCTGCGACCAGCACTTGAAATGCGTGGTGACCCGGAACTACTGTGGCAGTACAAGATGGCCCATGCGCTGGCCCACCTCAATGCTGCGGATCCACAGGGAGCTGAACTTTTGTACACAGAAGCCTTAAAAGCAGCGAACGAAACCGGCTTTGATCATGCTGAGGGGTTAAGCCTAAAAGGGCTTGCCTATGCACAGACCGATCAAGGCTTGTTCGACAAAGCTGCAGTCACAGCCAACAAGGCGGATGACGCATTGGTCCGGTCGAATGACCAAAGGGACCGAGTTGAGGTGTTGAAGATCATTGGCTATTGTTATTGGGATAAGCTGGGACCTGAAGAAGTGGTGAAACGGTGGGACCTTGCTCATGTCATTGCGGATAGCCTAGGAATGAAGCGTGATATTGGAATGGGCTTACTCTACTTCGCCAAATTCAGGGTGGGCTTGGACAGCGCTGCTAGCGGTCAAGTAGGATATGATCATGATGCGCGCTTCGATACCGCCATGAGAATGATAGACCGCGCGGAACACATTGCCTTGGGTTCGAACGACGGTGAGTTCATCGCCAATGTGGTAAACACGCGATCTGCGATCCTCAATAGGCAAGGCCGATTCGAGGAGGCTTTGGTCGCGAATCGACAGGCACATGACTATTTCATACGAACGGGGAACGGACAAATGGCCACCTCCTCGTTGATCAATATGGCCAGTAATGAGATCGCGCGTGAACGATGGTCGGAAGCACAAGAAATGCTTGAAAAAGCATTACCAATGGCTGAAAATGGCCATTATAACCACTTGCGACTTTTAGCGTTGAATCGACTCTCCTACACGAATCGGAAATTGGGACTTTTGGAGAAAGCATTAGCGTACAAGGATCAATGGACCGACCTGAAGGACTCCTTGGACGGGCTCGATGTGACAGCGAAGCTCGCACAGACCGAACTGAGAGCCAGCTTTGCAAAGCGCCAATTTGCGGATAGCCTGGCACATGCTCAG
>JAGNUG010000198.1 GCA_017987115.1 Flavobacteriales bacterium | reverse complement strand
GATCGTAGGTCAACAACCCATAGCCTTTCGTGCATACCCAGATCAACCCATTGCGATCCTGGTACAGGTTCCCGCCTTGTTCAGACACACCGCGTTGATCATGTGCAACGGATGTGATCTTTTTCATAGCACCAGTGCGCGGATCGTACCGGAACAGCCCTCTGTAGAAGCCGAACCAGATCCTTCCTTCCCGGTCAATGATCGCGTTCGAGGTATTGATCCCGCCGTTTCCCTTGGGCATTTGGAAAAGCAATTTCGCCTTAGCCAGCCCTTCGCTGATATCAACTATCCGCGAGGCCTCGATCATGTACCGCTTCTTCCGCAACGTGTCATCCAACACCAATATCGTTTCCTTGTGCGAGGTATTGAACTTTCCCAAATGACCCGTTGGTACCAGACGCATGTCCAACGTATCCATCGGTTCGCTCCCAGCATGTTGCGGACGGAGGGTGAAACTGAACCCCTGAAGAACGCAACCCCACAATAGCCCATCGACATCCTTACTTACGCGCACTTCCTTATCGGAGTATCGCTTTACGGAATAAGTTATTTCAGCGTGATCACCTTCCGCAGTTCCAGCATGCTCCAGTGTGAGTTTTACAAGCCCTGTTGAGCCGCTTATCCAAATGTCACCCTCATCATCCTGTATGATCGACCACACAATGCCATTCTCCATTGCGTCGATGTGCACGAACGTTTCTTTTTCGCGATCGAACAGATCAACACCGCGTGCGGTGCCTACCCACAAACGCCCCTCGCGGTCCTCGAACAATGAATGGATGTAGTTGTCGGATATGGTTGAAGGCACTTCCGGATCATGCCGAAAAACAGTGAACGTGTATCCATCGTAACGATTCAGTCCGTCCTTGGTACCGAACCACATGAAGCCAAACCTATCCTGTATGGCGCAGTTGACCATGCCTTGTGAAAGTCCATCTTCAATGGTGATGGAGCGGAACGGCAAAGCGAGCGTATCCCATTGCGCGTTGGCCATTTGCGGCACAACGAACAACATCAGTAGGAACGCTCGCAAAGCCCTCATGGTCACGGTGCGATTAGGCCTTTGGTCATTGCATACACCACAAGGCCTGCGGCGTTGCGTGCTCCGGTCTTCAACAACAAATTATTCCTGTGGAAATCAACCGTGCGTGGACTTACGAAGATCTTCTCGGCGATCTCCGCCGTGGTCATTTCCTTGCAGATCCCGCGCAATACTTCCAACTCGCGATCGCTCAGTGGGTCAATGTCATTGAACGTTGGTGTGAGCTGGCGCTTCTTCACCAGACCGAGCAACTTCACCTTGTTCACGGCATCGTTGATGTAGAAGCCGGTCTGTGCAACGGAACGGATAGCGGTATCGATCTCATCCGGTTCAGTATCCTTCAGCAAGTATCCATTGGCGCCGAGTTCCATCAAGTGCATGATGTATTGCTCTTCATCCTGACTGCTGAGAACGATCACCTTCACATCCGGAAATTCTTTCCGCACACGTTGCATGGTCTCCACACCATCCATCACGGGCATTTGCAGATCCAGCAGCACAATGTCCACCGCGCAGTTCTTCAACCCTGCGAGGAGTTCCTCGCCATTGGCGCAATCAAGTACTACTTGTACACCGGCCATGTCGCGCAGCAACATTGCCATGCCCCTGCGAAAGAGCAACTGGTCATCCGTAAGAGCCAATCGGATCATCATGCAAAGGTCGGTGCCAATGTGCAGTTGAGCACCTCGTAGAATTACCTGTTCTTACAAGGGCGGCCGTGCGCGTTCCAGTTCGGCATTGAGCGCGACCTGGATCTTATCAGCAAGTGCAAGTAACGCATCAATGCGTTCCCGACAGGTTCCGGTATCCGGGCCGCCGGCCAACTCCTTGATGGCATCACAGAGTTCCAACATGCGGGGTGCTCCCAGGTAATGTGCCATGGGCCGCAGGTCGTGCAATGCGCGCCTGATCTGGTCGGCATCGTTCTTCGCAGACCCTTCCGCGATCTGCTGGAAATAGGCAGGTGTTTCCGCAAGGTACAGGGTGATCCATTCCACGATCCTGGAACGATCATTCTTGAACAACCGATGCAATGTTGTAAGGTCGATCACGTGATCAGCCATGCGCTTTCATTTTGGAACCGTACGTAGTTCATTCGCCCTCCTTCGTAGCCCGTCTTCTTGCGCGCTTTGCCCTCCGCCGTTCAGCATCCACACGCAACATCTGTTTCATGCGATCAACCACTTCCGGACTCAGGTTGCGTACCAACCCTTCGCGGGTAGCGTGCCATAGATAGGCCGTTAGTGCGCGATCCGGATCGCGGTCTATGTTGAAGTTGCGCTCGCGGTCGGCTTCCATGCCTCCGCCGTACGGCTCCTTCAACATGGTTTCCACAATGGTACCCAGCATGCTGTTGTATTGCTCGCGTGGTGTACCTGGCTCCACCCGGGCCTTCAGGTCCGTATAGTTGAGTGCTAGTTTTCCATGCGCTTTCCGCTCGTCGCCTTCCATGTGCAGATACATGCGCTTCAATTGGCCCGCATCCATTTGCAACCGCCCCAGCGGACGCGTAACAGCATTCAGTACCACGGCCGGCAGATCCGTAACAACCGCGTTGATCACGAAGTTCTGTGATCCGTTCAATGCTGCAGTATAGGTGAGTTCGATCGGGGCCTTATCGAACATCATGGCCGTTAGCGTTCCGGATACTTCAGGGGTTACTTGTATTGCGCCGGGCTCATTGGTTATCCCCAAGAACTGCCCATTCAAATGGCCGAATGGCACTTCACCCCAACGCTCCGTTTCGTCATCCCGTTCGCGGTAGATAAGACGTGCATTCTGCACGGTAACCGTATCCACTTTTATCGGAAAACGTACGCCGAGCAATGCGGCCGGTGGAAGTACCTTGGGCGTGCGCGGTGCCATGGGCAGGGTCTTGTCCAACGCCGCTTCCATTTGCAGACCGATCACGTGTATATGGCCTACATGCAACACTTGGTGCGCGATCAATTCATCAACCTCCAACCCTGATAGCATAAGACTGTCCAGCGCCACCATGAGCTGTGTATTCGGCAGCCCTTCCGAATTCAAAGAGTCCCGCCTCGCGGCTACGTGGCGGAAATCCCGCACTATGCCGTTGCGTTCGCTCAGTGACAATTCTACCCGGCCCACACTCAGTGCTGCACCATCGGCCAGCTGTGTGTGCATGCCATCCAACTGCAGCTCCGCACCGGTTACGGATAG
>JAGNUG010000107.1 GCA_017987115.1 Flavobacteriales bacterium | reverse complement strand
AGCAAGAATAAAGAATGCAGATTGAACTGATCAAACCCTGTAACAGTCGTGCATTGAATGCTTGGATGGAACTTCCTTGGCGCATCTACAAGAACGACCCCAAATGGATCCCTCACCTTAAGCAGGATATCGAAAAGGTCTTTGATCCAGAGAAGAACAAACTTTTGAAAATAGATAAGGAAACCGGTAAACAAGGGTATATTGAGCGTTGGCTGTTGCGCAATGGTAAAGGTGAACCCATCGGCCGAATTGCAGCTTTCGTGAACCCGAAAAATGCATGGGAGAACGACCAGCCTACGGGCGGTATGGGATTTTTCGAGTGCATCGATGACCAGCAAGCAGCCAATTTATTGTTGGACGCTGCCCGTGACTGGTTGAAAAGCAAGGACATGGAGGCGATGGATGGTCCTGTCAACCTAGGCGACCGGAATATGTTCTGGGGCTTATTGATCGAGAACTTCACGGATTTCCCGATCTATGGGACCAACTACAATCCGGAATACTACAGGAAGCTACTTGAAGGCTATGGCTTTCAGCTCTATTACAATCAATTGTTCTTCAAACGATCCGCTAGCTTACCTGCCCAGCCGATATTCCGACGCAAATACGAACAGCTGCAACGCGACCCTGATTACCGTGTAGCCGATAGTGTTGGACGCAGTATTGAACAGATCGCCGTGGATCTGCGCATTGTACTGAACAGTGCCTGGGTGGATCATGAGAACTTCAAACCGATGGAGCAGGCCACGGCCTTTAAGTTGGTGAACAGTATGAAAGCCATCATAGATAGGCGTTTGTTGATCTTCGTGTATTTCAAAGAAGTACCGATCGCCATGTATATCAGCGTGCCGGAAATGAATGAAATATTCCGTTATGTCAACGGCGACCTCAACTGGATCGGGAAGCTCAAATTTCTATATCACAAGTGGCGTGGAACGGTAAAGAACATTACCGGGATCGTATTCGGTGTAGCCAAGGAATACCAAGGCAAAGGCATTGAAGGTGCGCTAATTACGTTCAGCGAAAAGCAGATCGTTGACAAGAAGCTCTATAAGGACACCGTACTTACGTGGATCGGTGACTTCAACCCGAAAATGATAAAAGTGTGCAAGAACTTAGGTGCGGAGAATTATCGCACCCTAGCGACTTTCCGTTATCTATTCGACAGGAACAAACCATTCCAGCGGCAAGGGATCATCGAGGAAAAGAAGGATTGATAGTACCTGATCAAGCTTTGAAATTGCCCCGCATTGGGCCCAAAAGGATCTATTCAGCAGATCATTTCTACATATTCTTGGCTCATGCTTGGTGATATGGCAGGGATCCTTACTTTTGCGACCCCAATCAAAAATCGGCAACGGTTCCAAAGCGGGAAAATGATCCTGTAGCTCAGCTGGTAGAGCACAACACTTTTAATGTTGGGGTCCTGGGTTCGAGCCCCAGCGGGGTCACTAGAAAGCTTCTCAGAAATGGGGAGCTTTTTTAGTATCAGTGAATTTCCAGCGAAGTAATAATATCACCCTAACGGTGCGAGAAGTTCATGCCGTAGGAGCCTTAGGCGAATTACGGTTAGCCCAAGAACGGAGTTACGTGCCGTAGACAAGGTCACAAAAAACATCTTCGAAAAGGGGAGCTTTTTTGTTCTGGTCGGATCAGGTTGAATGGGGTCATATCATCATTGCAGTTATTTACCCATAAACAGGTATTGCAGTGGCCACAGTTCAATCTTTCCTTTACAACACGATGAAGAATGCACATCCAAAACGCACCCATTCATTGCCTGACGAAGCAGATACCGAGTTACGGTACATTGCCGAAATGGACTGCGCCGCTATGGACCGCAACCTCCTGAACCGCTGGTACCATGATCCAGAAGAACGAGCGGAACTGGCTGATAAACTGGCTCGCATCCGTACTGAAATGCGCCAGAGAAGAATGCTTGGATCAGCGAACACCGAATAACACCCTGAACCCATTATATTTGCCGCCCCTTACCGCGCAGCATTGCTGCAAACCTGCCCAGGTGGTGAAATTGGTAGACACGCACGCTTGAGGGGCGTGTGGCCGAAAGGCTGTGCTGGTTCGAGTCCAGTCCTGGGCACAGTGAAGACCCATCCGCAGTTGCGTGGTGGGTCTTTTCAACTATGAAAGAACTGCTCACCGACCTCATTGTCATTGAAACAGCGGGGATCTTAGCCGGACCAAGCGTGGGTATGCACTTCGCAGAGTTGGGTGCGCGTGTGATCAAGATCGAGAACAAACGTGCCGGCGGCGATGTCACGCGGCAATGGAAACTTGCGAACGAAGACCCAAGTGCCACTGTTAGCGCGTATTTCAGCAGTGTGAATTGGGGCAAGGAGCATCTGTTCCTGGATCTTAAGAATACTGAGGACCGGGCGCAATTCGATGTGCTATTGGCCAAAGCCGACGTTCTGATCACGAACCACATGGCTGCGGACTCCGAGAAACTAGGTCTGACCGAAGAACGCATCCGAGCCATCAACCCTACCCTTTTGTATGGCCATATCAACGGGTTCGCGGATCAGCCGGATCGTCCAGCGTTCGATGTGGTTCTGCAGGCCGAAGCAGGCTATTTGAGCATGACCGGCAGCGATGCCCAGCACATTGCCAAATTGCCGATCGCCATGATCGATGTGCTGGCCGCTCACCACTTGAAGGAGGGGCTATTATTGGGTTTGTTGGAACGCGAACGCACAGGACGCGGTTCTTATGTGGAAGTATCGTTGGAAGAAGCAGCATTGACCGGATTGATCAATCAGGCGAGCAATTACTTGATGGCGGGTGCTATTGCGAAACCACTGGGCACATTGCACCCGAATATTGCACCATACGGCGAAGTTTTCGCATGTGCCGATGGTGGTCGCATCGTCCTTGCCGTTGGTAGTGATAAACAATTTACCATGCTTTGCGAAGTCTTGGATCTTGCGGGCATTGCAGCTGCGCCATTGTTCAGTACGAACACATTGCGCGTGCAACATCGAGAAGGACTCAGCCACATCCTGGCACCTGCTTTTGCTGACCGTGATCGTAATGAATTGTTGACCGAATTGATCACCGCTGGTGTGCCATGCGGGGCAGTTCGATCCATGGATGAGGTAATGGCAACCCCGGCAGCCAAGTCCATGATCTTGGAGAGTGTAATCGACGGAGCGATGACCAGACGGGTCAGGGGCAATGCGTTCCGGATCTCTGAGCGGTAAAAGGACGATCAGGATCTCTTGCGCTCCTCCGTCAAAGCATGCTTCAACGGTGGCAGGATGTTCCGTGCTTCTTCATCCGTAAGACCTTTACCGAATACCACTTTTTTTCCCAAATGCTCAAAGCCCAAACGCTCACCGCCCATTACCCAAGGACTATCGTTCAGTTGCCATTTGATCGATGTTTCTTCGATATTCAATAACCCGAGCTTTTGAATATTATCGATGAAATAGGTGCTCGCTTTTCCGTAACCGAAAATACTGTCCTTGATGGTAAGTGAACCGTCCTTTATGCGCCATAATTCAAACCCCTTGGTTCGCCAAAGGACCACCTTACCGATCTTGAATGCGAAGTATGCCCAAAAGGCCAGAAAAGCAAGCAAGTATTGGCGAAGCGGGTCTTCTTCGACCAGTTCGGTACGTGCATGAATGACATAAGCGCCGCATAGGACCCAAGCGATAGCCCACGTGATCAACAGTGCTTCTTTACCCTTGGACAGCCGCGCACTCACGACCACACTCGTACGATCGGCCGTGCGTTCGATCGTTACTCTTTCACTGATCGCTTTCATCCTTGAAGATCACACGTTCACTGCTGCAACAACCCTATCGTATAATTCCTCGTAACGTGGTAAAACGATGTTCAGGTCAAAAGTAGCCGCTTGTTCCAACGCTCCCTTTCTGTAGCCGGCCAGAGTAGTTTCATCCTTCAGGATCTCATAGGCGTTTGCTGCCATTGCATTCGTATCGCCTACGGGGCTAAGCAATCCACTTTTACCACTGATATTCACTTCCGGTAGTCCTCCTGTATTGGTCGTTACCACGGGCACACCACAAGCCATGGCTTCCAATGCTGCAAGACCAAAGCTCTCACTTTCACTGGTCAGAACAAATAGATCGCAACTGGCAAGGATCTCTTCCGGACGGGTCATTTTCCCGAGGAATTGAACGGAATCACAGGTTCCATTCTGCCTACACATGGTCTCCAAGCGCTGCCGTTCCGGACCATCTCCTATCATCAATAAACGAACGGGCATCATCTTCTGTAGCGCGTAGAACATGTGCAGCACATCATCCACTCGTTTAACAGGGCGAAAATTGGAAATGTGGACCAGGATCCGCTCACCATTTGGCGCATAACGCTTGTGAACCGCTGGGTCCGGAGCATGCTGGTATTGATCCATACACACGAAATTGGGGATCACTTCAACATCGCGCTTCAACGGAAAATGAGAATACGTATCCTTCTTCAAACTTTCAGAAACTGCTGTTACGGCGTTGGAACGCTCCATGCTGAATGTGATCACCGGCTCGAAGCTTGGATCCCGTCCTACCAAAGTGATATCCGTTCCATGCAACGTTGTAACGAATGGTAATCGGATCCCTTCGGCTGCAAGGATCTTCTGTGCCATCCATGCAGCAGATGCGTGCGGGATCGCATAATGCACATGCACCAGATCGAGTCCTTCGAATTTGGCGACATCCACCAATTTGCTGGTAAGAACCAATTCATAGGGTTGGTAATCGAATAACGGATAATCGCTCACACGCACCTCATGGTAGAACACGTTCGGGTGATCCCGCAGTCGCACAGGTCTGTCGTACGTGATAAAATGGACGGTATGCCCTTTATTGGCTAGTGCCATTCCCAATTCCGTGGCAACAACGCCACTACCACCAAAAGTCGGGTAACAAACAATTCCGATCCGCATTTACCGTTCCCACTGACCGCGATCCTAATTCCGCTTCAGCGTGGTGCAAAGGTCGGGGATGTAGGTTGATCAGAAAATTGGTCGATCAGAAGATCAGAAAATTTGCAGGCGTGGTTGTAGTTTGGAAAACTGATCGTAGCAAGCATCATGGTGCAATAGTGTACCATTTAGCGCATTATGGTGGATTTCCATTATCTGATCTTCTGATTGTCTGATCTTCTGATCCTCTTCTCTTCCTCGGTACGTTTTTCGATTGCGGTAACTTCATCCCCCCGAAAAACCCATGCTTCCAATTCCATTTTCACGCATCGATCGGTCATTAATACTGGCCATAGGATGCACACTCGTGATATCCAGCTGTGCAACTGCGCACAATTCCACAACCGGTAGAGCCGCGGATGATTATTATTCTCCGCAGGTCCTGAAGATGGAGAACGCGGTTTACAGCCCCACGATCCATACCGTTCAGTTATTCAAGAAAGGCTTTGAGCTCGCACCTCCTTTGATCCAACTGAACAGTGATGAGTCGCTTATTCTGCGGTTCGATGATCTGCAGCAATACACGGAGAACCTATCGTACACGGTGATCCATTGTGATGCGAATTGGGAACAAAGCGATCTGATGTCCGGACAATACCTCACCGGTACCATGAACGATTACATCCCTGCGGGCCGCCAGAGCTTCAATACGTTGCAACAATTCATCGAGTACGAGGTTGAAGTACCCAATGGCATGATGCAATTCACACGATCGGGGAATTATTTATTGAAAGTCTACCGCGATTCGGATGAAGAGGACCTTGTATTGACACGTCGTTTCATGGTCTTCGAGCAGATCGTGGACATCGAAGCGCGGGTTGTTGCAAGTCGGAATGTTGAATTGCGCGACCAAGCCCAACAAGTGGATCTGACCATACGCACCGCCTCATTGCCGATACAGGATCCATTCAGTGATATACATGTTGCCATGATGCAGAACATGCGTTGGGACGACCTACGCACCGGTTTCAAACCACGTTTTGTGCGTGACAGAGAGCTGGTATATGATTTCCCGGAGCCGGGTCTTTTCATGGGCAACAACGAATACCGGAACTATGATCTGAAAAACATGCGCTTCATGACACCACGGATCGCTAGTATTGACCCGGGTCCGGGACAAGGCGTATATGAAGTGAAGCTTGTTAGCGAGATCAAACGCAATATCCGCGTGTACTTTGAACAACCCGACCTTAATGGCAGATACTTGATCAAGAATGACCTGGTGAATGACGATCCATTGGGAGCGGATTACGCCGGGATCCATTTCAGCATGCCGATGGCGGCCCCTATGATGGAGGACGTTTACGCGTATGGTGCGTTCAGTGATTTCAAATGTCAACAGCCGTATCGTATGACGTGGAATCCGGAGAGTAAAGCCTACGAATTACGCGCTTTGTTGAAACAAGGTTTCTATGATTTCATGTTCGTTACGCTTCCGAAGAATTCGAGCGTTCCCGACCTTACGGCCATCGAAGGCTCCCATTTTCAGACCGAGAATGATTATGTGACCCTAGTGTACTTCACGGATCGTCTGCAGCGCTGCGACCGGTTGGTCGGCGTTAAGTTCGTGAACAGTAGGCGCGGATGAGCGCTTGGTTATCGAATTCCGGCTGAGCCTGCTGCTCGCTTTGCTCGGTTCAGAAACCACAGATGCACGCAGTTGATCGTAGATAAGTCCACCTATCGATGGTTGAGTTTTAGACTGTCCGGTCGACTTCCGCCCTAGCCAATACCTAATGCATTCCACCTATTGCATAGCCCAGATCTCCTGAAACACCCGACCTTTGTACCAGCGTAAATGGTGAGGTTTGCCCTGGTCTTCCTGTTGAGTATGGCATTCGCGGTCCAGCGAAGTGCTGCACAGATCCCAACCAAATGCTTGGAAATAGAGAACGTGCTAGTGGACGCGTGTAACAACGCGTGCGCCGGAGCTGAGGAAGGCACCAATGAAATGTTCCGGTTCATTGTTGGTCCTGCGCCTATAGCATTGAACCAGCTTATCGCACAATGGGCCACACCGAACGGCTTCTTAGGCTGGGTGCAGAATGGAACAACGGCCAATATTACTGCTCAATTGAATGCCACAATTACCAATTGCGGTTGGCTCATTGAACCTCCAGCCGGCGTAATTCCGTCCGGAAAACGGGTGTTGGGTATTACCAGCACCGATGTGTGCATTACGGGAAATTCCTTTGCGTTGCTTGCCGACACGCTGTATGTGATCTATCAGGTCGCGGGCAACACGTTCGGACACTTCAAGAACACCAGCAACATTGGCGCCCTATCCAGCTTTCCAACCAGTGGGTCCAGTTATCGGACGTTCATACTTTCAGTACCGGCATGCAGTGACACATTAACGTACAACATTGCTCAGATGCTGAATATTTACGGCACCTACGGTGGTTCATACACGGAAAACGATGGCTCGAGCATAGCTGCTACATGGCCCGGAACACCGACCGTGAGTTACTTCAACAATGGCTGCCAAGCACCGATCACACCGTTCGGAGCGGCCATTACAACATCACCTACTCAAGTACTCTGCGGAGGAAGTTTGGAATTGGATGCTGTAACCACAGGTAATTTCAGCACCAGCTACTGGAGTGGTGGGCAAGGTGAATTCGACCCACCTACGGGTACCAGTACCACCTACGCGTTGGCTCCAAGTGAATCCGGAAACATTGAATTGTCATTCTGTATCGTTGGCATTTGTGGAGATACGGTCTGTGGCACGTATCAATTGGAAGTGATCGCTTTATCTCCACCTGTCATAACGGTGGATCCTACTCCGGTGAGCTGTGGCGCAAGTGCCCCACTTAGCGCATCTGTACAAGGAACCAATAACTTCTTTTGGAATGGTGGAACAGGTGTTTTCAGTTCACCTACTTCCCTGAACACGAACTATTCTCCGGGTGCTGCAGAATCGGGCACCATTGATCTGGAGTTCTGCGCGATCGGAGGCTGTGCGGATACCGTTTGTACACCCTTTCAGTTGCAGGTCGATGGCCCTCCGGTCATTGTAATTACCGCTAATGGTCCAACCACCTTCTGCGAAGGAACCGAACTGATCTTAATGGCAACCGGAGGCGATTCCTATATATGGAGTACCGGATCCAGCGGAGCTACAGTTACCGTGAATTCAGAAGACACATTCAATGTAACGGCGACCAATGCCTGTGGACAAAGCACTGAGAGCATTTCAACCGTTGTCACACCATTACCGGTCGCAGGTGTAACCGGGCCAGCTGCCACATGCCCCGGCACCATGATCACGCTTATCGCGAGCGGTGGTTCGACCTACAACTGGAACACAGGAGCGGCCGGTGATACCATAGACGTCGAAGGTCCTGGAACATATACTGTAACGGTGAGTGAACAATGCGGCAGCGATCAAGCGACGATCACAGTTGCGCAGGGAACCGCGTTGGCACCTGCATTCACAGCAGCTGTTACCGAAGGCTGTTCACCGCTGTGTGTCGTATTCAGCACCGAACCGGCTCCGAACACGACATTTACTTGGCTTTTCGGTGATGGCTCCGAAGCAGAAGGAAGCTCACCTGAACACTGTTTCGAGGCCGGCGATCATGACGTAACGCTTACTACCGCTGAAGTCGACAATGCGAATGGGTGTCCCGGCAGTATCACGCTAACCGAAATGATCCATGCGTGGCCGGTGCCTGAAGCACGTTTTTCAGCATCACCCGCAGCCGTTACGATCCAAGATCCGCTGGTGCAGTTCATCGATGAGAGTACGAACGCTGATGCATGGCTTTGGAATTTCGGAACCGTGCAGGATAGTTCAAGCACAATGCGATCACCTGCTTTTGCATTCGATTCAGTTGCTTGCTATACCGTTACGCTGGATGTAACAAGTACTCATGGCTGTACAGATAACACGGAACTGGAACTCTGTGTAGAAGATGGATATGCGCTGTGGGTGCCGAATGCGTTCACTCCGAATGGCGACGACATCAACGATGTTTTCATGGTCCAAAGCAGTGTTCGCACTCCGAAGGTTTTCCAACTTGCCATATACAACCGCTGGGGTGAAGCAATATTCAATGGCGGATCACTGACCGATGTGTGGGATGGCGCCAATGCCCCGAATGGTGTGTATGTCTGGACGATCAAGATCATTGATACGGAAGGCTATCCGCATGAACGGACGGGTCATGTGACATTGGTGAGATAGTGCTCTATTCCGCTTCGCTCGATCTATTGCACGGTCAAAAAGATCGATCCACATTCGACATTTTGTTCTTCGTGCTGTAAACTTGTACTTCGGAATAATGTCAACCGCAGTAAGCAACGATATCCGCATAACGGCTGAACCCCGCTATGAACGCTCACAGAGCGACCCGCGTGGCGCACGGTACTTGTTCAGTTATCGGATAACGATCACCAATACTGGGCGTGATACGGTGCAGCTCTTGCACAGGCATTGGTTCATCCGTGATAGCCTATCACCCATGCATGAGGTGGAAGGCCCCGGTGTTATTGGTCAAACGCCCGTTCTGCGCCCAGGTCAGGAATTCACGTATACCAGTGCGTGCGAGCTACGCAGCGCATTCGGCAGCATGAATGGTTGGTACCTGATGGAACGCACCGGCGATGGGTATCAATTCAAGGTAACGATCCCCGAAATGCAATTGGGGTTCCCTGTGGCGGCGAATTGAGTGACACGCAAAGGGTGCTTTCAATTCACACCGATCATCGGCAATTCGTTCCTTTGTAACCAACGAATAATGACGTAAATGGCGGTGATCTTTCCCGATCATCCCACTATCTGATCATCTAATTTTCTGATCTTCTGATCAACTCCCATGAACGTACACCGCAACTTCAGATCCGTTACAAAAACCTGTTATGGCCGTGGTTCCTTCGATATGCTCGGATCTGTACTGGAACCACAGCGCTCTGCTGGAAAAGGCTTCATGGTTTTCGTGGTGGACGATTATTTCAAGGACCAGACCGCGTTCACTAAGCGCATACCTGTCAGGCCGGAGGACGAAGTACACTTCATCAGTTCGTTGAAAGAACCGAGTACAAAACAAGTAGATGCGTTGCGTGATGACATTCTGGCCCGGCGCGGTTTGCCGTCAGGCATTGTGGGCATTGGTGGTGGCACATTGATGGACATTGCAAAAGCTACAGCGTTGATGTTCACCAATGAAGGAAGTAGCGTTCCGTACCAAGGGTTGAACTTGATCAAGAAACCGGGCATCTACCATTGCGGTGTGCCCACGATCAGTGGTACTGGCGCAGAGGTGAGCATGACAGCCGTACTCACAGGTCCGGTAAAAAAGTTGGGCTTGAAATGCGACTGGACAGTGTTCGATCAGATCATTCTGGATCCGGATCTTATTGCAACAGTGCCGAATGACCAGTGGTTCTACACAGGCATGGACACGTATATCCATAGCGTGGAAGCCATCACCGGAACCAAGAAGAACACCTTCAGCGAAGTTTACAGTGAAAAGGCCCTGGATCTATGCAGAGAAGTGTTCCTGAAACTGGATCGCACCGACCCCAAGAGCGACGAGAGCCTGATGGTAGCCAGTTACATGGGTGGCTTGAGTCTTACGTACAGTGAGGTCGGTGTTTGCCACGCGCTGAGCTACGGTCTGGGCATGGTGCTGGAGATACACCATTGCATTGCCAATTGCATCGCCTTTGATAAATTGGATGATGTATACGGTGACTACGTGCAGGAATTCAAAGGCATGGTGAAACACCTGAACGTTAACATTCCCCAGGATCTCGCCAAGGACTGGAGTGAAGAGACCATCTCTGCCATGACCGAAGTAGCTTACAACCTACCCCACATGTGGGATCATGCGTTCGGTCCGGACTGGGAGAAGGTTCTGGATAGGGAGCGGATCAAGGCGTGGTATAGGAGGATGTGATGGTTATTGTCTGATGTCTATGAAACAGTGAACTCCCCCACCCCTAAGTTTGCGGAATGCCGACGCGCTCTTTCTGGCCATTTATTGCACTGTTTGCTCTAGGCCTCGTGTTGTTCTTGGTACACTTGAGCACAGGTTCAGTTGCCTTGTCTTTTTCGCAGATCTGGGATGGATTACGCGGCGATAGCGAAAGCGCGAAGAACGTTGTTCGTTTAGTGAGATTACCACAGGCTCTTACCGCGTTATTGGCTGGTGCAGGCCTAGCAGCGAGCGGTCTGTTGATGCAGACCTTGTTCCGCAATCCATTGGCAGGGCCCAGTGTTCTGGGCATTAGTTCCGGAGCCAGTTTGGGTGTTGCGTTGTTGATGTTGTCGCAACCGCTCTGGAGCATGGTTCCGATCCCGCGTGATGCAGCCTTGGTCATTGCCGCATTGATCGGCGGTATGGGTGTATTGTCCTTGGTGTTGCTTGCGGACCGCCGGATCGGAGATGGCGTAACACTGTTGATCGTCGGGTTGATGGTGGGTTACATCTGTTCGGCGTTGATAAGCGTATTGCAAGTTGCAAGTCCGGATGCGGTATTGAAGGGGTTCGTGCTTTGGGGAATGGGGTCCTTTGCAGGAGTCGGACCGGAGCGGTTGGGATGGTTGGTGGTCCCTGTCCTATTGGGTATAGCAGCATCGGTGTACTTAGTGAAATCGTTGAACGCGCTGTTGATGGGAGAAGATTATGCAGCAACAATGGGCGTTCCGGTGCGGAGCGTACGCCGACGGATCATGTGGACGGCGGGCATTCTTGCGGGCACGATCACGGCATTTTGTGGGCCGATCGCGTTCCTAGGTCTGGCCACTCCGCACGTTGCCCGTGCATTCATGCGCACCAGCGATCATACACGCTTGATGCCAGCGACGCTACTCTGTGGAGCTGTACTCGCTTTGCTCTGTGATGTCATTATCAAACTACCTGGCGTGCAACATGCTATTCCTTTGAATGCGGTAACATCCTTACTTGGCGCGCCGGTTGTGGCGTGGGTATTATTCAGCGGAAAACGTTGGGCACGAAGCACATTACACACATGCTACATACCTGAGATCTTTCCGTTGGTCATGGAAAGAAAACCATACTCAAGGA
>JAGNUG010000020.1 GCA_017987115.1 Flavobacteriales bacterium | reverse complement strand
AACGAATTGATCAGCAACTCCTTCAAGCACGCCTTTCAAGGTAGTTCTGAAGGACTAATATCATTATCGATCCACCATGCCAATGAAAGGAACTATGACATCGTCTATACTGACAATGGCACAGGCATACCCCAGGAAAAGATAGCTGGCGATCAAGAGACATTAGGTGTATCGTTGATCAACAGTCTTGTGGAACAGCTAAATGGGCGCATGGCAGTGCAGGGTGACGAGAATGGCACCACCTATCACATCCGATTTGCCACGCGAGCTTCAGGGCATTAAGATAATTGCTGGTATTTACCCCATCAACTCGGCCTCAACCTCTTCGGTCAGGTCCATGTTATGGTAAACGGTATTCACATCCTCATCCTCCTCCAATAGGTCGATCAACTTCATTACGTTCCGGGCCGTATCTATATCGGCAGGGATCGTACTCAACGGGAATCGTTTCAATTCTGCGCTTTTGCTTTCTACACCAAGTCCCTCCAGTTTTTGTTGGATATCTCCAAAACTCGTAAAAGCCGCAAGTACCGTGAGTGTTTCGTCATCACGGATCACATCATCGGCACCAGCATCGATCAACTCCATCTCGAACTCGTCCAGATCGCGTTCACCCAACGTCGTGTTCTCGATCACGAATTCTGCCTTCCGATCGAACACATGCGCAAGAGACCCGGACGTACCTAAGGTTCCATCGCACTTGGAAAAAAAGCTGCGAACGTTCGCTACGGTACGCGTTGTGTTATTTGTAGCAGTTTCAACAAAGATCGCAATGCCACCGGGTGCGTAACCTTCGTACGTCATTTCTGCATAATCCGCCTCATCCCCTCCCGCGGCCTTCTTTATGGCCCGTTCAACGATCTCCTTGGGCATGTTCATGCCACGCGCGTTCTGCATGGCCATTTTCAACCGGATGTTATTGTCCGGTGAAGGACCGCCAGCCTTAACGGCCATTGCGATCTCCTTTCCGATCCGGCTGAACAATTTGCTCAACTTGGCATTGCGAGCAAAGATCTTGTGTTTACGTTTTTCGAATATGCGGCCCATCTATATGCGCTGTAGTAAGCTATGTCCGCACTGGCGAACAAGTAGCCAAAAGTAGGTGTTGACAGGCGAATACCTAAATGCGAAGCCGCAAGTCACGCTGACGTGCTTGCGGCTTCCGGATCCAACCCCTCATTGCGCGTACCATACGGGGACGTTCAAGAACCCTATATGAATTTGGACATACGCTTAATTGAACCCGACCAGTGTAATACCGATGTTGAGCGGAGTGAGTTCCGGCCCTTTGTTATTCTGGAACAACGGAGTAAGTGCATATTCCGCAAAGACATTGACAGGACCGTAACCAAGTCGCACGGTTGCGGCTGCACGGTATGGTAAGAGCAGGTAGTCCCCTTTGTCACGGTCCTTGTGTTTCACACCATCAATGCTGTACTTCTGCTTATACATGGTATCGAAATACCATGTACCAATGACACCAAAAGCCAGATGTACATTATTCTTACGGCTGTAGCTCTTTGCAGTACGTGAACGGATCTCATCCTCTGTTGGCAGCGGTGCACGCTTTGTGTTGAACTCCAGCATCAGCGGAACGCGCAGACCCATTTGACGCAACTTGTTCTTTCGGTAATCCGGGCTTTCCATTGGAACGCCATAGATGGAATCCCGGTCATAGGCAAGTAGAACATTGTTCTTCAGATGGTAATTGGCGAACTCCAATCCAAGACCAGTTACCAAGCCTGCATGGTGGCTCCCGAATTCCAGTTTCTGTTCCATGAAATTGATACTGAAGAACCGAGACTTCAAATTGTCGATCTCCATGAATTCAGCGTCCTTATCCAGATCCGCATCACCATCCGGACCGATCAGCGTGTTCACCCCGATATCCAGGCCCGCCCAGTATGTAAAGTCATTTCTCCGGCCTCTTCGAATATCCTTTAGGCGCTGTTCAACATCAACGGTTGTAGAGTCGAAGGCGCGTGTTTCCGTAATAATCTTAATGATCTTCCGTTTGGTCGTGATCCGGATCGTATCCCGATCTTCTTTTCCGGTAGAATCCGCCTTTGTAATATCCGCATAAAGACCTTTGCCAGGCTTAACGCCGACCACAAGGTTGCGTCCATCCAAGCCTTCAGGTGTTCCAGTAGTGTCGGTCTGGGCGTAAATGCCTGTTATAAGGCAGATCAGAGTGAGTGTTACTAAGGTGCGCATGGTCGTTGGTTTTAGCAGTCTTCATTTGTAGGACGAGGTATGGCCCCGTTTGTTACAAGTGAATACATATAAAAACAGGCGATACATACCTGTACGATCTTGGACCGACCAATACATTTCCTCAAACCTGTTGTAGCACATTAATGGACTATTGGTCGGAACCTTCCTAACAACAGAAAGCCCTACACGCGTGTAGGGCTTTCACTGGAAGAACGGCGATCCGCTCATCCGTTCTCAGGACGAAAATTGAAGCGCATATGAGTGGTCTTCCAAATTCCTTCAGGGTTATCACCAATGTCGATGCGTGCGAGTTTGCGAAGAACATAATCCGAAAGGGCAACGTTCTCAGAATGGCATGAAAGCACTTCCACTTTCCCTTCTTTATCGATCACGAAGCTTACGTACACCTCACCAAGCATGTTCTCTTTGGCCAAGAGTGGGAACGCCATGTTCCGGTTAAGCGCATGTTCCAGGTTACGCTCCATACTTGCGAGCTTGGATGCGTTATCAACAGCTTTGGTTGGTGGGTTGATCGCCTTGGTCTGACCAATAATTGCGATGGTTGCTAACAAGAAAAGGGAGCGGGAGATCATGGTTTTCATTGTGGTTGGTGTTTGTTGGTTTACAGGGAATAAGACGGCAACACGCCACGGTTGGTTACAGGTTCAACTGGTGGTTATGATGAACGGTAATAATGTTGTTTGAGTGGATTTTGTCGCATACCATGACGGGTATCTTGTCCCACCGGATGGGGATCAGAGAATGTATGTAACAACGTTCTACTCAGATGACCGCTGTTCGGCGATCTTCATTACCGCTTAGCGGTAATGGAAAGGTTACGCCCTAGGCGCAGGTCGAACGTGCGTCGGCGACCACCGGAATTATCGATCATCAGCCCGGCTTTGTCACCAGCGATCACTTTCAAACCTTTATTGACAGCCGCAACAGCATCGTTCATTCCTAGAGGTTCTGTGGTCGCTTCGGGTTGATCCAGAACACGCTCACGAACGGTAGATGCGAATAATTCACGAACTGATATCGTCTTCGTATTTTTAGCAGGCGCAGTAGCTTCGGCCAAGGACTCCGTGTACGCGGGCACTGCGGCAACCTCTACATTTTCTGGTACCGCACGATCAATTTTTACTGGAGGTACTACGACCTTTTGCTCAGCCAATTGCAGAAGTTCATCGCGTTGTATGGGTCGCTCAATAGGCACATCGTTCTCCTGCTGCACAGGCGAATCTTTTTCTCTTTTCTGTTGTGATGTGATCGGGCCTTCTAACGCAGCCACGTTCTTATCATCAAGGTCAACTCCATTCTCAGCGACCTGCTGCTCCGGGTAACCAGTTTCCTTGTCAGGTGATAAAGGGTCGTTCGTCGTTGTGGTCTTGTTCTGGTTGTTCGCTGGTTCAACTTTCTCGGCCACTTGCGGAATGCGTTGAGGGTCCTCACGAAGCATCCAGAAACCAACACCGAGCAATACGGCTATACTAGCTGCAACAGCCAGCGCCATCTGCCAACGGGGGGCTCCGATCGCGATCACCTTCCCTCCTTTCTTCAATGCATCCTTGTGAGGGAACGCCATTGGGTCAGGCTGTACACGAGTATGTCGCAACAACGCCCACGAGCGCGCCAAAGAGTGGTCCTGCTCGATCAACTTTACTATTGCTTCTTCTTGCTGTGCGTTCAGATCTCCTTCAATTCGTGCGATCAAGAAGTCTTCTGCCGTATACAGCGATGGCATTCCCACAGGAGGCAATGCCCGAACCAGTGATTCCTTTTCGGCAAAGCCCATCGCTTCAGGCACCAACTTGGTCAACGCATAGATCCGTTCCGCACTCTGATGTTCAGGGTGTTCAACTAGATAAGCCTCCAATGCATTGATCTGCGCCGGTGTAAGATCTCCTTCCAATCGCGCGATCAGCATATCACCTAACGGGCCTTCGCCAGGCATTCCAACTGGCGGAAGTGCGCGCTTTAGCGCCTCCTTTTCCACTTTGGAAAGTGATGCTTCCATTACCATCAACGAAGGCAGTTCTTCATCATCTGGCACCAAATGAGGATTCATCAATAGAAAAGCTTCCAATTCACGCTCTTGAGCGGGTGAAAGGTTTCCTTCCAAACGATCAAGCAGGTAGGCCTCGTAGTTGGTATGGTCAATGCGTATGCTCACAATACTGTTTCCAAATGGCCGATGTATTCCTTCAGTGCCGTACGGCCTCGATAGATATACACCTTCACCTGTGCCAGGTTCAGGTCCACTAACTCAGCGATCTCTTCATAACTATAACCTTCCAAGTCGCGCAAGAGCACCACACTGCGCTGTATAGGCGGCAATGTAGCCAGCGCAGCATCAAGCACGGCCTTCAGGTCCGGCTGCGATTGGCTTACATGCTGCATGCGTTCATGGTGTTCTTCCATTCGAGTGCTTCGTGTTCCTTTTCTCACTTCATCCACAATAGCATGGTGTGCTGTGGTGAACAAATAACTTTTCACCTTATTGGCATCCACTTGATCCACCTTCATCCAAAGCCTAGCGAAGCTTTCTTGTACCACATCCTTCGCTTGTTCCTGATCGCGAAGATGCTTCACCGCAAAGCGATAGATACCATCAGCATGGGCATCAACAGCTGCATTATAGTCGGAGAGGGTCACCTTGAGGGAGGGTTTCTAATGATGTGACGTGGACATGATCCATAAAGTTACAGTAACCCTGAGACCGGAAGAGAACAGCTAATGAACCTCAGCCATTAGATCCAGATCGTCATCCAAAGAGTCCTTGGAAAGTAGTTTCTACCAAAGGATTTGCCTAAGACACAACCGTTCCCACTATCCTGCGTCTATCTTTCGATACCAAACCGATCCATATGCGCAGAATATCCTGTCTCTTTCTCATCTTCGCTGGCAGTGCGATCTTCGGGCAATTCGGTCCAGTGCAGCTTGCATTCGAGAGCGAAGTAGCTTACCCTAGGCGCATGATGGCCGGTGATGTCAATGGTGATGGGTCCGTGGACCCCATTGTATATAATCTTACCGGATCCGGCAGCATCTATGATTGGACCTTGAGCTGGTTCCCGAATCTCGGCGCAGGGCAATTCGGACCATTGCAAGTAATGTACACAGGGTCGCTTGGCAACGCCGTAATAACCAGCATGTGTGATATGGACAACGATGGCGATGCGGATCTTGTAGCAGATAATAACTGGTACATGAACGACGGGACCGGAATACTTACCCTAGTAGGCCCGTATACCGGTGCGGGTACAGCGGCACGCTTGCTCAGGGACATAGATGGCGATGGTGATGTGGATGATGTGGTTCGGAGCGCTAACGGATTGAACCTATTGTTGAATAACGGCTCGGGCGTCTTTTCCACAGGGCCAGCGATCGGTCCTACGGGTGCAGCAACAAGTGTCACGGCATCGCAGGCGGACATTAACGGCGATGGGCTACTTGACCTGATGATCGGTGGCGACAACGCCCAGGTAGGCTGGTATGCGAATTTAGGTACAGGCAACTACGGCCCTCAGCAATTTATTGCGGACTTTGTTGCACCTGGAAAGCCATTCTGTGGAGATGTTGATGGCGATGGCGATGTGGATGTGATCGGCTTCGGAATGCCCGGTGGCACCATCTGGTTCGCAAATGACGGATCCGGAAATTTCAACTTAGGTGATACGATCCCCTACCTACTTTCCGCAGAACCACAAGCGATCGCGGACTTCGACGGTGATGGCGATGTGGACTTCAGCTATGCCACCAATACATCATGCAACGTACACTTGTTACAGAACCAAAGTGGTGTTACATGGACCACATTGGTCGTTGAGAATGTTTCCGGGTACAACCTTACGGGCACCTCCTACGGCATCGGCGACCTGAATAGTGATGGTCGTATGGACCTACTGGCCTGTAGTGGTATGGATATCGCGGGCTGGTATGAAAACCTCGGCAATGGCACCATTGGTCTGCGAAAGCGGTTCTGCCAAACGATGGCCGGGGGGTATGACATCTCAGGTGCGGACATTGACCTGGACGGTGATCTTGACCTGGTCACCGCCAGTTACTATGGCGACTGGGTTTGTTGGTATGCGAACAACGGCGACGGCACATTTGGCCGGCAACAAGTGGTGGTTGAGAACAAGAACCAGATCGCGGTTTCACGAACTGCTGATCTCGACTACGATGGACTACAGGATATCATCACCAACGACGGAAGTTGTGCGATCATTTGGAACAATAACGGTGGCTCGTCATGGACCATGGGGACATTGCCGGATCTTGGTATTTCGCGTTGCGAAGTGGATCTGGATGCCGATGGAGACCTTGACCTGATCGGCACCGGAAATTGGTATGAGAATAATGGCAATGGCCAATTCACGGTACACCCCTCGGTCGACTTGGTTGTCGGAGCAGTGAAGGCTGGGGATATGAACGGCGATGGCACTGTAGATCTGGTGATCGGCGGCACGGTAGTCTTAAGTGATGGTACCGGCATATTCACCACCGTACCTGGAGGAACTGCCTTGGACGAATTCTCGCTGGGGGATCTTGATGGTGACATGGACGTTGACATATTGGAATACCGTTACGGTTATCTCGTGGGATACTACAACAATGGTGTTGGCAACATGACCATTGACACACTTTCCATAACACCGCTAGGCATGCCACGCACACTGATCTTAAAGGACATCAATGGTGACTCATTCCTAGATGCTGTTTGGGCATTAAGCAACGGATATACGCACCAGACCTACTACAACCTGAACCTCGGGAATGGCCAACTGGGCAATAATACTTTGATCGACCCGACGGCCGAAAGTGCTGCGGCCATGATCTATGCAGACGTGAATAACGACGCAGTTCCCGACCTCGTCACAGCACGATTCCGCACGATCAGTTGGCAGCAGAACCACTTCTTCGACGCCTTTCGCTTTCGCGGTTCGGTGTTCATGGATTACGATCTGAACGCCACACTGGACCCAACCGACCACAAAGTGCCATTCCGCTTGGTACGCACCGATGCGAGCAATGTGCTGGTGTGGACCAACAGTCTTGGCGAATACGACCTTCCGGCCGACACTGGTTCGTGGAATGTGTGGCACACTCCACCTTCGATCTATCAGGTGACCAATGACCCGGACACCTTGAACGCTACGCTCACGTTGGCCGCTCCGATCGCGACAGGCCTGGACATCGGCCTAGCACCCATAGCACCGGAGAATATGGAATACTTCAGCATCACTCATTCCGGACCATTCCGCTGCAATTCCGAAGTGATGACGTGGATCCAATTACGCAATACCGGTACTTCCATTCCAGAAGGAATCATCCTGGATTATGAGATCCACCCGGACCTGTCCATATTGGGCGCGTGGCCTCCACCGGACTCGATCGTCGGCCAACACTATTTCTGGAGCGTGGACAGCCTGGGGTGGTTTCAGGAGTTCTTCGTTCAGCTCACGATACAGGTGGGTCCGGTCGGGACCATGCAGGGCTTCGGTTACACCCTCACATCTTCGGACCTTTCACTGAACTACTCCCAACCGCTTTATGCTTATCCTGTAGTCTGCGCCTTCGACCCGAACGACAAACTCGTAACTCCGCAGGGCTATGGCGCTACAGGAGCGGTAGATATCGATACTGAGTGGTTGGAGTACACGGTGCGTTTCCAGAATACAGGAACGGACACGGCATTCACCGTGCAATTACTCGACACACTTGATGCCGATCTGGATCCACTCACCATGGAGGTTCTCGCTTCCTCGCACGAGCTTACACGGATCCAGGTAGACGAAGACCGGGTCGCACTATTCCGCTATGAACGTATTCTTTTGCCCGACAGCAACGTGAACGAGGCAGGCAGCAACGGCTTTGTCAAATACCGCATCAAACCGAACGCAGGTTCTCCTCACCTCACCGAGATCATGAATACCGCTGCGATCTATTTCGACCTTAACGAACCGGTGATCACGAACACCACATTGAACACGTTGGTGGATTGCAATTTATTTGCGGCGAGCATTACCGATCTTGGAAGTTCGGTCCTGGAGGCCAATGCGAGTGATAGTTACCAATGGTTCTTGAACGGCAACAATATCCCGGATGCCACAGAGCAACAATTCACTGCGACTGAAACAGGCATGTACGCTGTACAAGCGACCAGCGAATATGGATGTGTTGCAACAAGCGAACCGTACCAAGTGATCGTTATGAATGTTAGAGACCACGATCTATTAGGTGTGACCGTTACTCCGAATCCATTCAACGCCCGAACACGATTGGATTTCAACGAGGTGTTGACCAAGGATCATATGATCGATGTGATCGACGCAAGCGGTCGAGTTTTACGCACATTGCAAGGGAATGGTACCTCAGCATTGGTACTGGAACGAGGTGAGTTGAGCGTTGGGCTTTACATGGTTCGCGTCAGCAGAGCAGGTAAGGTCTTGAATGCCGTGACCATTGCAGTCGAATAATTCACGTTTCACGCGGCTTGATCATGATGAAATTCCACAAAAGGGTCAGGATCTCTATCATAAACGAATGGTATGAGGCAGCCTTTTGCCATTTCATACGTCTTGTTAGTGTAACCACTGGAAATAACTAACGCCACGACCAAAACTCCATCTCTAATGAAGACCAAAGCAACGATCCTGACTACAGTCATTGCCATTGCGGTGATCGTAGGCTGTAAAAAGGAGCCGGATAACCCTGCCTCACCCATACCGCCTGATGTAACAACCAGTTCACCGTTCCGAACTTTGTTCGCGAACAACATTGCCAACGCGACGCAAACATTCAATTTGAACGCTACTACAGGCGGTCAGGTAATGGGCAATAAAGGAACGCAATTGGATTTTGAGCCTGGAGCCTTCGTTTATGAGAATGGCACACCCGTGACCGGTCAGGTTCAGATATCGTTGGTAGAAGTTCTTACGATCAGTGACATGCTTTGGTTGAACGTTCAGACCGTTGGAAACGATAATGGAATCTTAAGAATGCTGCGCAGCGGTGGTGCGATCAATGTCTATGCCAACCAAGGTAGTGTGCCGGTGCAAATAACGAATGGAGGCCTTATAGCAAAGATCCCCACCAATGTCGGCGACCCGAATATGGAACTGTTCCGTGGTAACCCGAACGAAGATGGGAACATGATCTGGGACCGCATTGATTCCGCCATAATCTCCGTTGATTCAGCATACTACGACACGACGGACTACACGTATACCTATCCGTACTATTTCAACTACGGTATAAACGGAGATTCTTTGAATTGGACTAACGTCGATATCTTCTGGAACTATCCGAACACGACAACACTTACATCAACATTACCTGCTGGGCAATCTACGGATAGCACCTTGGTCTGGGTGGCATTCCCGTCGGAAAATGCAGTGTTGAACATGAATTTTATTGGCTCCGAGACATATCAAGCACCTTGGCAAGTACCATTAGGAATGCAGGCCGTTATTGTCGGGCTGAAACAAGATGCCGTTGGGTATTCCTCGTCCTTCACAACAGTGAATGTAACGAGCAATATGAACGTGCCAATGATCTTTTCTCCGACTACTATACAGCAGTTCGAGGATGACGTGAACGCACTCTAGCGAATGACGTTGGATCCAAAGAGCCTCGGCCACGCCGGGGCTTTTTACGTTCCAAAGATCAACCCTTCGGATCAAATGTTTGAGAACAGGATCATAATTGCTGGCGTTGAAGAACTACTTTCCAGCCGATGAAGCCAACTCGCATCGCCAAAATTCTGTTGTGCATTCTTCTGATGAATGCGGCTGCGACCCTGTTCTTCCGATACTTCATTACCATCGATGGCCCCATGCATGTTCTGCATGCTTCATTGCAGAAGGCTTCGTGGTCAACACATGAACATACAGCACATGGGTTCAATTACTATATTGGCATTCGTTGGCTTGGAGACGGGATCTTGGCATTGTTACTTCTTTTCCTCACCCCGGAACAAACTCACAACGTTTTTGCAGCATTCGTCAGCAGCGGAGTAGTGATCGCGGCAGTCGCTTTTTTACGCTCGCATGGCACCCAGATCGGAGTTCCGGTTCTTTGGCTCGCTCCGATCATGTTCAACACGCTTTTGATCATGGGACTGTTCCACTTTCTACTCAGTGTAGCACTAAGTCTCGGTTCAGTGGCTTGGTGGAAATGGCACGTCGAAAAGCCACGTACACGCTGGGTCGGGTTGCTGATCGGCGCGATCCTTGCATGGTTCACACACAGAGGCGCACCTGCCATTTTGTGTTTGTTCTTTTTCCCTACATTCTTATTCGAATTACATCAAGAACGCAGAACCGCATTCTTGACAAACGCTCGGGAACGCTATAAATGGATTTCGTTGAGTGCAGTTATCCTGCTGGTGGGTGCGTTCCAATTGCATCGTGTCCTGCAGATCATCAACATACCGGTACCAACCTCACTTCCGTCGTTCAACAGAACATTTCTGTTAAAGACCCTATTAATAGTTGATCAAACCAGAGAACAATGGTTGATCCATGGTATTGGGCTCTTGCTCTTGATCTCCATAGCCTCAGGAATTTGGGCAAGATGGCGCTATGGGCGCACATGGTTGTGGCATGATGTGTTGATCATTCTTTTCCTCGTCCTTTTCTTGATCACATGGTTAAGCAACTCGCCACATGGCCGCAGGCTTATCATTTCAGATCGTGTGCATTGGCTGGCCCTCTTGGTTCTTGCACTGTGGCTTATCGCAATAGCTGGCGCAGCTAAAGGCAAAGTTGCCCAAATGATCGGAGGTGCTGCGCTTTGCGCATTGCCTTTGCATGCGACCAGACTGGTGCAGGCCGAGAATTCTTTTTCGAGTTTGGAACACGTTCACGCTGGGGTAATGGAAGCTTGTGCGGCATTGGAACCGAACAGCATTGTGCTCTCAGTAATGGCCGGATCCGATCGGTTGCAACAGCACATACAGGCCTATGTGGCCATTGAATACAGCGGAATACTCGTCGCGCCAAGCGAGTTTCTGATGTCCTATGGTCCGTATACCAGAACGAAAGAGCCCGATTGGCTTCGCTTTTCCCGGGACCCCAATTGGCTGCTCCGTCATTGGCGCATGGGATTTCCCCCGGAGGTGGATCAGATCCTGGTCATCGGCCGGGGCATCGATCAAAAAGTAAACAAACACCCATGGCCGGTACTGATAGGAGAACGGTTCCAGCCAAGTTTTGAAAATGAGTTTGCTCGGATCTATACGGCAGTGAGGGACTCGACTACTTCGGACAGTCGTTGACCTTCACGGACCACCAACCAGATCCCTTTGGATCAATCCAACTTCAGCACCGCCAAGAACGCTTGCTGCGGCACTTCCACATTGCCGATCTGCTTCATCTTCTTCTTACCTTCCTTTTGCTTTTCCAGCAACTTGCGCTTACGGGAAATATCGCCGCCATAGCACTTTGCGGTAACATCCTTGCGCAAGGCCTTCACCGTTTCACGTGCTACGATCTTGGCACCGATGGCCGCTTGGATGGGGATATCGAATTGTTGACGAGGAAGTAGCTCCTTCAATTTACCGCACATCTTTTTACCCAGTTCATGGGCATGGTCGCGGTGTATCAATGCGGAAAGAGCATCCACTTTCTCGCTGTTCAACAAGATGTCAAGTTTGATCAGGTCACTTTCCTTTTGGCCGATCGGATGATAATCGAAACTTGCGTAACCACGCGAAATGCTTTTCAATTTATCGTAGAAATCGAAGACCACTTCTCCAAGTGGCAATTCGAAGGTGAGCTCAACGCGATCAGTGGTAAGGTAGTTCTGACCGGTGAGCATTCCGCGTTTCTCTATGCACAACGTCATGATCGCACCGGTATACTCCGCCTTGGTGATCACTTGTGCCTTAATGTAGGGTTCCTGAATGCTATCAATGTGCATCACCTCCGGCAGTTCGCTCGGGTTGTGGATCTCCAGCACATCGCCATTGGTCTTGGTCACGGTGTACCCTACGTTGGGTACGGTCGTGATCACATTCATATCGAACTCGCGTTGCAAACGCTCCTGAATGATCTCCATGTGGAGCAGTCCCAAAAAACCGCAGCGGAATCCGAAGCCCAATGCAGCGCTGCTTTCCGGTGTCCATGTGAGACTTGCGTCGTTCAATTGCAGCTTCTCCATGGCATCGCGCAGCTCTTCATATTCGTCCGTCTCCACAGGAAAGATGCCGGCCCAGACCATTGGTTTCACATCCTCGAAGCCCTTGATCCCTTCGGCACAAGGACGGAGAGCATGTGTGATCGTGTCGCCCACTTTCACTTCGCTTGCAGTTTTGATCCCACTGATGATATAACCTACGTCGCCAGCCTTTACATCAGGTTTAGGCTGAATGGTCATTTTCAAACAGCCCACTTCGTCCGCATCATAGACCACGCCTGTGTTGAAAAACTTCACTTTATCGCCTTTCTTGATCGTGCCGTTCATCACACGGAAATAGGCAATGATCCCGCGGAACGGATTGAAAACGCTATCGAAGATCAGTGCTTGCAACGGTGCTTTCGGGTCACCTTTTGGCGCAGGAACGCGGGCCACAACGGCCTCCAGAACTTTATCCACTCCTAACCCGGTCTTGCCACTAGCACTTAGAATATCATCCAATTTGCACCCTAAAAGATCCACGATCTGATCTTTTACCTCTTCAGGATTTGCGCTAGGTAGGTCCATTTTATTCAACACCGGGATAATCTCCAGATCGTGCTCCAATGCCAAATACAAATTACTGATGGTCTGAGCTTGGATACCTTGCGTAGCATCAACGATCAGCAATGCACCTTCGCAAGCAGCAATGGAACGGCTCACTTCGTAACTGAAATCGACGTGGCCGGGCGTATCGATCAAGTTCAGGATGTACTTCTGCCCATTCAATGTGTAGTCCATCTGGATCGCCTTGCTCTTGATGGTGATCCCGCGCTCACGTTCAAGGTCCATGTCATCCAGATTCTGAGCCTGCATATCGCGATCGGAGATGGTACCGGTCATATGTAGCAATCGGTCAGCCAAGGTGCTTTTACCGTGATCGATGTGGGCAATAATGCAGAAGTTGCGAATGTGTTCCATGGAAAAGGCCAAGCCGAAGATCGAAAAAGTCCGCGAAGGTAGCTTAAGGTAGGCGAGAACCTGATCCCTGATGCTATTACTGCACGGTAACTGATCAGTCAAGTATGATCGGATGGTCAAATTTTCCGTGCTCCTGAACCAATGCACGTCGTATCTTGCAAAAAAGCCCCATCAATGCGGAGCTCAGGCAACTTTTCCACGCTAATTCCCATCACTACCGGGAATGCCATGACAGATGAACAACTTGTGCACGGTTGCACGCATGGCGATCCAGCAGCGCAAAAAGCTCTTTATCAGCAGTTTGCGCGAAAAATGATGAGTATTTGCATGCGGTATGCCCACAATAAGGACCAAGCACAGGACATCCTTCAGGATGGTTTTGTTAAGGTGTTCCAGAAGATCGACCACTTCCGGGGCGATGGGCCTTTAGGTGGATGGATTGCGCGCACCATGGTGAACACAGCATTGGATAATATCCGCCGTAACAAACCGTACGACCATAGTATCGATCTTACGGAAGCAGAATACCTTCATCAGGAGGATGAGCATGTTTTAAGTGGCATGTCGGCAGATGAGTTAATCGGGTTGATCCAGAACTTACCTACTGGTTATCGTACGGTGTTCAACCTGTTCGCAATTGAAGGGTATCCGCACCGCGATATCGCTGAAATGCTCGGCATCTCAGAGAATACATCAAAATCGCAATTCATGAAAGCGCGGGCCTACCTGCGAAAAATGCTACCCAAGGAGGTAGCTGAACACTATCATTACGGCAATGAGTCTTGAAATGAACGATCTGTTCCGCGAGCGGTTCCAAGGGCATGAATCGCCTGTGGATCCTGGTGCATGGGATGCCATCCAGTCCAAACTGGCAATGGGTGCACCAGTGGCAGACCCGGTGAACAAACTGTTCCAGGAAAAATTCCAGGGTCATGAAGCATCTGTTGATCCTAGTGTTTGGTCCAATATCAGTAGTCAATTAGGCCACCCGGCCGCGACAAGCATCAGCAGCGTATGGGGCTGGGCAGCAGCAGGTGTTACGGCATTGGTAATTGGTGGAACCGCGCTGTTCCTGACCAACAACACAACGGTAGAATTAGCCGAAGTCCCTCAGGATTCCGAGGAAGTACGTCTTCCAGCTGTGGAGACCACGACCATACCATCGAAAATTGGCGCCTCTATAGCGAACCCAGAACCAACTGATCAGCAGGGCATTGTCGTTAAACCGGTGGTGCCGAACTCCTCTACAACTGCAAGCGCAGCTCCTTTACCTTCTACAGTTCCAAAGCAGGCCACTCCTGACCCGGTCGTGATAGAACCATCGAATGGATTTGTACAGGGTGCTCCAGAAACGAATGAAGAGAAAACAGGGAAGACCCAAGCTGAGGATCCTAAACCTGTGTATGGCCCCATCATCGTTGCGCAGATCATCGATGAGCTGACCACCAAAGCAGCAGAAGCCGCTAAAGGGGAACTGGAAAATACTAAGCCGGAGCAGAGCCCATCAGCGGCGACCACAGACGTTATGGACGAACCAAGCCTTAACCAACCATTGACAGAAGAAAAACCCATTATACCTTTACCGGAGTTGTTCATTCCGAACACCTTTACACCGAATGGGGATAACGTCAACGACACATTCGAAGTGATTGCAGAAGGTTGCGAAAAGGTCATGGTCCGGATCTTCTCCGTTAAAGAGAATGTTCAGGTTTTTAGTACCGATAACGGATCTGTATGGAATGGCGATAACTGTTCGGACGGATACTACTTGGTCGCAGTTGAGGCAATTACCAAGGATGGCCGTTCAAAAACCGGATCAACGATGGTTTGGCTCAATAGGAACAGATTGAATTGATTGGATCAGTATTGAATGGTTGAACGAACATACTATCGGACAAGGAACACTGCCGGTCGTATTTCTGATGAGACCTATTACATTAGGACGCACTATTAACAGACCGACCATGCGCAAACTCTGCTCAATTGCAGCAATTCTGCTAACGACGATCTCCCTGAACGCACAAACAGTACTGATCTCTGATGGAGGCTTTGCGTACGGATGCGCTGGTGCCCTATATGATAGTGGCGGGGATGGAGGGTTTGGTTATGGAAATAATGAGGATTTTACAATTACCATTTGCGCGGACCAGACCACCGGCACGCATGTGCGGCTGAATTTCAACTCATTCAATCTGCCGACCGGTGCTGATGCGGACGCACTGATCATCTACGATGGAATGGACAATACCGGACCGATCATCGGCACATTCACTGGAACAGGTCCAGCGACCGTTGTCTCTGCAGGATTCTTCAACACTTCCGGTTGCCTCACACTCGAATGGTCAAGTGATGGAGCTGGGGTGGGTCAATTCAGTGCAACCCTTGAATGCTATACGCCATGCGCCCCTCCAACTGCTGTTGCTACGATGTCCGAGGCTGTACCTGCACTTGTATGTCAAGGAGAAGTGATCACCTTCGATGGTTCAGGATCAACGGCTGCAACTGGATTCAACATTGCTGAATACAGTTGGGATTTTGCGGACGGAGTCATTGATAGTCTGTCCGGACCGAACGTAACCCATGCTTTCACTGAGGCGGGCCAATATGTTGTTCAACTTACGGTCACGGACGACAATGCCTGTGAGAATACTAATGTCGTTGACCTACAGGTACTCGTAAGCACTACACCGGTATTCACACAAGCCATGGTGCAGGACAGTGTGATCTGTTTGGGCGAATCAGTAATACTGACAGGAGGAGTTACAGCCACTCCGTGGTCTGCCATTCCGGATGTGGATTTCGGCGAAGGGATCTATTTGCCGGACGTTGTAGCAACTCCATTTACATCCACGATCACGTTCAATGGTTTTGCGCTAGGGTCAACGGTCTCCTCCTTAGGCGATCTGGATGCCATCTGCGTGAGCATGGAACATAGTTATATGGGTGATCTTACCCTTTCGTTGACATGTCCTAACGGACAGACCGTTATCATGCACGACCAAGGCGGAACGAATACGTTCATTGGTGATGCTTTGGACACTGAAACAGTACCTCCAGTACCTGGTACTTGTTATAATTATTGCTGGACTAATACGGCAACAAATGGCACTTTCGAAGAATCATCGACCAATGGCATCTCTCCGAACGTACAACCGTCAACCGTGGAAATAGGACAGAACGTATTGATACCGGATGATTATACCAGTGTTGAGCCGCTTAGTCAGTTGATCGGGTGTCCTTTGAATGGTAACTGGACTTTTACTGCCGTGGATAATATCGGCATAGATGACGGGTTCATCTGTTCCTGGTCCGTTGGCTTTAACCCATCTCTATACCCAGCGCTTGTGTCGTACACTCCAGTGCTTGGTGTGAATACCGTGGACTCAACGAATTGGAGCGGCCCAGGTGTTGTACTTGACCCGTTGGACCCATTGGTAGCGACTGCTACACCTACAGCAGTTGGTACGTTCGACTATGTATTTTCCGTTACTGACAATTTCGGATGTACGTATGACACCACGATATCGCTCATAGTAAACCCAGGGATCACGGGCCCGATCAACCTCACAGGTGATCAGTTGGTGTGTGATGGTGATATTGCATTCATCAATGCACCAGCAGGATACGATACCTACGAATGGAGCAATGGAGCCTTCGGTCCTAACATCAGTGGTGGCCCTGACACTTATATCTGCACCATTTCATTGGGCGATTGCTCCTTGCCATCCGAGCCCTTCGTTGTTACCGGAGCTCCAAGTCCGGATCCGATCATAACTGGTCCCGGATTCAATTGTGGAGGCGTTCCAGCAGTGTTGACCACCACGGAGAATTATGCATCCTATCAATGGTCCAACAATAGTAATGATCCTTCGATCACGGTAGGAACCGGTTCTTACTCCGTAACGGTTACCAACGCAGAAGGATGCTCTTCTACATCCGCACCGTTCATCGTTACAGTTGGTTCAAATATCAATGCCGCGTATATGACGGACCTCCCATCTCCACAACCTTTGGGCGCTACGGTCATTTTCACTGATAACTCCAGTGTTGTTGGGTCCACGATCGTCAATTGGCAGTGGATCTTCGACCCAGTTAACGGAAGTAGTACACAAACCAGCACTACGAATTTCTACGAAAACCCAGGAACCTATCCTGTTACATTGATCGTAACGGCAGCTGATGGTTGTATGGACACGATCAATGGCACGTTCAGGATCCTACCACAGGAGATCATCATTCCGAATGTATTCACCCCGAACGGCGATAATATGAACGAGGCTCTGGTATTCGAGAATCTCCAATACTACAAGAACAACCTGACCATCTTCAATCGTTGGGGAAACAAGGTATACGAGAAAGAGAATTACACGAACAACTGGCGTGCGAGCGACGTACCTGACGGCACCTATTTTTACGTATTGGAGGTGCCCGAGAACAACAAGGAATACACCGGGCACGTGACCATATTGCGTTGACATTGCCTACGCCTAATAAATACTGATTCTTAGGCGTCACCGTACAATACGGACGGCAGTACTAGCTATTGACCGAGCGAATTTGACTGTTCTGATCTGAAGGATTCCTGCCTAGCACTTCACGAACAGATCGAATTAACAATATCATTATTGCTGTGAAGGTCTTAAGTTTGCGAGCCTTTGAAAAAGGCCGGACGGACAAAGACCAGTTAACACCGAAGCATTACTTTAGAATTACCATGCGGATACTCAGTTTCTTGACTTTATACTTTCTCTTGGCTTATACGGCCAACGCTCAGATAATAAGTATTGCGGATGGAGGAACGGCTTACGGATGCACCGGTGCGTTATTGGATAGCGGTGGTGAGGGCGCTTCCGGTTATGGGCCGAACGAAACACAAATGATAACGATATGTTCGGATCAAACCACCGGTACCGGTATTTCCTTACAATGGATCACATTTAACCTATCTACGGCTGGAAGTGCACCAATAGATCAGCTTTCGATCTATGATGGTGCAGATACAAGTGCCCCGCTGATCGGTGTATGGAGCGGGTCTGACAATCCAGGCATTATTGCTTCAAGCTTTACGAATACTTCCGGTTGCCTTACGATAACCTTCACCAGCAATGAAACCGGCGAAGGCATTTTTGCAGCAGCATTGAATTGCATAACTCCTTGCGAACCACCTACTGCTTCGGCTACCATGGGAACTGCAATTCCTGCGTTGGTTTGTCAAGGAGAGGTCATCACATTCGATGGGTCGGCATCCATAGCAGCAGGGTCGAACACTTTGGTGGAGTATAATTGGAATTTTGATGATGGGATCCAGGACAGCCTTACAGGGCCAATTGTTACACATTCATTCCCGAATGCTGGCGAATATGTTGTACAACTGACATTAACGGATGATAATAACTGCAATAACACCAATTTGGTGGACTTACAGGTCCTCGTAAGCACCACGCCCATTTTCGCTGGTACATTACCAGGTGATACGATCTGCGAAGGAGAATCCGTGAATTTATTGGCAAACCCGGTTGCCGTGCAATGGACCGGACTTCCGGAATCCAGCTTAGGTGGAGGTCTTTTCCTGCCGGATGACCAAGGTGTTGCGTTCAACACCTCAATAGCATTTACCAATTTCGCTCCCGGCCAAACGCTTACGAATATAAACGACCTGCCATCAGTTTGCGTGGATATGGAGCATTCGTTCATTGGCGATCTTGTTATTCAATTAGCTTGCCCTAATGGTCAAAGCGTTACGTTCCATCAACAAAATGGAGGGGGCACCTTTTTAGGTGAACCCATTGATGACGACAGCTTACCAGACTCAATGGGCGTGTGCTACACATACTGTTGGAGTCCAACAGCGACGAATGGGACTTGGGTCGACAATGCTGGGGGCACCCTTCCATCAGGCACCTATGAAAGTCTGAACCCAATGAATGCATTGGAGGGCTGTCTTTTGAATGGAACGTGGACGTTAACGGTAACGGACCTTTGGGGTTCTGACAATGGTTTCATATGCGACTGGGGACTTACCTTCAACTCCTCCCTATTCCCTAGCCTTACAACTTATACTCCTGTGCTGGGAACAACAACTTCGGACTCCTCCAACTGGGTAGGTAATGGAGTATCCTCAGATCCGAACAACCCACTTGCAGGCGTGGCAACTCCAGTAGGCGTTGGTAGTCATGACTATGTATTCTCCGTCACTGACAATTTCGGTTGCACCTATGATACTACGATCACTATCGTGGTTAACCCTGGCATCACCGGACCTATCATCCTCACCGGTGATCAATTGGTCTGTGATGGTGACATTGCATTCATCAATGCGCCAGCGGGATACGATACCTATGAATGGAGCAATGGTGCTTTCGGTCCGAACATCAGTGGTGGCCCTGATACCTATATCTGCACCATTTCATTGGGTGATTGCTCCTTACCATCCGAGCCCTTCGTAGTTAACGGAGCACCAAGTCCTGACCCTGTTATTACCGGGCCAGGGTTCAGTTGCGGAGGTGCACTGGCCGTATTGGGCACTACAGAGAATTATGCTTCATATCAATGGTCCAACGCCAGTACCGACCCTACCATTACTGTTGGAACAGGATCTTATTCCGTTACGGTCACCAATACTGAAGGATGTTCTACAACTTCCGCACCGTTCATCGTTACTGTAGGTTCAGCTATCAATGCGGCTTATGTGACGGATCTTCCATCTCCACAACCGTTCGGTGCAACGATCATGTTCTCTGATAATTCAAGTGTAGATGGTTCCAACATCGTCGATTGGCAATGGATCTTCGACCCGGCCAATGGAGGAAGCAACTTACCTAACACAACGAATTTCTATGAGACTCCTGGAACTTACCCGGTTACATTGATCGTTACCGCAGCGGATGGCTGTACGGACACCATCAATGGCTCATTCCGGATCCTTCCTGCGGATATTGAGATCCCGAATGTATTCTCCCCGAACGGCGATAATGTGAATGAAGCGTTGGTGTTCGAGAACGTTCAGTACTACAAGAACAGCCTTACCATCTTCAATCGTTGGGGAAACAAGATCTATGAGAAGGAGAACTACACGAACAATTGGCGTGCAAGCGATGTTCCGGACGGCACCTATTTCTATGTACTTTCCGTTCCTGAAGCCAACAAGGAATACACCGGACACGTGACCATACTGCGCTAACTATTACCATGTCCTTAATGAACGGCCACCGTGTTGCGGTGGCCGTTCTACTTTTGCCTCCAGAACCAGTTCCGTATCCATGAAGGTCATCGATCATCTGAAACAAGCCAAAAAGCGAACGCTTTTCTCTTTTGAGATATTACCGCCGCTTAAGGGCAAGGACATCCATTCCATTTACGAAGGCATTGATCCGCTCCTTGAGTTCAAGCCGAGTTTCATAAATGTGACCTACCACCGTGAGGAGGTGATCTACAAGGAGCGTGGCCATGGGTTATTACAAAAGATCCGGCTTCGTAAGCGCCCCGGCACGATCGGTATTTGCGCTACTATAAAGACGAAATACGATATTGATACCGTGCCACATTTGATCTGTGGCGGTTTCAGCAGGGAAGAGACCGAAGATGCTTTGATAGAGCTGAATTTTCTTGGGATCGACAACGTGTTGGCCTTGCGCGGAGATGCCATCAAGAACGAAGCCCATTTCATCCCGGAGCGGGAAGGGCACCCATTTGCAGTAGACCTGATCCGCCAAGCGGCAGGTTTGAACAAGGGACAATATCTGCACGATGAAGAAATGGAGGCGGCACCCACGGACCTTTGCATTGGTGCAGCCTGCTATCCGGAAAAGCATCCTGAAGCGCTGAATTTGAATGTGGATGTTGCCTACTTGAAGAACAAAGTGGATGCAGGTGCTGAATACTTGGTCAGCCAGATGTTCTTCGATAATTCCAAGTTTTTCTCGTTCGTTGAACAATGCCGTGAAGCTGGGATCACTGTGCCGATCATACCGGGTCTGAAACCGATCACCACCATGCGGCATATCGCATTCCTTCCCAAAACGTTCCGTGTGGATCTGCCGGATGCTTTCGCGAAAGAGCTGGTAAAATGCAAGACGAACGATGCGGTTAAGGCCGTTGGCGTAGAATGGAGCATTGCCCAATCGAAAGAATTGATGGCCAAAGGTGCTCCATGCCTGCATTATTACACCATGGGCAAAAGCGACGCTGTAAAGCAAGTAGTGGGTAGCGTGTTCTGAGATATACCTCGTGGTTACCGGGGAGGATTGCCGTAACTTCGTAGTACAAGGCATATGCGTACCCCGATCATCATCCTGTGCTTGTTCATTGGGCGTTTACTATCCGCACAAGTACTTTACGATAAGTGCGAGATCCATGAGATCGCGGAAACAGAATCGCGCGGATATCCGGGATGGACAAAAGATGATCGGTTAGTAACACCGCGTGGGTACGACATGAAGTACCACCGTATGGATCTCCATGTGGACCCTGCGGTTCGTGCTATCCAGGGCACAGTCACCCATGTATTCAGATCAACCGCTGCACTAACGGCGTTGGTCTTCGACTTGAGTAGCGACCTGAACGTGGACTCGATCAGATACCACGAAGCCCCGCTAACAGGGTTCTCCGAAAATGACCTATTGGCCATAACACTACCACAGCCTATTGATGACGGGATCCTGGATTCCATCACCATTTCATGGTCTGGCATTCCACCTGTTGCTGGGCTCGGTTCCTTCAACCAAGCCACGCACAGCGGCACGCCGGTACTTTGGACATTAAGCGAACCCTACGGAGCAAGTGATTGGTGGCCATGCAAGGAAGACCTGGAGGACAAAGCAGACTCCTTGGACATGTTCGTTACGGTACCCAATGGTCAGCGTGTAGCGAGCAACGGGCTGCTTCTATCCCAGGATCCTATCGGTAGTGGGAAAGTACGCTTTCATTGGCGCCACCGTTATCCGATCGCCCATTACCTGATCGCATTCGCCGCAACCAATTACGCTGTGTACAGCGACTTTGTCCCATTACAGGACAGGGTTATTGAAGTCCAGAACTATGTCTATCCGGAAGACAGTTTAGCGGCATCAGAGGATTCACCAATGTTGATCGAACAAATGCAATTATACAGTGACCTATTTGGTGAATACCCCTTTGCGAATGAGCAATATGGGCATGCTCAATTCAATTATGGTGGCGGTATGGAGCACCAGACCATGAGCTTCATGGGCGGATTCAGTTTTGAGCTAATGGCGCATGAATTGGCGCACCAATGGTTCGGGGATAAGGTTACTTGTGGTTCATGGGAGGATCTCTGGTTGAATGAGGGGTTCGCAACGTATTTGAGTGGGATCTGCTACGAGCAACTGGCACCGGAAAAATGGTTGCCCTTCAAATACAGTCAGCGCGACAATATCACCAGCAGGTCGGATGGAAGTGTACGCGTGCAGGACACAACGTCCATACCGCGTTTGTTCAGCGGAAGACTTACGTATGCCAAGGGTGCATTTCTGGTCCACATGCTCCGCTGGGTATGTGGAGATGATGCATTCTATGCCGGTTGCCGCAATTACCTGGCAGATCCTGCTTTGCAATATGGAAGCGCAAGAACTCCGCAACTGAAGGCACATTTGGAAGCAACAAGTGGGATCGACCTCACCGAGTTCTTTGCGGATTGGTACGTCGGCGAGGGCTATCCGATCTACAAGATCCGTTGGAGCCAGAACATGGATAACACGATAACAGTGGAGGTGGACCAGACCACTTCGCATCCAAGTGTTCAGTTCTTTGAAATGCCGATCCCAATGCGGTTCGCTAATTCTGAAAGTGACACTACCCTCATCTTCGATCACACATATAGTGGTCAACGCTTCACATTTCAATTACCGTTCAGTGCGGACAGTGCTCAATTCGACCCTGAGGTGTGGGTGTTGAGTGGCCAGACTGTTATCTCGAAAATCCCACCAGCCGCATTTGAAAGCGATCGCTTGGTCGCTTATCCGAATCCTGCAACGGATCAACTTTCCGTATTCGTTGGAATGGCTTTGTTTGGAACGGTTACCGTTTCTGTTTCGGATCCGTCCGGTAGGGTTGTCATGTCATGGACAGATCAAGTGAGACAAGGTCAACTCGACATTAACATACAGCACCTGGCATCGGGGGTTTACCACCTCGGAATAACGAGCGAGGATAGAAACGCAGTTGTGCAGTTCGTTAAGCAATAGGATATTGAGAGCGAAGCATTCGCTGCACGTATTTACCAAGCACATCGAACTCCACATTGACCAATTGGCCTGTTCTTAAGGTCTTGAACGTTGTGTGTGCAAATGTGTAAGGAATGATGGCCACACTGAACGAACTATCGGTCAGTTCAGCGATCGTTAGGCTTACACCATTGAGGCACACACTACCCTTTTCCACCAACAAATGGGATTGCTCCGGTAGCGCGAACGTGAAGGCCCAACTACCATTCTTGTCTTCAATTCCAATACACTTCACAGTGGTGTCAACATGGCCTTGGACCATGTGCCCGTCCAAGCGGTCACCGATGCGCAAACACCGTTCAAGGTCAATTGGGTCTCCGACTTTCAACGCACCAAGATTCGACCGTTCCAAAGTTTCCTGAACGGCTGTAACCATGTAGGTATCACCATGAATTTCTACAACAGTGAGGCAAACACCATTGTGTGAAATGCTCTGGTCCACCTCAAGTTCTCGGGCAATGGCAGCTGCAATTACGAGATCCCGGTTCGAGCCATTCTTGGTTACTGCAACAACTTCGCCAAGTGCTTCAACGATACCTGTGAACATGGCTCAATTCTGGCTAGCCGGAACTCCGCTGCCAGTGATATGCACATACCCTTTCAGCACCATTGCTTCATCACCAGCAAGACGCCTGAAGACCACTTGGCATACGTAGTAATACACACCATCCGGCAGTGGTTGGTCGGTATCCATGTATGTGCCTTTCCAATTGATATCCGGATCAGTTGCTGTGAATACGATCTGCCCCCAGCGATTAAAGACCTCAAGATCGATCTCCTTAACACCGCGATAAGGGAACGGACCGAACTGGTCATTGGATCGATCCCCATTGGGACTGAAGATATTCGGGAGCGTGTATTCCGGGCAATTATCACCACATACCGGCGTGCTGAATGCACTTTCATTTCCTACGGTATCAACAGCGGTAACCAAGTAGCAACCCGCAACGGAAGCACCATCAACATGCGTAAATACCGTATCAACGGCATTCGTGATCGTCGCGATCAGGTTGAATGTTCCTCCTAATGAATCAGCGAAATACACGAAGTAGCCATACGTATCATCCGCACAACTGGAGTTCGGGTTGTTCCATTGCAAGGTGTTCAATGGCTCCTCGCAATCATTGTCCAATGTAACCGTTGGCGCACACGGTGGAGTAAGGTCAACAGGAATTGCACACACTTCTTGGCTCCAATTGTACAAGGGTGAAACAATGGTCGTATCGCCATAGGCTCCAGTGCTCACCACATAGTAGCAATACTCTACGCCATTCACCAATCCGGTATCAACGTAGTTCTCTTCAGTGCTTGTGCCAACAAGATCCCACGTAACGCCATTGAACCGGTACACATCGAAAGAAGTATTCAACCAAGGGGTCTGATAGGTCCACGAGATGGTAACCTGTTCATCATTGGGATCTGCATCAATGAATACGGAAGAAGCGGGACTGCTGGACCCGATCGTATCATTCCCACCAGCACCCAGTAATTCCACACGGTATACGTGCGCCATGGTCTCGGTGTCGATCCCGTTATCAACGAACATGGTATCCGGGTGGGCGATGAAATTGCTTAGCCCACTCGTATAGATCAACTGGTTCGCTGACATGAACCCATCACCACGATACAATTTGAATTGATAAGGCCCTGGACGCGCAATTGTATCCAGATCATAGGCACTGCTCCAATGCACGGTATCAACTCCAGCAGTAGCATCCGTTAGCCCAACGCTCACCTTCGTGATGACCGGTACCTGGCGATCAAGGATCGTACAGAATTCCACACTTGCATAGCTTTCTGCATTTCCACCATTCGCAAACCATGCCACGATCATATAGCAGTATTCACTGCCTATCGCAAGCGCCCCATTATCCGTGTAGCTCGTCGAATTCAACCCGGAAGTGGATCCGATCTGCGTGTAACCTGTATACGCAGGAACCCCGGTTTCGCAATAGCCGTGTACAAATCCGTATGAGCCGTTACGCCGGTAGATATCATAGCCGGTCGCATTCGCACACACGCTCGCATCCCATGTAAGCGCGATCTCATCACCGCTTGGGGTTGCTAAAGGATTCAACGGTGCAGGAGCAACAACCTTGACGTTCATCACGCTATAATTGCTCAATTGTGCGTTATTATTCCCTTGGGCATTATCCGTTGCGCTGAATACGATCTGATAAGGCAGGGTCCGCACATGACTACAATCGATGTTCCAATTGAACGTACCGTTGATCGGGTTCGTAGGTGAAGGACTGATGAACGTTGCAGGAGATATGGGCACCTCGAATGGCTGGCCCAAAGCTTCGAGTGTTACAAGTTGATCCGTATTCGGATCGCTCGCCTGAACATTGAAGGATAGGATCGACCCCACCTCAATACACGTATCTGCAACCAAAGAAACCACAGGAGGCACATTCGTACATGAAATAACCGTGATCTGCATATCACGTAGGACACTACCCACTTCATACCATTGCCCACCAACCAGCTTCCATTCACGCACTATGAATGCAATGTTGTACTCACCTGCCACGTTAGGTGCATTCCAAACAATGGTCCCATTTGTTGGATCAATACTGTAAATATCAGGTGGTACAGTAAACCCTGGACTTGGGAAGACATAGTCCGGTATGGGCAAAGCCCCAAGACCAAGACATACCGCTGGTTCGTAAGATAAGCTATCTCCATCAGGATCAAATGCCGCAGGGTTATGGATCCAGGGCTGAAAAATACAAGCATCCTGAATGGGTTCATTCAAGAATTGAACAGAACAATTCTGCCCTGTATTCGGAGAAATAGTGAGTGTGGTCCTAAGCGCGAAAGGTTGAGTAACGGATTGGGGGATATTGTTCACACCTGCATTCCGATTCGGGTCTTCCATGGTCAGCGTGAAATTCCCTGGCCCGGTGTACTGGTGATTTCCAACATAACGATTGATACGAAGGTCACGGGAAGTGTCATCTATAACACTACTACGGCCCAGGGTATCCCGGGTGCCGTCTCCCCAATTCAACTCCAATTCATTGCGATCCGCAGCGATGGAACTTAGCTTCGTGTAGGTTATGATCGTGGCCTGATAGGTGAACCCCCCCAACGAACAAACGATGATCTCTCCCGCACGATTATGGGTCGCAAATGCCGATGTTGACATCAGCGCGAACAAACAACACGAGAAAAGAGCCTTTATCTGGTTCATGCCTATTGGAACGTACAAAGTTCGGTGTTCTTGTCGAGGAACCATAACCGTTGCTCGTTCTTATACCGATCCAACCCATCGTTCACAATGGATCCAGCGTAGGATCAGCTCCCCGTTGGGATGGATATCTTTACCCGCTTCTCCAAGAATCCATCAAGCCAATATCCGCAGATCAATGATCGCACTATCCAAAAGTACGCGCCCCACCGCTGGTAAGGACACGTTGTTCATCATCAATTCGCTCCAGGATCTAAGACAACTGGACGTTGAACGCAACGACCGACAATACCTTGTGGAGCAGCTCAAAGTGGACCCCGGTATGGCTGGCCTTGATATCAGCGGGCGGTTGGTACTGGTTCACATGGTCCACAAAGGCGAACGCGCACAACAGTTGGAAAAAGCACGATGTGCCGGCGATAAAATGGCCGATAAACTGAACGCTACTAAGCGAAGAACGGCACAGCTAGTAAGTTTACAGAACGACCCTGATCTCACTTTGGCCATGACAGAAGGAGTTTTACTTGGTAGCTACGCATTCAGCAAATACATGAGTGATAAGGAGGTAGCGCCTACAATGTCCAGGCTATCGTTGAATGCAAAGGAGGTCACCAGCAAAATGATCGAGGAACTGGATGATGTGTGCTCTGCAGTTCATTCTGCGCGAGACCTCGTCAATGAACCGGTGAGTTTTTTGAATGCACCGCAATTGGCAGCGGAACTCAAGGACCTTGGTAAGGAAAGCGGATTCACAGTAACCACATTGAACAAAAAGCAGATCGAGGCCTCTGGCCTGACCGGGCTACTTGCCGTGAACAAGGGAAGCATAGATGAGCCCACTTTCAGTATCTTGGAATGGAAACCGAAGAACGCAACCAATAAAAAACCCGTTGTTCTCGTGGGAAAAGGCGTTGTCTATGATACCGGTGGCCTTAGCCTGAAGCCGACTGCCAACAGCATGGATCAAATGAAATGCGACATGGCCGGGGCCGCAGGAGTGGCAGGGGCTATTTCAATCGTTGCACGTCAAAAACTTCCGATCCATGTCATTGGAATAATTCCCGCAACGGACAACCGCCCCGGTGGCAATGCCTACGCACCAGGAGATGTGATCCGGATGCACAGCGGTAAGACCGTTGAGGTGTTGAATACAGACGCTGAAGGCAGAATGATCCTGGCAGATGGACTCAGCTACAGTGAACAGTACAAGCCGGAACTGATCATGACCATGGCCACCTTGACCGGTGCTGCCATGCGTGCCATTGGTACGTATGGCACGGTCGTCATGGGCACTGCACCAGATAAGGAATTTGCGCTGTTGGAAGCAGCTGGTGCCAAAGTCCATGAACGCACAGCGCGACTTCCTTTTTGGGATGAATACGGTGATGAGATCAAAAGCGATGTGGCCGACATCAAGAATTTGGGGAGCGATCTAGGCGGCGCCCAGACCGCAGGCAAATTCTTGGCGCATTTTACCACAGCCCCTTACATCCATTTGGACATTGCTGGCCCGGCATTCATTAACAAGCGAAGTGCATATCGACCTAAAGGCGGAACCGGCACAGGCGTGCGGCTCTTGTACCAGTTTTTGAAAGATCGTTCAACGAAGTAAGGGAAAGGGTGAGAAGGTAGTTTGCAGTAAGTAGTTGGCAATAAGCATTAGGCAGCTAGCAGTTCCGGAGCTTTTCATATCGCTGTAGAACACGCTTCGTGAAATAAGACAGGAGAACGAAGACAGATCAGCGCCCAATGCGGTGAACCCCGGGAATTAGGAATGGAGCGAAGCGAGCAATTAGGAATCAGGAATACGACCAACGGGAGGAATTAGTAATCGAGCGCAGCGAGCAATAATAAAATGACCGACAAACCCTTACGCATTGGAATTAGTTGTGGCGACCTTAATGGGATCGGCATCGAGACCATACTGAAATGTATGGAAGATACCCGCATGGTGCAGGATGCCACCATTATGCTCTATGCCTCTGCCCATGTGGTAAGCCACCATCGCAAAGCCCTGAAATTGGATGAGGTTCAATTTCAACGCGTGAACGATGCACGAGATGCTGTGCCCAAAAAATTCAACATAGTGAACGTATGGGAGGAGGACGTGACTATCGAGTTAGGGCAGCAATCAAGCGAATTGGCAGTGTATGCCATCAAAAGCCTGGAAACCGCTGCGCAGGACCTTGCAACGGGGAAGATCGATGTACTCGTGACTGCACCGATCGACAAGAACAGCATGCAAAAGGCCGGTTTCGCTTTCCCGGGGCACACGGAATTCTTGCAACACTTGGCAGGCGCGGACAGTCAAGTATTGATGTTATTGGTATCGGACAACCTGCGGGTGGGTACGGTAACCGGCCACATACCGATCAAGGACGTAGCGAAGGCGATCACCACCGATCTCATCTTGGCCAAAGGGCGGCTTCTACATCAAAGTCTACTGAAGGATTTCTGCATAAACGAGCCTCGGATAGCGATCCTGGGCCTGAATCCACATGCGGGAGACAACGGCACCCTGGGCAGTGAGGATAAAGAACAGATCGCCCCAGCCGTCCGGCAGCTCAACAGTATCGGCATAAACGCCATGGGTCCTTATTCCGCCGATGGCTTTTTCGGTAACGGCACCTACAAACACTTCGATGGTGTTTTGGCCATGTACCACGACCAAGGCTTGGCACCATTCAAAGCCCTGAGCTTCGGTACTGGTGTGAACTTTACGGCTGGTCTGCCCATTGTGCGCACCAGCCCGGACCACGGCACTGGGCTGGACATTGCAGGCAAAGGAATAGCTGAAGAAGGCAGCATGCGAAACGCCATTTGGTTGGCATGTGACATACTCCGGAACCGCGAACGTTACAAAGAGATCAACGCAAACCCGTTGCAGCCACAGAAGAAGGAGAAGGATAGGTAGGAATACAAGTTTATTCAACGTTCGACGAATAGCTACGCTTCCATACGCCGGATCCCGCTAAACACCTACATTTGCCGTCCGCTTTTCCAATGGACCCGATCAAGGAACATACCATTGCATTCTCTGGCCTGAAGGATGGTGAACATACATTCACCTATCAATTGGGCAAGGAATTCTTTGATGCCGCTGGCGTTGAGGACTTTGAGGGCGGTGATGTGGCGGTAAAAGTGACCATGGACAAGAGTGCGACCATGTTGGTGACCAATATTCATGTGGAAGGCCCAGTAGCAGTGCGTTGTCACCATTGTAATGAACCTATGGACTTCGCTTTGATCGGAGACCAACGCCAGATATTCCAACTGACGGATGAGGAGGAATATGATGATGATGAACTCATTGGCTTGGGAACCCATGCCTATGAAGTAAATTTGACGCATTACATTTACGAATGCCTGCGACTATCAGTACCTGCGCGGTTGGTCCACATACCTGGCCAATGCGATCCAGAGGTGGAAAAAGTACTCGGTAAGTATAGTGTAGAGCACGAACCCATTCCCGATCCCCGTTGGGAAATACTCGATAAATTGAAGAACCAGCAGCCTTAAGCTGCAATTGCCAGTAAGACCATGCCAAATCCAAAACGTCGACACTCGAAGCAACGCACTGCCAAGCGCCGTACGCACCAGAAAGCTGGAGTACCAACCTTGAGCAAGGACCCGAACAACGGAGAAGTGCATTTGCGCCACCGTGCCTACAAAGTGGGCGATGACCTGTACTACAACGGAAAGTTGATGGTGGCAGGAAACGAAGCTGAAGCCTAAAAGCCTCAAGCCTTGCAGCACTGATCTCCCATCGCGAATTGTAATGGGTACACGTTCGTGCAAAAGGCTTTTTGCTCTATGAGGATCGGCGTCGACATCATGGGCAGTGACCACGGGCCGGAAGTCCCCGTTCGTGGTAGTGTGCTTGCATTGAGCGAGCTTCCGGCAGAGGTACGCCTTGTTCTTATTGGTGATGAAACGGTGATCAAGACCCAGCTTGCTAAAGAAGGCGTTGATCCTGCCAAGTTCGATATCGTTCCAAGCACGGACGATATGACCATGAACGATAACCCTACCAAAGCTTTTCAAGCGAAACCGCGAAGTAGCATCAGCGTAGGGTTCAATATGCTGAAGGAAGGCAAATTGAATGCGTTCGCCAGTACCGGAAATACCGGAGCAATGCTGGTGGGCAGTGTTATCTTCATCAAGCCCATCGAAGGGGTCTTACGTCCCTGTATTCCTACCCTTGTTCCAAAGGAGAAAGGCGGTATCGGCATTTTATTGGATGTCGGGGCCAATGCTGACTGCAAGCCGGAAGTACTGGCCCAGTTCGGACTGCTAGGCTCCATGCTCGTAAAACACGTTTATGGCGTGGAAGCACCAAAAGTGGGCCTGCTCAACATCGGAGAAGAAGAGAAAAAAGGTGATGCGCTTCGGCAAGCCACGTATGGCATTATGAAGCAGCAGGTAAAATACAACTTCGTCGGTAATGTGGAAGGGCGCGATCTCTTCAACAACAAGGCCGATGTAATGGTCTGTGATGGTTTCACAGGGAACGTGGTATTGAAGGTCGTTGAAGGTTTCCATGACCTGTTGGAAGACCATGGAGTGGATGACCCATTCTTACATCGGTTCAATTATGAGAATTATGGCGGCTTGCCGATCTTAGGTATTAGCGGCAATGTGATCATCGGTCACGGTATCAGCAATGATGTTGCCGTAAAAAGCATGATCATGGCCTCACGTGATGTGGTACTCAGCAAATTGAACCAACGGATCCGGGAAGCATTGCAATGAGCAAAACCACTGCAGCCATAACAGCCGTATTCGGGTATGTCCCTGAGTTCAAGTTGAGCAACAAGGTGCTCGAAGGCATGGTTGAGACCAGTGATGAGTGGATCACGGAGCGCACCGGTATCAAAGAGCGCAGGATCCTTACCGGCAAAGAAAAAGGCCTCAGTGCCATGGCCATTCCGGCGGTGCAAGGGCTATTGAAGAAACGTGGTATTTCTGCGGAAGAGATTGACCTGATGATCGTTGCGACGGTTACGCCGGATCGTGTATTTCCTGCAACCGCGAATATCGTCTGTGATGCGATCGGTGCGAAAAAGGCATGGGGCTTCGATCTAGGTGCCGCTTGCAGTGGCTTCCTCTATGCCCTGACAACAGCTGCACAGTTCATTCAGAATGGCGTACACAAGAAGATCGTGGTCGTGGGCGGTGATAAAATGAGCAGTATCATCGACTACGAGGACCGTACGACGTGCATCATATTCGGTGACGGTTGCGGCGCGGTATTGTTGGAACCAACAACGGATGGTACAGGGATCTTGGATAGCATTCTGCGTAGCGATGGTAGCGGCGCCCAATACTTGCACCAAAAAGCGGGCGGCAGCGTAATCCCAAGCACTGCCCGAAGCATTGAGGCCAAACAGAATTTCGTATTCCAGGACGGCAAGCCGGTCTTCAGGTTCGCGGTGACCAATATGGCCGATGTGAGCGCGGAGATCATGGAAAAGAACAAGCTGACAGCGGATGATATCGCGTGGCTTGTTCCGCACCAAGCTAACAAACGGATCATTGATGCGACTGCCCGGCGAATGGGGCTGGATGACAATAAGGTGATGGTGAACATCGAGAAATACGGTAACACCACCAGCGGTACCATTCCCCTATGTTTGTGGGAGTGGGAATCAAAATTGAAGAAGGGAGACAACATCATCCTGGCAGCATTCGGTGGCGGATTCACATGGGGTTCGATCTGGATCAAGTGGTCCTATGACGCATGAACCGCTGACTTTCATACTTTAGTCCCGTGCTCACGGGCATAAACAGCACAGACACATGAACCTAACGCAGATCCAAGACCTGATCAAATTCGTGGCCAAGAGTGGCGTAAGCGAAGTGGAGATCGAACAAAAGGATTTCAAGATCACGATCAAAGCGCCAAGCAAGGAAAAGGAGGTACACATCGTAACGCAAGCATCACCTGCACCTGTCGCACTGCCTGCTGCCCCTGCTCCAGTGGCAGCAGCTCCTGCGTCCGCTCCTGTTGCCGCATCACCGGCCGCAGCACCTGCCGCGGATGCGAAATACATTACGATCAAAGCCCCAATGATCGGTACGTTCTATCGTGCAGCTGGTCCGGGCAAGCCGATCTTCGTCAACGTCGGTGATGAGATCAAACCGGGCAAGACCATTTGCATCATCGAGGCCATGAAGCTTTTCAATGAGATCGAAAGTGAGATCAGTGGCAAGATCGTAAAAGTGCTTGTCGATGACGCCAAACCCGTAGAGTACGACCAGCCATTATTCTTGGTCGATCCTTCCTGAATAAAAGGTGAATGGTAATAGGTGAAAGGTGGATTTTCGCAAATTACATTTAGCTGCGAGTTCGACACTTACCGCGAGCCACCAACGCAAATTGAACTAAACCAGAAAGTGGCAATTGCAAATGCAAATTGCTGTTGCAACTGCCCACTGATGACTGCTAACTACTAAAACCTCCCATGTTCAAGAAGATACTGATAGCCAACCGGGGAGAGATCGCCCTTCGTGTTATCCGCACCTGTCGTGAGATGGGGATCAAGTCCGTTGCGGTCTACAGTACAGCGGACAAGGAAAGCCTGCACGTGCGTTTCGCGGATGAAGCGGTTTGTATCGGTCCCCCACCTAGTAGTGAAAGTTACTTGAGGATGTCGCGGATCATTGCGGCGGCAGAGATCACCAATGCGGATGCGATCCACCCTGGTTACGGATTCTTGAGCGAGAACGCCAAGTTCAGCAAGTTGTGCCAACAGCATGGGATCAAATTCATTGGTGCATTGCCGGAGCAGATCGAAGCCATGGGTGATAAGGCTACGGCCAAGTCCACGATGATCGCCGCGGGCGTGCCCTGTGTGCCCGGCACGGAGGGCTTGGTGACGGATCTTGCGGTAGCAAAAAAAGAAGCGAAGAAGATCGGCTATCCGGTCATTCTGAAAGCCACGGCCGGTGGTGGTGGAAAAGGAATGCGCTTGGTGTGGAAGGAAGAGGAATTTGAAGAGGCCATGGAAAAAGCCAGCCAAGAAGCTGGTGCGGCATTCGGCAATGCGGGCATGTACATGGAGAAGTACATCTTGGAGCCACGGCATATCGAGATCCAGATCGCTGGCGACCAATATGGCACGTTCTGCCACATGAGCGAACGTGATTGCAGCATACAGCGCAGGCACCAGAAATTGGTGGAGGAAACCCCATCGCCTTTCATGACCAAAGCGTTGCGCAAGAAAATGGGCGAAGCAGCGATCAAAGCAGCAGCCAGTGTGAATTATGAAGGTGTCGGCACGGTCGAGTTCCTGGTGGACAAGGACCGTAACTTCTATTTCATGGAAATGAACACGCGGATCCAGGTGGAGCATACGATCACCGAGGAAGTGATCGATTACGACCTGATCCGTGAACAGATCAAGATCGCTGCGGGCATTCCGATCAGCGGACTCAACTACGAGCCAACGCGCCACAGCATCCAATGCAGGATCAACGCCGAAGACCCCTTCAATAATTGGCGTCCGAATCCAGGAAAGATCACCAGCTACCACAGTCCTGGCGGCCACGGCGTGCGAATAGATACCCACGTTTACGCAGGCTACACGATCCCTCCGAACTACGACAGCATGATCGGCAAGGTGATCGTAAGTGCCCAAACGCGCGAAGAGGCTCTCAATAAAATGGAACGTGCATTAAGCGAGTACGTCATTGAAGGGGTGCACACCACGATACCGTTCCATTTGCAATTGCTGCAGAACGAGCAGTTCCGCAAAGGCAATTTTACCACGAAATTTCTGGAGGATTTTGAGTTGGTGAAGCCTGGGTAAGGCTAGACTTGTTTTTATTGGCATCGATCGATCAATGGTGCCGTCACCAATGATTGGTTGAGACTGTAAGCTTCCCCTGTTTTCGGTCCGATCATAACTGGAGTTTTCAGAGGCATTTATTTTAGGGTTGAGTTTGCGTCGGGGACCGGTACCCGAGCGCTTTGTGAGGTCTGTGATTGTTGTAGTCGTCCATCCATTCTTCGGTTTTTTCTCGCACTTCATCCAGTGAGCGGAACACATAAGCGCTTAGCAGTTCACGGCGCATGCTTCCGTTGAAGCGTTCCACATAGGCGTTCTGAGTGGGCTTTCCGGGCTGGATAAAAGTCAGGGTAATGCCGTGCTCACGGCACCAGTGGTCCAGCTTGGCGCTGATGAACTCGGGTCCGTTATCCACGCGGATCATCTTGGGTAAGCCGCGTTCTGCCTTGATGCGCTCCAAGACACGGATCACGCGCAGTGCGGGTAGTGATGTATCCACCTCGATAGCCAGGACTTCGCGGTTGTGATCATCGATTACGTTGAGCAATCGGTATGTGCGGCCATCCCATAGGCTGTCGTGCATGAAATCGATGCTGTAGACCTCGTTGGGGGCCGATGGCTGGAACAATGCTTGCTTTACCCGCGCAGGTAGCCGCTTCTTAGCTCTGCGACGGATGTTCAGACCCAGGTCGGTGTAAACCCGGTATACCCGCTTGAAGTTCCAGCGATGACCCATCAAACGCATGCGGTAATGGCTTTGCCACACCCCGATCGCCGGGTGCTTCTCAGTGAGCTGTCCCAGTGCTTGGATGATGGTGGTATCATCGGGTGGTGTCTTGTGGTACTGCGCGGTGCTGCGGGCAAGGCCGATGCTGCGGCAAGCTTGCCGCTGGGTGTGGCCGTGCTCGATGACCAGCGCCTGAACGATCTCGCGCTTCTCGTCAGGCGCCCCACTTCTTTTCGATCACTTGTTTTAAGGCATCATGCTCAACTCGGCAAACATGCGCTTGAGGCGTCCGTTCTCCTCCTGAAGCTCCTTGAGCTGCTTGAGCTGACTGGCATCCAGGCCTCCATACTTGGCCTTCCATTGATAGAATGTGGCGTTGCTGATCGCGTGCTCTCGGCATAGATCGGCCACCTTGACCCCGGCCTCGTGTTGCTTGAGGATCGAGACGATCTGGTGTTCGGTGAACTTGCTTTTTCTCATGGCTACTGGTGTTCGAAAGTAGCCCCTGGCCGGCCGAAGAGATCCTTGGCCCCGCGGGGCCAAGGATCTCTTCACCTCCAGTATTGAATGGCCGAACCTTGGGGAAGCTTACAAGACAATCTCCATCATAGTTCCAAGATAGCTTTTTAGCTTGTTAACTTCTCTTTCTGCAAGAGATACGGTGGTTTCACGTGATAGTCCAATGGTCTATCCGGTGCCCATTTCAAAGGATAAATGTCTTCTTCGCGAATATTCAATTTTGTTATGAGCTCAGGTTCCTCAATGTGATACCATTCGTCACCGATACTCAAATAAATGCTGTCCTTGTTTACAAAGTTGAATGACGTCGTATCGATACAGAATCTTGCTCTGAATTCCTGCCCGTTACTAAAAATAATTGTACCGCCAGTTTCATATTTTCTTCCGTCAAGGGCTATCTTCTTATCCTGCAAATGTTTCACTGTTGAGGGTCCAACATATACCCGCACAATATCCTTTCCACAGAACGACATTGGTCCATTCCAAAGGTCTTGTTGAGAGTAGGGCATTGGACTATGTTATTTCATGATTAATAGTATCAATGATGCCTGTCTGATCTTTGACTATGACTTGCATCACTTAATCACTTACTTCAAATACTCCGCTTCGAGAAGCTCTAAATAAGCGATAAGGATTGACTCCAAACCATCAGGCCCTTTGAAGTCCATTGGTAGAGCTTTAAATCTGGTTTCGGAGTTTTTCTTAAGAACCAATCTTATTTCATGAACCCCTCCTAAGATCTTCTTCTCTTTTACAATAACATCGAACCCAGGATTATACTGGAACAGAACCGATTTTTTATCGGACCGATTGTAAAATTCAATGAAGTCACCATCTCTCGAATTATAGTCAAGGCCTGAAACGTAATACCCTCTGGCTTGCATTCGCCATTTCAATGTTCGAAGTGCAATTATCAGATATTGCTCATTCCAAGTTAGATCCGACATTCCAAGAAAAGAGTTTACAACCTCAACTCAACAACCCCGGCATCAAGCCGAACAAGATCACGGAGACCCCGCAGATCGAAAGCACCAACAAGTTGAGCGGTGAGACCACGAGCGTGGTTCCGGCCTCATTGTCGCTTGGTGTGAATGCTTCACGGATCACAAGCACGTAGTAGTAGATGCCGATCAAGGCCATGACAACGGCAAACAGCGTGAGTTTGATGAAGCCTGCGCCTAAGGCCAACAGGAAGACCTGATACTTCGCAATGAAACCAGCGGTAAGCGGTATGCCGGCCAATGAAAGCAGTAGCAGCATGGTAACGATCGCCAACCACGGACGGGCCTGGAACAAGCCTCGGAAGATCTGAATGTTCTCGTCGCCATTTGCGGCTCGTTTTGCCAAGGTAAGCACGATGAACAAACCAACCGTTGCCAAGGCATACGTGAAGGTGTAGTAGAACAACACGCTCGCTGTGTTGGGCTGGTGGCTCAACAAGGCCATCAACAAAAAGCCGCTGTGCGCAATGCTGGAATAGGCCATAAGCCGCTTGAATTGGGTCTGGCGCAACGCAACGATGTTACCGATGAACAAGGTGGCCAGCGTCATCAGCATCAGTGCTTTGGTCATGCTCGGCGGTAAAGCAGTGATGTCCAAGAAGCGGTAGAACGCAGCAAAGGCCGCCATTTTTACAACAGTAGCCATGAATGAAGTAACCAAGGTGGGCGCACCTTCATACACATCGGGACTCCAAAAATGGAATGGTGCAGCAGCGATCTTGAACGACAATCCAATTGCTGTGAAGAACAAGCCCAACACGAACAACATGCTCGGTTGTGCGATGTTAGCATCGGCATAGGTCTGAATCGTAGCGAGGTCGAACGATGCGGTAGAACCGTACAACAGCGCAATGCCCATCAAGAAAAATCCGGAAGCGAAAGAGCCGAGCAGGAAGTACTTGAAAGCAGCTTCACCGCTACGCAGGCTTTTACGTTTTCCTCCAGCTAACACGTAAAGGGGAATGCTAAGGATCTCAATGCCGAGGAACAACACCAACAAGTTATTGTAGCTCACGATCAATATCGCGCCAACGAGCGAGAACAACATCAATGTATAATGCTCCGCCACATGCTCCTTCATGCGCTCATAGTAATCCACACCAAAGAGGAAGATAAGGATCGTGATCACGATCAACCCGCTATTGAACAGCACGCTGAATTGGTCGAAGCGCACCATCGTGCTGAACATGGGATGGCTCAGGTGCCAACCCGTTCGGAAAAAATACAAAGCTCCTAAAAGACCGAGAATAGCGACCGGGGCCAATAACTTCTTGTTCCCGAACAAGCCCAAGTAGAGGACGATCACACCGAGTACCGATAGAAGGATCAAGGCGCTCATATCAATGGAGTATGGGGAAAGCGTTGATCATAAGCTGCACGGGACCATTCACCAGGTCGAGGATCGGAGCGGGATAGATACCGAGTATCAATGTGATCGCGATCAACGGCACCAAGAAAAGGTGATCCGTGGTATCGGCATCAGGCATATCCAGTTGCCATTTATCCGGTCCGAGCATGATACGCTGGTAGACATACAACATGTAGATAGCACCGATCACAATGGTGATCACCGCGCCGAATGCCATCCATGCACCGCCATCCATTTGCCAAAGACCATTGAACATGAGCCACTCACCAATGAAGCTTTGCGTCAACGGCAACGCGATCGCATTCAGCATGACCAATAAGAACAATGCAGCCAATCGTGGTGTCTTCAATTTAAGTCCACCCATTGCACCGAGTTCACTACTTCCCACACGTTCTTTCACGGCGCCAACGATGTAGAGCATGGCGACCACGAGCACAGCATGCGCGAAAGCTTGGTACAACGATCCACTCACGCCGTAGGTATTCCAAGCAAAAAGACCAGCTGTGAGAATACCCACGTGGCTCAATGAGGAATACGCGACCAACCGTTTGAAATCGTGTTGACGGAACGCAATGATCCCGGCGTACACAGCACCAATAATGCTCAACCAGATCACGGTGTTCTGCCAGTAAGCAACTCCTTCAGGTACGATCGGGAAAACGAATTTCAACGTTCCATAGAGGCCCATCTTCAGCATAACGCCACCCAATACCATGGTGCCTTGCAACGGTGCCATGGTATACGTATTCGGCTGCCAACTGTGGAACGGGAAGATGGGAAGCTTGATCGCGAAGGCCAGGAACAGCGCCCAGAACAACCAGATCTGGGTATCCCCACCGATGTTCAAATTCGCGAGCGCTGCAAAGTCTGCACTGTGTGTTGGTTCTTGCACCACCAAGTAGGCGATCCCGAACAACAACGCCAAGCCACCGAGCAACGTGTATATGAAGAACCGCACGGTGATCATCCTGCGATGCTCACCTCCCCAATACAACAGTAAGAAGAAGATCGGCACCAGTGATAGCTCATAGAAAATGTAAAAGAGGAATGCATTCTGCGCGGTGAACACACCTAACATGAAGCTTTGTGAGAACAGCAACAGCGCATTCACCAAAGAAGGTTGACGCAGGTCCTGTTTGAAACCTGTAGCGATAATGAACGGAAAGATCACTGCGGTCAGGATCACCATCAGCAGGCCAGTACCGTCGAAACCGAGTTTAAAATTCAAGCCCCACTCCGCGATCCAAACATGATCGTAGTAGGTCGCCTCAACACCTCCGAAATTCTTCCAAAGCCAAAGTGCTACAATCAACGTAAGGAGTGACGATACCAACGCAACCACTTTTGCCGCAGCCGTTGGACGGATCGCCATAAGCAGCAACGCTGTAATGAATGGGATCAGCAAGAGGATAAGCACTTGCATCTCAATTGGCGAATAGGGTGATCAACAGAAAAACAAGAATGCCGGCAACCATACCGAACACATAGAAGCTGGTGTTACCGGTCTGCAACCGACTGATCACTTTACCGGCGCGAATGGTCATATTGCCCACGCCGTTCATAAGCGGCACCATCAGTTTCTCTTCGCCGATGCTGAAGAAATGGGCACTGATCCAACCGTAGGGTTTTTCGAACAGAAACGCGTAAAGCTCGTCCAGCTTCCATTTGTTGGCGATCAATTTCTTCAGTCCGAACAGTTCAGCAGGATCGCCATCCAATGAAGTCTTCTTGACGAACTTACCGTACGCATAGGCGATCGTAAGGATCACCAGTCCAGTACTGAGTCCCATCAGGATCCACTCCGTAGTATGGCTCAAGTGTAGGCTTTCACTGTTGATGCCATCGGCTGCAGTGGCCAAGTAGCTCTTCATCCCTTCATGTCCACCGAAAATATGCGGGACATTGAAAAAGCCCCCAACAATACTTAGCACCGCAAGCACCATTAACGGCACTGTGATCACCAATGGGCTTTCATGTGGATGAGCAGTGCCGCGATAGGTTCCATAGAACGTAAGGAACAACAACCGGAACATGTAGAACGCCGTGAGCACCGCACCGAACAACAGCAAGCCATAAACCACGGGGTTATCCTGGAATGCATGCGCGAGGATCGCGTCCTTACTGAAGAACCCGCTCAACGGTGGTAGACCGGATATGGCTACAGTTCCGATCAAAAAAGTTATGAACGTGATCTTTGTAACGCCTTTCAATCCACCCATTTTACGAATGTCCTGTTCGCCACCAAGTGCATGGATCACGCTGCCAGCGCCAAGGAACAATAAGGCTTTGAAGAACGCGTGCGTGGTAACGTGGAACATACCTGCACTGTATGCACCCAGACCAAGCGCGGCGAACATGTATCCCAATTGACTGACCGTAGAATAGGCAAGTACTTTTTTGATATCGTTCTGGAACAGGCCTATACTGGCGGCCAACAGCGCGGTTGCCGTTCCGATATAGAGGATCAGGTCCTTGGTGAACGGTGCGAGTTCGAACAACACGGAGCTCCGAACGATAAGGAAAATACCGGCCGTAACCATGGTAGCCGCGTGGATCAATGCACTTACCGGAGTTGGACCAGCCATAGCATCGGGCAGCCAAGTGAACAAGGGGATCTGCGCGCTTTTGCCCATCGCGCCAACGAACAGCAGAAGTGTTGCACCAACGATCATTGAATGTCCCGTACCGAATGATCCAGCGCGTTCCATGATCTCCGAATAGTTCAACGTGCCGAACAAGTTGAAAAGCAAGCACAACGCCAGTACGACACCAACATCGCCGATGCGGTTCATGACGAACGCTTTCCGTGCAGCGTAATTGAATTCCGTCTTCGTGTACCAGAAACCGATCAATAAATAGCTGCAAAGACCAACGCCTTCCCAACCGATGAACGTGATCAAATAGTTCGCACCCATCACCAACAACAACATGGCGAATGTGAACAGGTTGAGCATGGCAAAGAATGTGGCCACTCGCTTATCGTCGTGCATGTAGCCAACAGAATACAGATGGATCAGCGAGCCGACCCCGGTGACGATCAGCATCATTGTCAATGAAAGCGCATCGATCTGGAATGCGAACGGGATCTCCATGCCGCCCACATTGATCCAATCAAAGAATTTGACCACCATTACGGGATGCGCCGCAGGGTCGTGTCCCATGAACAAGAGCAGGCTCACCAAGAACGACCCCAACACCATGAGCGTTGCGAAACCACCGCTTGTATTTCCGCTCAACGAACGACGCAATACGGCGTTGATGATCGCTCCCACCAAGGGTAGCACCGGCACTAACCAGCTCCAGAGAACGAGTGTGTCGAAATTCACCACTTCAATCGATTCAATTGGTTCACGTCAATGCTATCCACATTCCGTTTCATCATGACCAATATGGCAAGACCAACCGTTACTTCCGCAGCGGCTACCAGCATGATGAAGAAAACGAAAACCTGCCCACTGGGATCACTGTGGTAGGCACTGAATGCAGCCAGTAGCAGGTTCACGCTATTGAACATCAGCTCCAAGCACATTATCAAAATGATGGTATTGCGGCGGAACAGAACGCCCGTAACACCGATACTGAACAGCGCAAAACTGAGGAACACATAATGCTCCAATGGAACTACTTGTATGGCGCTGATGATCGGCTCCATTATCTACTACCTTGCGTATTGGATGGGTCCATCGTGGGCGGAGTAGCTGCACGCAATTCGTTTCCTGTATAAGGTTTCGGCAGGTCGCTTGGTGTTTCGCGCTTGGCCAGCATCATAGCTCCGACCATCGCACTAAGGAACAACACGCTGCTCATTTCGAACGGCAATAAAAAGTCATTGAACAAACAAAGTCCGACACTTTTAACCAGTCCAACGCTGCCATCCAGATCTCCGACTTGTGGTGCCACGGTGATCCCTTGTCGCACCGCCGCCATGAGCGTCAGGAACAACAGTCCACCTGAAGCAACTGCTGCGATCCGTGTGGCCAATGATTTACGGAATTCGCTCACCGTATTCAGGTTCAGAAGCATGATCACGAAGAGGAACAACACCATGATCGCACCGGTGTATACGATCACATGCACCATGGCAAGGAATTGCGCATTCAGAAGAATATAATGACCTGCAATGCTGAGGAAACAGAGGATCAATGCGATCACGCTGTTCACCGGACTACGGGAAGCAACAACGAATGCTGCACTTACCAAGCTGAACAATGCGAACAAATAGAAGAGGTACTGCATGCTTAGCGGTTATGCGCGAAACGCTCTTGTTGTTTGAATTTGATCACGGCCGGAGTCTGACGTTTGGTTACGTCTATTCGTTTGTCTTTTGCAACAGGCTCCACCAATTCGTCCTTCCCGAAAACGAATGGCATGCGCAAGTAATCGGCTTGCACGATGCGATCGGTAAGGAAGATGGCCTCCTTCGGACATGCATCTTCACAATCGCCGCAGAAAATGCAACGTAACATATTGATCTCGTATACCGACGCATACTTCTCTTCACGGTACAAATGCTCTTCGCCTTTTTTACGTTCAGCACTTGTCATGGTGATCGCTTCGGCAGGACAAGCAACCGCGCACAAACCACAACTGGTACAGCGTTCACGCCCTTGGTCATCACGCTTCAAAACATGTTGGCCACGGTAGATATCGCTCATCGGGCGCGTTTCCTCCGGGTACTGGATCGTTGGCCGTTTGATCCGGAAAAAATGCTTCAGGGTGATCCACAAGCCACCGATGATGCTTGGCAAGTAGATGCGCTCCATCAGCGTCATCTTCTTATTGCTGACCACTTTGGATCGGTTGGTAAGGGGTTGCATTGTGGTTGCCATCAGAACCCGTTCTTGAATACAAGCCAACCGCCTGTTAATAGGATGTTCAGGATCGCTAATGGGATCAGCGTTTTCCAGCCTAGGTTCATCAATTGGTCGAACCGGAAACGTGGTACCGACCAACGCACCCACATGAAGAAGAAAATGAAAAAGAAAGTCTTAGCGAACATGGCCATCATCCCTAGGATCGTAACGATGTTCGGGTCCCAACCCAGACCGTGGATCCCCGGAATATCATATCCACCTAAGTATAGGGTGGAAATGACCGCACTGCTCATGAACATATTGGTGTATTCCGCAAAGAGGAAAAAACCCAGTTTCATGCTACTGTATTCGGTATGATATCCGCCCACCAATTCAGTTTCGCATTCCGGCATATCGAACGGAGCGCGATTCGCTTCGGCAAAAGCACAGATCAGGAAGAGTAGGAAACCCAACGGCTGTTGCACGATACCCCAATGTGTTGCGATCTGGTACTCCACGATACCACTCAAGCTCAATGTGCCGGTGAGCATTACCAACGCCACAATGCTCATGCCCATGGCCAACTCGTAGCTCACCATTTGGCTAGCGGCTCGAATTGCACCGAGCAATGCAAATTTGTTGTTACTGGCCCAACCACCTAGCATGATACCATAGACCCCGATACTCAGGATGGCGAAGACATAGAGAATGCCGATCTCTGGGTCAGTACCTTGTAGGTTTATCTTAGTTCCGAAGACCTCGAGCGTACCACCCCATGGAATAACAACCCCCGTCAACAAAGCGGTGGTCATGGCAATGGCGGGTCCGAGGAAAAAGAGCTTGCGGTTCGCAGTAGCAGGAATGAAATCCTCCTTCATGAACATTTTGGCACCATCGGCCAGGGGCTGAAGTAACCCGAAAGGACCTGCACGATTAGGCCCGATCCTATCCTGAATGAAGGCTGCAACTTTACGTTCCCCGTATGTGGAATACGCTGCTACTGATAGCGTTACCACGAACAGAACCAATAAGAAGATCAACGTAGGCAGCATCCTTCGAGGTCAATGTTCCAGTATACGGATACCAGAACGGTCGCGAAAGTAGCCAATGCTCTCTTTAACGCAAGGATTATTGGATCGAAAAATCACCACTGATCGTTGGTAATTAGAAGATCGTTATTGGATCAACAATGATCTTCTGTTGAATATGATCCGAACTTTTTCATCCCTCGTATGTTTCTATTGAACAATACCTGACAAGGATCAGGCGAAAAAAGCCATGCTGACGATAAAACTATCTTGATGAAACGCTAAATTTGCGATCCCGTCCTCTCCCGCGGACCACTGAAGTGAAATTTTTTCACGAAGTGAGTGACCGATCTCGAATTTATCGTCTTAAGAATGTTATCGGTCACGATGACGAACTAGAAGATCTTGGAAAAGGGGCTTAAGTGCCGTGGTGAGAGGGGTGGTTCGGTGAATTGGAGGCAACTTCAGTAAGTCGGTCTACCGGGAGAGCCTTAAATCATGGTATGCGGCCCCTGATCCTTTTTTAGGGTATTCATGTAAGTCCCTATCGAAGTATTCGTCAGCGTATTACGCGCTGTGTCCAAACATTCCGATAAGGAAATTGGACTACGAACGTTGGTCCGAATTCAGAAGATCACCCCTCCAATCCTTTCAGCTTGAACGGCTCCAATTGCGGCGCATCCGGAGCAGCTGTATCCAACAGTTTTTGTTGGCGTTTCAGTTGGTAGTGGCCTTGGTTGATCACGCTGTGGCGATCGATCTTTCTTGGACCTTCCTCGATCCAATCCTTCGAGCCTTTTTTCTCGAAACGGCAGGTGTTGCAGATGAATTCTTCCACTTCGCCCCATTGGTCCTTGCGACCGGTAACGCGTAGGATCTCCTCACCTTTTTTCCAGATCACCACTTTCCCGGAGCACTTCATACAGTCACGGTGAG
>JAGNUG010000197.1 GCA_017987115.1 Flavobacteriales bacterium | reverse complement strand
AGTACACACTGATCACTTGCATGGGTGTGGCATGGAACGCACTCTGCTGAAAGAAATCGGTGGTGTAGAAGTGTTCCAGGTCTAACGCATCAACGCCGATCTCTTCTTTGATCTCACGGATCAAACAGTCCATCAACCCTTCACCATACTCTAATCCACCACCGGGGAATTTGGTTATGTATTGTTCCCTAATGATCTCATCGGAAACAAGCACATTTCCTTTGTGGATCAACAGGCCATAGACGCGGATGGTGAACATGGGGTAAAGATGAGATACACGACCACAAAAAAACGCACGCTTGGAGTGGAATGCTCCCAGCGTCCGCGTTCGCTATTGGTTATCCGATCTACAGGACCTTGATCTCCGTGCGGCGATTCTTTGCTCTGTTCGAACTGCTCGTATTCGGTGCAGAAGGTTTTGTTTCGCCAGACCCGACCGCTTCCAATCGATCTGCCTTGATCCCCCGCTTGGTCAAGTGATCCCTTACCGACGCAGCGCGTTCAGCGGAAAGGCCCGCATTCAACTCCGGCGAACCTGTATTGTCCGTATGGCCTTCGATCAACAACCGGAGATCCTGATGCATTTCCAGCAGATAGTATAATTGGTTCAATTCAGGCAAGGACTCTTGTTCGAGGATCGCGCTATTGGTCTCGAAGAAAATATTGTGCAAAGCCACTTTGTGTCCTGCTGCCATAGGTTCAAGGACGATATCCAAGTTCATATCGTTAGCGTCCATACCTTTCGGAATGCTGACGTTCTTGGAATGTGGCAGGTATCCATCGGCTTTCACGTACATGGCGTAGTCCCGTCCAGCGGGAATTGCGAGTAGAAAATCACCTGTGGCTCCATCCGTGGTAAAATCCGCAACGTGTTTCGCTGATCGTAGATCCACCATTTCTATAACAGCGGAAAGGCCATTGCTGTGCGCTTCACTCTTGATCTTTCCTTTCAGCATGATGGTTCCCGAAGCTTCACCGATCAGCATGGCACCACCATCGGCACTTACCGTTTCATCGCCGTTCTTGAATTGCACCATATACACATCATCTTCCCCCAGACCGCCTGAGCGATCCGAACTGAAGAAACCAGTGCTTCCATCCGCGGTACGTACGAAAAAGAGATCATCATCCGGGGAATTGATCGGCCATCCGAGGTTCTCTGGAGCGGACCATGCGTTATTCTCGAACCTGCTCCGGAATATGTCATAACCACCTATGGAGTTGTGTCCCTTACTGCTGAAGTAGATCGTTCTTCCATCCGGGTGAACGAAGATACCGTCCTCATCGAACTCCGTGTTCACCGTAGGACCAAGATCCTCTGGTGTTCCCCACGCATTGAGCGTTTCATCCCATGGGCTTCTGAAAATATCCTGACCGCCGATCGTCCCATCAACCCTATCACTTACGAAATACAGCCATTGATGATCAAAACTGTAACACGCACTTGATTCGTGTGCATTGGTATTCACATTGGGTCCGAATGGGACAGGCTCATTCCATACTCCATTCTCACGTTGCGCTTTGTACAGATCACCACCACCCTTCTCGTCCCGGAACAGCACCATCGTGCGCCCATCATTGGATAGACCTACGCAGGCATCATTCTGAGTAGAATTGAGCGGCGCTTCCATGCGCTTTGCACCGGTCCAGATACCATTTGAATTCGAGCTTGTATAGATATCCTCGAAGTAATCCGTAGTGACCTTATTGATCTTATCGTCTGCTGAAACAGGCCTGCGTGTGGTAAAATACATGGCCGTACCATCAGCATTGATGAGCGGACCATAGTCCGCAAAAGGCGAATTGATCACATCACCAAGATTCGAAACACTTGCAGTAGCTGGCGACCCCATAGCCAGAACGCCGTTACGACACTCGATGATGTGTTTATCAGCTAGATTGAACATGGGGTCCAGATCCGGTTCCGGAAAATTGACCAAGTGCTCTTCGTATAGCGTTATTGCTTCTTTCCATCGCGCATTGAGCTGCAATGCATAAGCTGCCATATAAGTTACATGCGGAACGGAAGGGTCCGCTTTGTGAGCCTTCAACAGGAATTCAACGGCTTTGTGGCGCTGTGGTCCATTCAATTGGCAGCGACCCATGGCCAAGTTGGTCTCGGCATCATTCGGTGCCAAGGACAATGCATCCTCAAGCACCTTTTCCGCTTGTGCGAAATTTGCGCTACCGTTCTGAAGCAACTTATCTGCTTTCTTGCAAAGGTCACGAGCCTCTTTGTTGGAGGTTGCGCTTTGTGCGTTCAGATCCGTAGCACCTATGAAAAGCGCAGCGACAAGGAGAGTAATAGCGTTAAGGCGCATCATCATGATGGTATGCGTTGAATATGAGGCCATTGAACGAATACCGAGTTATAAAGGTTCCAATCCCGGACTAACAATAGCTTTGACCCGACCGAATTGATCAACACCAATTTCAAGACCAACCACACTTCAATGGCAAAAAAGACCACCAAGCCTAGCATTCTGAATAAGAAGTCGCTCGATTTTCTGGAGCGTTACATCAACAACCCGTCACCCACGGGATTCGAAAGCGAGGGGCAGAAGCTCTGGTTGAATTACTTGAAGCCTTATGTGGATGATCATTTCGTTGATAACTATGGTACGGTCGTTGGTGTGATCAACCCGACCGCCAAGTACAAGGTGGTGATCGAAGCGCACGCTGATGAGATCAGTTGGTTCGTTCATTACATTACCAACGAAGGCTTCATTTATGTTCGTCGTAACGGCGGTAGTGATCATATCATTGCTCCAAGTAAGCGGGTGAACATCCATACGGAGAAAGGCATTGTTAAGGCATTGTTCGGTTGGCCAGCGATCCATGTACGCGGTGGTAAACCAGAAGTTGCACCAGCCTTGGACAATATCTTTCTCGATTGCGGTTGTGCGACCAAGAAAGAAGTGGAAGCGCTTGGTATTCATGTGGGCTGTGTGATCACGTATGAGGATGAGTTCATGGTATTGAACAAGAAACACTTCGTAGGCAGGGCATTGGACAATCGCATGGGAGGTTTCATGATCGCTGAAGTAGCGCGGTTGTTGAAAGAGAACAAGGTGAAGCTTCCATTCGGTCTTTATGTGACCAATAGCGTGCAAGAGGAGGTCGGTCTTCGTGGGGCGGAAATGATCGTGGAGCGGATAAAACCGGACCTCGCCATTGTGACGGACGTTACGCACGATACACAGACCCCGATGATGAACAAGATCCAAAGCGGGGATGTTGCCGGCGGACAAGGTCCTGTTCTATGT
>JAGNUG010000106.1 GCA_017987115.1 Flavobacteriales bacterium | reverse complement strand
TCGACTTTGTGATCAAAACTCCACCAGCTGCAGTGCAGATCATCGATGCTGCCAAGATCAAAGGCGGGAGTGGTGTTCCACACAGTCAAAAAGTGGGAAGCGTTTCTTGGGAACAGGTGAAAGCCATTGCCGAGGATAAAATGCCCGACCTCAATTGCTTCACCGTTGAAAGCGCCATGCGAATGGTGGCTGGAACTGCGCGTAGCATGGGTGTAACAGTAACAGGAGATCAACCATTCTAAACCCAGCACGCTATGGCACAGATGACCAAAAAGCGCAAAGCGGCGCTGGCGATGTACGACGCTACCAAGATCTACACTCTTGATGAGGCGACGGTGATCGTGAAAAAAGTAAGTAATACCAAGTTTGATGGTACAGTGGATATCGCTGTACGATTGGGCGTGGATCCAAAGAAGAGCACCGAAATGGTGCGTGGTACCGTGAGCTTGCCACATGGCACAGGTCGCGATGTCCGCGTTCTTGTATTGGCCGATCCTGCGAAAGTGGAGGAAGCCGTTGCAGCTGGTGCAGATATGGCCGGTCTGGACGACTACGTTGAAAAGATCAAAGGCGGTTGGACCGATGTTGATGTGATCATTTGCACACCGGCCGTCATGGCCAAAGTGGGTGCTTTGGGTCGTGTTCTCGGACCACGTGGTCTTATGCCGAACCCAAAGACAGGTACGGTGACCATGGACGTTGCCAAAGCCGTGAAGGATGTTAAGGCAGGTAAGATCGACTTCAAAGTGGATAAAGCAGGTGTGATCCATGCCGTTATCGGCAAGGCGTCATTCGATGCAGCGAAGTTGAGCGAGAATGCGAATGAGATCCTCCTTACCCTGGCCAAGCTGAAGCCCAGCACGGCAAAGGGCGCATACATCAGAAGTATTAGCATTAGTAGTACCATGAGCCCAAGTGTGTTGGTTGATACCCGCACCGTTCAAGTGGCCTGATCCAAAAAAAGCGTACAAAAATGGCAACACGTACCGACAAGAACCAAGCAATAGAAGTCTTGGTCGAAGAGATCAAGGGCACCAATGTGCTATACTTGGCAGATACCTCCAGCATGAATGCGGAGGACACCAGCATCCTACGCCGCGCTTGTCACAAGCAGGGCATCAAAATGAAGGTGGTGAAGAATACGCTCCTGCGTAAAGCAATGGAGCAGATCGATGGCAAGGATTACAGTGAGTTGATGCCTACGTTGGTGGGACAGACCTCTGTGATGTACGCTGACAAAGGGAATGCCCCTGCGAAGCTCATTAAAAGCCTGCGGACCAAGGAGAAGACCAAGCCGGAGTTGAAAAGTGCTTGGATCGATGAGGCAGTGTTCATCGGAGACGAGAACCTGATCATGCTTACCACCTTGAAAGGCAAAGAAGAACTTATCGGCGATATCATCGCGCTTCTGCAAAGCCCGATCACAAATGTTATCAGCGGCCTGCAAGGCGGTGCTGGACAAAAGATCGGTGGTTTGCTTAAGACACTCGAAGAAAGAGCCGCATAAAAAGATCAGTAAGGGCATCCACTTTACGGCGGATGCCCCAACCAAAAAGACTAAACGCGTTACGCACTTCCAACTCGAATTTCTCAACATTGTAACAAAACCCTAAGATGGCAGACATCAAATCAATTGGCGACCAACTCGTTGGCCTAACAGTAAAAGAGGTTAGCGAACTCGCTCAATACCTGAAAGACGAATACAAGATCGAACCAGCAGCCGCGGCTGTTGCTGTAGCTGGCCCAGCGGCCGGTGGTGGTGACGCTGCAGTTGTACAAACGAGCTTTGACGTTATCCTTAAGTCCGGTGGAGCTAACAAGCTTCAAGTTGTAAAACTGGTAAAAGAACTTACCGGTCTCGGATTGAAAGAAGCGAAAGATCTAGTGGACGGTGCCCCTAAGCCGCTGAAAGAAGGTGTATCCAAAGAGGACGCAGAAAGCCTTAAGCAGCAATTGACGGAAGCCGGAGCAGAAGTTGAGGTTAAGTAAGCCACAACAGCGCTCGCAGCACAGCAGCATGGAGAGGCCCCAAGGCGGGCCTTTCCGGCTGTCTCGTCTTTAGTCACATTGGTGGCAACAATACACGATCCTGCATTTTGATCTTGATGCGGATGATCGTGCTCAGTTCTTAAGATCCTTCGGTCGTACTCCTTCCCCCCTACACGCACACATGGCTCAGGCGAAGACCAGTTCCAAGAAAAGCAAACGCATCGATTTCGGCTCAAGCCCTGCATCGATCCAATATCCCGACTTCCTTGATATTCAGCTGAAAAGCTTCGAGGAATTCTTCCAAATTGAAACACTCCCGGAGGCACGCGTTAGCGAAGGCCTCTTTAAAGTGTTCAGCGAGAACTTCCCAATTACGGATACCCGTAACCAGTTCGTGCTGGAATTCCTCGACTACTTCGTGGATCCACCGCGCTATAGCATTGATGAATGTATCGAGCGTGGCTTGACCTATAGCGTGCCGCTTAAGGCCAAGTTGAAATTGTATTGCACCGATCCTGAGCACGAGGATTTTGAGACCATTGTACAGGATGTGTACCTCGGACAGATCCCATACATGACGCCTAAAGGATCGTTCGTAGTGAACGGTGCGGAGCGTGTGGTCGTGAGCCAGTTGCATCGGAGCCCTGGTGTGTTCTTCGGCCAAAGCCGCCACGCCAACGGAACAAAATTATATTCTGCCCGTGTTATCCCGTTCAAGGGTTCATGGATCGAATTCGCGACGGATATCAACGGTGTGATGTATGCGTACATCGACCGTAAAAAGAAGTTACCGGTTACAACCTTGCTTCGTGCCATCGGTTACGAGAGTGATAAGGACATTCTGGAGATCTTCGATCTTGCTGACGAGATCAAGGTGACCAAAGCCAATATCAAGGAGGCAGTTGGTCGTAAGCTTGCTGCTCGTGTTCTTAAATCCTGGGTAGAGGACTTCGTTGATGAAGATACGGGAGAGGTGGTAAGCATCGAGCGTAACGAGGTGATGATCGACCGCGAGGTGGTCATTGAAGAGAGCCATGTGGATGAGATCGTGGAGAGCGGAGCAAAAACGATCATCCTTCACAAAGCTGGGGTCAACGCTGCTGACTACGCATTGATCTACAACACATTACAGAAGGATACCTCGAACTCCGAGAAGGAAGCCGTAGAGGTGATCTACCGCCAATTGCGTAACGCAGAACCACCTGATCTGGAAACAGCCCGCGGTGTTATCGACAAGTTGTTCTTCAGTGAACAGCGCTATGACCTGGGTGAGGTAGGGCGCTATCGGATCAACAAGAAGTTGGGTCTCGAAAGTGAACTGAGCGTGAGGGTGTTGACGAAGGAGGATATCATCTTCATCATCAAGTACCTGATCGAACTTGTGAACGTGAAAGCTGATGTGGACGATATTGACCACTTGAGTAACCGTCGCGTTCGTACCGTTGGTGAACAATTGCATGCCCAGTTCGGTGTGGGTCTGGCCCGTATGGCCCGTACCATCCGTGAGCGCATGAACGTGCGTGACAACGAGGTGTTCACGCCGACCGACCTGATCAATGCCAAGACGTTGAGCTCGGTGATCAACTCCTTCTTCGGAACGAACCAGTTGAGCCAGTTCATGGACCAGACGAACCCCCTAAGTGAGATCACTCACAAGCGCCGTATGTCGGCGTTAGGACCCGGTGGTCTGAGCCGTGAGCGTGCTGGTTTCGAAGTTCGTGACGTTCACTATACGCACTATGGTCGTCTATGTACCATTGAGACCCCTGAGGGACCGAACATTGGTCTGATCAGCTCACTGTGTGTTTATAGCAAGATCAATTCACTCGGCTTTATTGAAACACCTTACCGCTCAGTTAGTGAAGGTAAAGTAGACCTGAAAGGCGATGTGACCTATCTCAGCGCTGAGGAAGAGGATAACAAGATGATCGCGCAGGCTAATGCGAAGATCAATGAAAACGGTGATTTCCAAACGGACCGTGTAAAAGCGCGTTTGATGGGTGACTTCCCTGTCGTGGAACCGAATGAATTGCATCTGATGGATGTTGCTCCGAACCAGATCGCATCCATTGCAGCTAGTTTGATCCCGTTCTTGGAACACAATGACGCCAACCGGGCGTTGATGGGATCCAACATGATGCGCCAAGCCGTACCATTGTTGCGGCCAGAAGCGCCATTTGTTGGAACCGGACTTGAAGAATTGGTAGCTCGCGATAGCCGTGTGTTGCTTGTTGCTGAAGGTGAAGGCGTTGTGAAGTATGTTGATAGCGACCGGATCTTGATCGAATACAAGCGTACGGACGATGAGCGTAACGTAAGCTTCGATGGTGACGAGAAGGAATACAAACTCACCAAGTTCTTGAAGACCAACCAAAGTACTTGCATGAACCTGCGTCCGGTAGTTACCAAAGGCGAGAAAGTGACTGCAGGCCATACGCTTTGCGAAGGATATGGCACTGAGGATGGCGAATTGGCTATCGGTCGTAACCTGCAAGTGGCGTTCATGCCATGGAAGGGCTACAACTTCGAGGATGCGATCGTGATCAGTGAGCGTGTTGCAAGTGAAGACATCTTCACCAGTATCCATATCGACGAATACAGCATGGAGGTGCGCGATACGAAACGCGGACTGGAGGAATTGACCTCTGATATCCCGAACGTATCCGAAGAAGCGACCAAGGACCTGGACGAGAACGGTCTGATCCGCATCGGTGCAGAGATCGGTGAAGGTGATATCCTTATTGGTAAGATCACTCCGAAGGGAGAGACCGACCCAAGCCCAGAGGAGAAATTGCTCCGTGCGATCTTCGGTGATAAGGCGGGTGACGTGAAGGATGCGAGTTTGAAGGCTCCGCCTAGCATCAAAGGAGTTGTCATCGACAAGAAACTCTTTGCTCGTGCGGTGAAGGACAAGAAGTCCAAGGGCAGCGAGAAAGGCGTGCTTGAGCAGATCGACAAGGAATACGATAAGGAATTGGCCACGTTCAACAACCACATGGTTGAGAAGATGATGGTCCTGTTGGATGGAATGAACAGCAATGGCGTATTCAACAAATACAAAGAGGAACAGATCCGCAAGGGCGTTAAGTTCAGCGCCAAGGTCCTTTCCAATGTTGACTTCATTACTGTGGACCCAACTGAATGGACCTCAGAGAAAAAGGTGAACGACCAAGTGCGTGAGTTGATCCACAACTACAATATTCGCCATGGCGATATCAGCGGTATATACAAGCGCAAGAAGTTCCAAGTGAGCATCGGCGATGAATTGCCAGCAGGTATCATCAAATTGGCCAAAGTTTATATCGCTGCTAAACGTAAGCTTACAGTTGGTGATAAGATGGCAGGTCGCCACGGAAACAAGGGTATCGTTGCCAAGATCGTGCGCGATGCGGATATGCCCTACCTGGAGGATGGTACTCCAGTGGACATCGTTCTTAACCCGCTTGGTGTACCAAGCCGTATGAACTTGGGGCAGATCTACGAGACCGTATTGGGCTGGGCCGGTAAGAAACTGGGCCGCAAGTACGCAACACCGATCTTCGATGGTGCTACACTCGATCAGATCAACAAGGAAACAGACGAAGCAGGTGTTCCACGTAACGGTAAGACTTACCTGTACGATGGAGGAACCGGTGTACGATTCGACCAGCCAGCTACCGTGGGTGTGATCTACATGATCAAACTAGCACACATGGTAGACGACAAGATGCATGCTCGTTCCATTGGACCGTATAGCTTGATCACCCAGCAGCCGCTCGGTGGTAAGGCACAGTTCGGTGGACAGCGCTTCGGTGAGATGGAGGTGTGGGCATTGGAGGCATTCGGTGCTGCCAATATCCTGCAAGAGATCCTGACCGTTAAGAGTGATGATGTCTTGGGACGTGCAAAGGCCTACGAGGCCATCGTGAAGGGAGAACCCCTTCCAACCCCTGGAATTCCGGAATCCTTCAACGTTCTGCTCCACGAACTGCGTGGATTGGGATTGAATGTTTCATTGGAGTAACCCCTAGGGTAAGAGCAACTTTACGAAGAACGCAAGCAAGTAACGCGACAACATGAAGAAGGAAGTAAAGCTCAATAGCAACTTCAATAAGATCGTTATCAGTCTGGCCAGCCCCGAGCAAATTCTCGAGCGCAGCCATGGCGAAGTGATCAAGCCGGAAACCATCAATTACCGCACCTACAAGCCGGAGCGTGATGGCCTTTTCTGCGAGCGCATCTTCGGCCCTGTTAAGGATTTCGAATGCCATTGTGGTAAGTACAAGCGGATCCGCTACAAAGGGATCGTTTGCGACCGTTGCGGTGTTGAAGTGACCGAGAAAAAAGTACGTCGTGAGCGTATGGGGCATATCCAATTGGTGGTGCCTGTAGCTCATATTTGGTATTTCCGCAGCCTACCGAACAAGATCGGTTATCTGTTGGGCCTGCCTACCAAGAAGTTGGATCAGGTGATCTACTACGAGCGTTACGTGGTGATCCAACCAGGTCCGGCCATGAACAAAGAGGGTGAAGCACTTCAGTACCTCGATTTCCTGACCGAAGAAGAGTACTTGGATACCCTTGATGTATTAGGCAAGGAGAATCAGTATCTGGACGATACGGATCCCAACAAGTTCATCGCTAAAATGGGCGCTGAATCCTTGTATGATCTGTTGAAGCGTTTGGACCTTGATGGCTTAAGCTACGACCTGCGTCACAAGGCCAATACGGAGACAAGTCAGCAGCGTAAGACCGAAGCGTTGAAGCGATTGAACGTGGTGGAGGCTTTCCGTGATGCGAACACGCGCATGGAGAACAAGCCGGAGTGGATGATCGTGAAGGTGGTGCCTGTTATTCCGCCAGAGCTTCGCCCATTGGTGCCATTGGATGGTGGCCGCTTCGCTACTTCCGACCTCAATGATCTTTACCGCCGTGTGATCATCCGTAACAACCGCTTGAAGCGTTTGGTGGAGATCAAAGCACCGGAAGTGATCCTGCGTAACGAGAAGCGCATGTTACAGGAAGCTGTGGACAGCCTCTTCGACAACAGCCGTAAGAGCAGTGCCGTTAAGAGCGAAAGCAACCGTCCGTTGAAATCCTTGAGCGATTCGTTGAAGGGTAAGCAAGGTCGTTTCCGTCAGAATTTGCTCGGTAAGCGTGTCGATTATAGCGCACGTTCCGTGATCGTTGTTGGACCGGAAATGAAATTGCATGAGTGCGGATTGCCGAAGGATATGGCAGCCGAGCTCTTCAAGCCTTTCATTATTCGGAAACTCATTGAGCGTGGCATCGTGAAAACGGTGAAGAGTGCGAAGAAAATCGTAGACAAGAAGGAGCCCGTTGTTTGGGATATTCTGGAGAGCGTATTGTGGGGACACCCGGTTCTATTGAACCGTGCTCCTACGTTGCACCGTCTTGGTATTCAGGCATTCCAACCTAAATTGATCGAGGGTAAAGCGATCCAGTTGCACCCGCTCGTTTGTACTGCGTTCAACGCTGACTTCGACGGTGACCAAATGGCTGTACACGTACCATTGGGTAATGCCGCAATTCTGGAAGCACAGCTTCTTATGTTGGCCAGCCACAATATCCTGAACCCTGCTAACGGAGCGCCGATCGCGGTACCTAGCCAGGACATGGTATTGGGCCTCTACTACATCACCAAAGGACGCGTTACCGACGAGGAGCGCACCATGAAAGGCGAAGGACGTACGTTCTACAGCCCGGAAGAGGTGATCATTGCATACAACGAGAAACAACTTGACCTCCACACGCACATCAAACTGCGTTGGGTCGATATCAACGGTAAGTCAGCTATCATTGACACGACTTGTGGCCGTACCATCTTCAATGAAGTGGTGCCTAAGGAAGTTGGTTTCATCAATGATGTATTGACCAAGAAGGCATTGCGTGATATCATCGGTAAGGTCGTTAAGGAGACCGGAACTGCGCGTGCTGCTCAGTTCCTGGATGATATCAAGGACCTCGGGTTCATGAGTGCATTCCATGGCGGCCTTAGCTTCAACTTGGACGACGTTGTTATTCCAGCCGATAAGGAAAAGCTGGTTAATGCAGCGCAAGCCGAGGTTGATGAGGTTACAGGCAACTATAACATGGGGCTCATCACCAATAACGAGCGTTACAACCAAACGATCGATATCTGGACACACACCAACAGTAAGGTGACCTACACCTTGATGGAGCGCATTAAGAAGGACCGTCAAGGATTCAATTCCATCTATATGATGATGGATTCCGGTGCGCGTGGATCCAAAGAACAGATCCGTCAGCTCAGTGGTATGCGTGGTCTTATGGCCAAACCGCAAAAGAGTGGCGCTGGTGGTGGTCAAGATATTATCGAGAATCCGATCCTCTCCAACTTTAAGGAAGGGCTGTCCATTCTCGAGTACTTCATCTCAACTCACGGTGCACGTAAAGGTCTTGCGGATACTGCTCTAAAGACTGCTGACGCTGGTTACTTGACCCGCCGTCTTGTTGACGTTGCGCAGGATGTTATCATTACGAATGATGATTGCGGAACGCTTCGTGGATTGCTGGCATCAGCACTGCGTAAGAATGAAGATATCGTTGAGTCGTTGTATGATCGTATTCTGGGGCGTAACTCCGTACACGACGTGCACCACCCACAGACTGGCGAATTGATGGTTGCCAGCGGTGAGAACATTGATGAGGATATTGCAGCTGCCATTGCGGATAGCCCGATCGAGGAGGTTGAGATCCGAAGTGTATTGACCTGTGAGCAGAAGAAAGGTGTATGTGCCAAATGCTATGGTCGCAATCTTGCTACCGGCCGTTTCGTCCAAATGGGTGAGGCAGTTGGTGTGATCGCGGCACAATCCATTGGTGAGCCTGGTACCCAGCTTACCCTGCGTACGTTCCACGTTGGTGGTGTTGCGGGTAAGATCACGGAGGAAAGTGAGATCCGTGCCAAATACGATGGCGTATTGGAGATCGAGGAACTGCGCACGGTCAGCAAGAAAGATCGTAAAGGAGCGGATGCCGAAGTAGTGATCAGCCGCAGTGCGGAAATGCGTATCGTGGACAGCAATACCGGTATCGTATTGACCACCAGCAATATTCCGTACGGCGCATTCATCTACATGAAAGGCGGCAAGAAAGTGAAGAAAGGCGACCTGATCTGTATCTGGGATGCTTACAACGCTGTGATCATTTCTGAATTCAGTGGTAAGCTTGACTTCGAGAGCATCGAAGAGAATGCGACCTATCGCGAAGAGATCGACGAACAGACCGGTTTCGCAGAAAAGGTGATCATTGAGAGCCGTGACAAGAAAAAGAACCCGACGATCCGCATTATGGACGGAAAGGGCAAAGAGGAGCTGAAGAGCTACAGCTTGCCTGTCGGAGCACACATCGTAGTAAGTGAAGGGCAGAAGATCGAGGCCGGTGACATTCTGGTGAAGATCCCACGTAGCTCCGGCAAGGGTGGTGACATTACCGGTGGTCTACCGCGTGTTACCGAGTTGTTCGAGGCACGTAACCCGAGTAATCCAGCTGTGGTGAGCGAGATCGATGGTATCATCTCCTACGGAAAGATCAAGCGTGGTAACCGCGAGATCATTGTAGAAAGCCGCACCGGCGAACAGAAGAACTACCTGGTGCCTTTGAGCAAGCACATCCTTGTTCAGGAGAACGACTTCATCAAAGCAGGTCAGCCGCTTAGCGATGGTTCAACCGCTCCTGGCGATATCCTGAATATTCAAGGACCTACAAAGGTTCAGGAGTACTTGGTGAACGAGGTCCAGGAAGTTTACCGTATGCAGGGTGTAAAGATCAACGACAAGCACTTTGAAGTGATCGTTCGCCAGATGATGCGTAAGGTGGAGATCGAGGATCCAGGAGATACCAAGTTCTTGGAGAAGCAAAGCGTGAACAAGACCGAATTCATGGAGGAGAACGATCAGATCTTCGATATGATGGTGGTTACAGACGCTGGTGACAGCGAGGCATTGCGTGTTGGTCAGTTATTGACCTTGCGTAAGTTCCGCGACGAGAACAGCGTGCTGAAGCGTAAGGATTCCAAGTTGGCGGACGCGCGTCAGGCACAACCTGCTACAGCACGCACGATGTTGCAGGGTATTACTCGCGCTTCATTGCAGACCGAAAGCTTCATATCGGCGGCTTCCTTCCAGGAAACAACCAAGGTTTTGAACGAAGCAGCAGTAAACGCGAAGGAAGACCATTTGAACGGCCTGAAGGAGAATGTGATCGTTGGTCACTTGATCCCTGCTGGTACCGGAGTGCGTGCTTACCAGAAGAACATTGTTGCGAATAAGGACGAATACCAGCGCATGCTTGCCTCTAAACTAGAGGCACAAGAGATCGAAGAATGATCTTTTGGGCAGTAAACTGCAAATGAACGAGCGGCAAGCTGATCCACTACCGGGTCGCTTGCCGTTTTTCATTCCACACATTTAGACATTAAGCCAATAAGAACAACAGACCATGGCCGACGAAAAAGACCAACCACGCCAGAACCAATTGAACATCGAGATCAGTGAAGAGATCGCTGATGGCATCTACAGCAACCTTGCGATCATTACACACAGCAACTCCGAATTCGTACTGGACTTTGTGCGCGTAATGCCCGGTGTACCCAAAGCCAAGGTGAAATGCCGTGTGTTACTTACGCCCCAGCATGCCAAGCGCCTAATGCGCGCTCTGGCCGATAACGTGCAGAAGTTCGAAGGCGTTCACGGACCCATCCGCGAAAGCGAAGCCACCGAGATCCCGATGAGTTTCGGAGGGCCTACTGCGCAGGCATAGAGCAATCCTATTGAAATTGAAAAGCCCCGGTGTATTGCTGGGGCTTTTTTGTGGGTAGATGCTCGTATAGGTTTAATGGCTTGGCAGCAGGTTGACAGGATGGACATGGTGCTTACGCTCTGCCCAATGTCCACCCCGGTCCAGCCGGAATTTAAGCAGAAAGCTTAGGCCGTATTTGCAAGCTTGAGCACAGTAAAGGTTTGTTGCGTGTTCCATTACAACCGCCTTAAAACCGAATGGCCTTCATCCTATCCGCAACGCCTTCATCCGCGCAAACCTCCTGCAACCGCCGTTCGGTGTGTTTCACGTAGCCTTCTTTGGCGTAGCCATGGTTGATCAGATGAAGGTCAAGCATCAGTTCATCCAGCAAGTCCCACAACGCTCCATCCGGTCGGTCCACATGTGGCAACTTCTCCAATTCACCGGAAACACTTTCGTACTGGTCCAACAAGTGATGTGTGATCAGACCCGTCATTCTTGTGCTTTCTGATTGAAAAGGATGTAGCCGAAATTGAGGCTCCAGACCCACGGTTGCGTTAACACTTCAATGTAACTGGTATTGAACCAGACAGGTCCCAATGGGCTTTGGTAGATCAGAGAACCTGATCCCATATAATACCGCTTATCGAATCCTAGGCCTGTTATCGCGCTGCCATCGCTCTGACGGATCAATGGCTCATACGGTTGAAAGATGAACGCTTCCAAACGAAGATCAAAGCGGTTCTTCGCTACGGCAACGATCAGGCGGGCACCACCAGCGGCGTACTTGGCAGATCGGAATTCAGGAATGAAGTAGGTATGGCTTTCCGGTGTTGGTCGAAATGCCGGGCTTCGGATGATGCTCACCGTGTAATTCTCGAAATTAGGCATACTGCTGAATACGCCTTCGGCCAATAGACCGAATTTGAATATGCCCCTTGGTAGGAAATACTTGTCCAACGTGATCTTGGCAACCACCCAATCATGTTTGTAGTGGTGATCCAACAAGTTCTCTGTACGCGTGGAACCAAGGTCAGTTGTTTCATGACCGGTGACCACCCTGATCGATCCAGTGAGTGATTCACCTTCATTGGCATGTTGTTTCCGATTCAGTGTGTTCCGTTCGATCAACAGTCCTGATGTGAAATGACTGAAATAGGAGACATCCGCTGTGTCCTGGCCATTGAATACTGCCGTTTGGTAGTAATTATCCTTGGTTTCAGCCAGCTTAGCATCCAGCCGTAGGAGTCCTTTATTGCCCAAGCCCATTCCTATGTTGATGCCGGCCCATGTTTCACGATTCACTACGAAACTTGGTCTCACTTCATCAAAGAACGTGGTGAAGCTCCTGAAATAATCCCAACGATGTAGCGTGAATATCGGTTCTATATACAGCGGCGAGGCTGTGGAAAGATCCATTCTAAGCTTTGCCTGTCCGACGATGTAATACTTGCCGAAATATGAGTTCGCTTCGATCCGAGCAGAGGATGAAC
>JAGNUG010000019.1 GCA_017987115.1 Flavobacteriales bacterium | reverse complement strand
AGGTGTACAAAGTTCCAGGCAGTGTTCAGGACATGCTTAGCGCATTCTACTATGCACGTACGATCAACTATAGCACTGCTGCCGTTGGTGATGTGTACACCATCGAGACGTTTATGGACGGTGAGCTTTGGCCGCTGCGCATGCAGTTCATGGGTAAAGAGACCATCAAACTCCGGAATGGTAAATACAGGTGTCTAAAATTCCAGCCAGTAGTGCAAGAGGGGCGTATTTTCGAGGGGAATGATGACCTGAATGTGTGGATCACAGAAGATGGGAATCACATTCCCGTGCTGGCCCAAGCGAAAGTACTTGTGGGTTCCATTAAGATGGAACTTGCCAGCTACGAAGGCCTCGCACATCCAATTGCAAAAGAGTAATTGCAGAGGAGTTGGTTGATGATGGGATCAACAGATCTGCTTTTCAGAACCATTCTCATCCACCTCCTGCTTACTCAGAACCAACACGCGTTGGTGGAAATGATCTTCAACAGGATGCGATCCTTTCATTCTGAACGCACGTTATTTGCACTGTATGCAAGTTTGGATCAAATGGGCGTTGGGCTCAGCACTGACGGCAGGAGTAGTGGGTACATTGCTGACCGTGGACATTCGCCCCCACGTGGAATATAAGCCGGATAGTGATTCCGTTGTCATTTTGGATACCGTTCCGTTGCCGCCGAGCGCTTATGGAATTCAAATGTCAGGCTATTCCATTGAGCAAGGGACCGTAAAGTCCGGTTCGACTTTTGGCGACCTGTTATCCGAACAAGGCGTGTCCATGAACACCGTGCAGGATATGGTGGAATTGGCTGAACCTTATTTCGATGTTCGGCGGTTGCGTGCAGGACACCCTTATGCATTCGTCTACAGGGCGGACAGCGTGAATAGCCCGGAATACTTTGTTTACGAATCGGACCCTGTGGAATATGTCGTATTCGGACTGAAGGATAGTCTGCACGTACGCGTAGGTCATCGTCCGATCAAAGTTGAAGAACATAGCGTTGCTTGTGTAGTGACCGGAGCGCTCTACAATGATTTCATTTCGGCAGGAGCCGATCCGGCCCTTGCAATGCAATTATCCGATGTATTCGCATGGACCATTGATTTCTATCGGATCCAGAAGGATGACATTTTCTCCGTGGTCTACCGCGAGCAGACCGTTGATGGCAAGTCTTATGGAAGACCGGAGATCCTTGCCGCGCGCTATGCCAGTGGCGGTACAGTGAAAGAAGCATTTGAATTCGCTCAGGCCGATGGCGTGCAGCAGTATTTCGACAACGAAGGGAACAGTATGCGCAAAGCGTTCCTGAAATCACCGATCAAATTCAGTCGTATCTCATCCGGTTTCTCCAGCAGGCGATTGCACCCAGTTCAGAAAGTGATGAAAGCACACCTTGGAACGGATTACGCCGCGGCATACGGTACACCCATCTTGGCAGTAGGGGATGGGGTCGTGGAAAAGGCCGGGTATACCGGTGGAAATGGGAATTACGTGAAGATCCGACATAACGGCACCTACTCTACTCAATATCTACATATGCGGAAGACCTTGGTGAAAGCAGGTGATGCTGTTCAACAAGGAGACGTGATCGGTGAGGTGGGCAGTACGGGCTTGGCAACAGGACCACATGTCTGTTTCCGTTTCTGGAAGAATGGTGTTCAAGTGGATCACCGCCGCGAGGAATTTCCGAATACAGAGCCATTGGCGGAAGAGCTACGACCAGCCTTCGATCGTATGCGCGTGGAACGAACGAGCGAACTTGACGGTGCGGAATTGGCCGTTGCGCGCAAGATCAAGGTGGTTACTTTCTGATACGGAAAGGTATAATGCGAATGATCTCGCATAAGCTCAAAAGTCTTCTTGAACCTACAGGTTTCACCCGGCTCTATTCATGAGGTCTGGCTTGATCTCAATCTTTTGAAAGGCCTACTCGATGATCAGCTTAGTGCGTTGGTCGTTCACATCCAGAACATAAAGACCCGTAGCAAGTGTTGGTAGCCGAACACGTGTGCTTGCTCCCACAACTCGACCAGTTGCAACTGTCGCGCCTCGCATATCCCATACGCTGAACTTGGCACCAGGGTCGGAATTCAAAATGGAGAACTCTCCATCATTCGGATTTGGATGGACCAGAATTTCAGGCTTCAATAGCTCATTCGCTCCAACACCAGTTGGCCAACAACCGGTGTACTGAACGCTATCCGTATCCAAATATTCACCACAATAATCGAGCAGTTCGAAGCCGTTTTCGAACGTATATAATAGTGGCCTGAGCAGTCCTTCTAAACTCCCGACGCCTTCGACCCAAATGTCGCCATTGTCCATTTGGAAGCGTCTTCTTGGTGCACTTGCAATGAAAGCAGTGTCTATGTCATATACAATAACCGGATAGGGTGAACTATTCGGATTGCCCATGTATGCCGTATCTCCGACGGCTAAGTTGAAATCGTAGACTTGCCGCATCGTCGTGTCATAGTACGTCTCGTATCCAACGTCATATGGCCCAGTGCTTTTAAAATAGATACGGCTCCCGTCCACCGCTAACAATCCGATGGGCGCGTCATTCAAGTTCGTCACGGCACCCCAAGAAAGGCCATTAGCTAATTGCTCTGGCTGTGCTGAATAGAACAAGTCGTGATCCGTAATTATGAAGTTCATATTCGTTCCATCAAAATCCCAACTAACCGTTTGCATGAACCAATAACCTGAGATACTCGGGAAGATCGAATCGTTCTGACCTTGGGCATAGGTGACAACGAGTAACAGCCAAACGGTAATTGCTCGGAACATATCACGAATATACAGTAACCCTCCTTCGGGTTCGTGTCGAAAGCAAATTTGTTCAGCTACCAGCGAGTTCAAGGATCTTTCGATACGCATGCGTGCCGCTGGTTTCGATCCTGATGGCGCTGATCAATGCTTTCGCTAAGACATCATAAGGCATTGGCTTATAGTTGTCGGGTGTAATTCCCGAGAGTGCGCTCATTACAGCAATTCCGATCCGTTCACCAATGCGTTCTTCTTCTCTTGGTCCTTTCAGGATGGATGGATGAAAGATGTGAAGGGTAGGGAGCCCAAGCGCTTTCAGGTCCCGTTCCATTTCACCTTTTACTTTATTGTAGAAGATCATCGAGCCGGCATCAGCTCCCATGGAACTCACAACACAGAATGTTCCAACTCCATGTTCCTTCGCCCACTTTCCAAGCATAACGACCAGATCGTGATCCACATGACGGAATGCTTCCTTGCTGCCAGCAGTTTTGATCGTGGTCCCTAGGCAGCAGATCACCGCATCTGTTCTTAAGGGACGCAGTGCCTTTGTTAGGTCGCCATCCATCCATTGTTCAAGCTTGGGATGATCCGGTAGTTTCCTGCGGACCGGTGCAATGACCTTTTCGATCATCGGATCAGCAAGTGCGAGTTCCAGCGTCTTTTTTCCGACCAACCCGGTAGCGCCTGCAATCAATAGTGTGAATGACATTGCACAAATTTATCGTGAAATTTGGTTTATAACGTAAACTAGTTTATGTTTGCACTATAAATACATCAAAATGGAAAATCAATTGACACCCGCACAAAGCTTGGATGTGATCAACCAGATGGTCGCTCAAGCGAAACGTTCATTTCAACGATCGAATTTCTTTTTCCTGTTATGGGGCGTGCTGCTTGCCACGGCAGGGATCGCCGATCACTATCTACGGATCAACGGCATTCAGACCAAAGGGGCAGCATGGGTAATTGCCGGCGTGATAGGTGGTGTGGTGTCTACTGTTTACGGATACCGTGAAGGCAAAAAGCGAGGCGTTAGTACCGTTATGGATCGTGTTCAATCCACGATATGGGGTGCGTTCGGAATTACTTTGGTCCTCGTGATCATTGGCACGGTTTCTCAACGCCTTGACCCTAATCCTTTCATACTTTTGCTTACCGGGCTACCGACTTTCACCACGGGTGCGCTGATCCGATTTCGACCGTTGTTGGTCGGTGGAGTGGTCTTTTGGGCATTCGGGATCTTGTCATTCTTTTATCTGCAGGAGTACTCTTCATTGGTATTTGCCGGGGCGATCGTACTTGGTTATTTGATCCCAGGCATCCTACTTAGGCGGCACGAGAATGGCGTTTGAACCTTTGGACCCGGTATTGCACAATCAGCTTCGACTTGCAGTAATGAGCTTATTGGTAGGTGTTGAGCACGCCGATTTCACGTGGCTCCTCGAGCAAACAGGTGCAACGCGAGGTAACCTCAGCGTGCAGATCAGCAAGCTGAAGGAAGCGGGATACGTTCGTGTTAAGAAAGGTTTCCGTGATAATTATCCGCTTACCACATGTTCCATATCGCCTAAGGGGGCTGCTGCGTTCGGAACGTATGTGGATTCGATCAAAGGTTATTTGACACCATGACCATTCGGATCCGGTTCTGTTGAGGTTTCGCATCCGGGTATTCCGTCGATGAACTGTGGAGGTTCGGCAATATCAGATCGCTTTATGTCGACTTTGCGTCACATTTCCAGGAGTGCACCCGTAGCAAGGGATGAACCAATTAGAACAATTCACCATGGAACCGAAATACCTCACCATGATACAAGCGGCTGCTATAGCGGCGCTTCTCGCCATTGTTGTTGTGACCTACGAACCACCTTCGGATCAAAATTCCTCCGAAGCGGAGATCGCGGTTAATCGTTGAGCAACCTTAATGCCGGTGAAAAGCGACAGAGCTAATGTTCTATGGTCGCATGTAACCGGGGTATTCTCCTTCGGCGAAACGAAGGACCTGCCATCCAGAATCACCTTTGGGTGAAAACATTGGAAGAACGCCCTGTGGTCATCACGGGGCGTTTCCCTTTTTAACGGTGCCGTTATTATGGAAATGAAGATACTGTACGTAGTTCAAGTTGTATTGTTACCTGTATGCGCTGATCATTGGCAATGGGGTCTTAATTGAGCAAAGTGCCATGAAACACGGATCAGATTCACCGTACCTCTAATGTGTATTCGTCGATGGAATTGAGCCTTGGTCGTAGCCGTGTACCCTTTCTGCCGAGATTAAGTCACTTCCCGGAACCAACTGCGTACAGGAATCTGAGATAGCTATCCATGTCAACGACGCACACCTTCCGAACGAACCACCTGCCAGTACTTCTGGCCGTGTTGATATGTTCGGCCTGCAAGAAACAGGAGTTGGAAGTTCGCCCGGACAATGTGGCACCTGACTACGATGGTGTACCGACCGTGGTGACACGGAATTACGTGAACCGGCTGTTCATCGATCTCTTGGGCCGCGAACCGGTGGATGCCGAGATGGATGCAGAAGTAGCCGACCTGGAGAACGCGGGACTGAATAGTGATGCGCGTGTCTCTTTGGTGAATAAGTTGATGACCAGCACGGCATTCGTGCAAGGTGATTCGTCGTACAAGGAAGCTTATCACCAACGTCTCTATGGGTCTTTCAAAGCGCGTTTTCTGGAAGGAGTGAGCGATGATGTTATTGATGGTTACATCAGTGACGCCCAACAAGCTGCTCTTGCGGATTCATTGAGCGGCAATGCGCAAGGTGCAAGCGAAAGCAACAGCACATTACAGAAATTGCTTCGCTTGAAGAATGCCCGTGTTGATCACCGTGATGGGTTGATCACAGCGAACGAAGTGGTGAAGCGCATGATGTTCAATTCAGTGTTCGACTTCATCAATATGAATTCATTCAATTTCGTGAATGCGTCGTTCGACAACATGTTGTTCCGGTATCCGACCAACGCGGAATTCACCGCCGGGTTCACAATGGTAGAGTACAACGCGAGCGCGATTCTCTTTGGTGCAAGCGCACAGAACAAGTCCGGGTATCTGGATATTCTGGTGAACAGCCCCGAAGGAAATGAAGGTCTGGTAAGGTTCTGCTACCGGTCCTTCCTAGGCCGTGATCCTTCAACGTTCGAATCCTATCAGATCACAACAACATATCAAAGTGACCATGACTTCCAACGACTTCAACGGACCATCCTGATCAGCGATGAATATGCTGGTCTGAGTAATAGCGCTAACTGAGGATTTGGAATAGATCGCCATGCAACACAACACAACATCCATACTACGATCGGTGGCAATGCTCCTAGGGGTCGCGCTGCTAATGACCGGTTGTAAGAAAGACCTGTTCGTCTACGAGCTTGATCCGGTCGATCTGGACTTGAATGATGGTGTTAAGGATCGCGAAAAATCCAACCAGGAGTATGCAGCGATCCTGCACGCGAACCTGTTTCAGACCGCGCTATCACCGAACGATCTGTACAAAATTGATCAGTGCATCCAAAGTATTGGAGACAAGCAGTTGGCGCGCGAAGTGATCATCAGCAACTTCATGAACAAACCCGGTGTGCAGATCCCGACAGCTGCTGAAATGAATGCGGATCTTGATGTGTTCATCACTGCCACGTACAACCGGTTCTTGGTACGTAACCCTACCGAGGCCGAAAAGACCTGGTTCCGTAATAAGATCACGGCGGACCCGAATGTGACACCTGAACTCATCTACTTCTCTTTCGCATTAAGCGAGGAGTATTTATTCTACTGACCCCGTACCTGGGATCGGAACAACTAGTAGAACAACCATGAACCGCAGAAAATTCATAAAACGAACGGGTGCCGCGGCGGCGGGATTGATCGCTGCACCTTACATCCTGCCAAGTGGTCGCTTGTTTGCCGCCTCCGGGGCGCAGCTAGCGCAGCACGTTGTATTCGTGTTGTTCGCCGGCGGTGTTCGCCAACAGGAAAGTGTGTTGCAACGCTATCTCAGTGATAGCCAAAGCGACCCCACCGAAGGCAACATCATGTACAATATGTTGGACGGTGCTCCTCCGCCACAGAAGATCGTTTACGGTACAGGTCTGGGTGGTATCAATCCCATTCAACCGATCCTTGGCCAAACGCTACAACAACAAGGCACACTTTTCCGTGAGATGCGTGCCGTTAGTGCTGGCCACTATGGTGGATTGAATTCGTTGTTGCAAGGAAATACGGCGGCGACGCAAGGTCTTCAACAGAAACCATTGAATCCAACGATCTTCGAGTATCTCCGTCGACATGGCGGTGTGCCGGCCAGTAAGACCTGGTTCATTGGCAACTCGATCGGGAATAGCGTACCGTTGCTGAACTACAGCATCCATCCGAATTACGGCGCTCAATATGGCGCAAATTTCTTCGCTCCCAATATCACGTTCGGACCTCCAGGGGATCAATACCTCTCCGATGCTAAAGTGTATCATCCGCAAGATCAGTTGGCACCGATCTACGAAATGAAATCCTTCCTCGATAATAGTTTCGAGCACTTGGGATCAGTACCAACAAGCATCGGGAACACACCGGAAGAGAAGCAGGATATCAAGGCGTTCATGTCTGAAATGTTCACCAAAACGCACAACGGTACCATCGCGCATCCACCTGTTCACGACAGTGGTGACCTAACAACAGTTGGTTATGCATGCGAAGTGATGAAGTGGTTCAAACCCGCGCTTACCGTGGTGAACATGAGCGGCGTGGATGGATGCCACAGCAGCTTCACCGGTTATCTCGCGGCACTTCATCGCGCTGATCACGCCGTTGCACATGTGTGGGATTACATCAACAATAACATCCCAGAGATGGCGAACAATACTGTAGTGATCGCCATTCCGGAATGCGGCCGCAATTCGGAACCCAATGCGATCCAAGATCAAAATGATTGGTACTCGTTCGATCACAGCGACAGTAATTCGTTACGCGTCTTCGGCATGATGGCCGGCGCAAGTGTTCCATCGAACCTGAGTATCGGTAGTGAGGACGATCCGGTTGGTATCGTGACCGATGTGGTACCTACGATCGCGGAGATCCTTGGTGTGAAGAATGAAGTCTTGAGCGCTGGATTCCTGGAGCCTGGCACACAATCATTGTTCGATCGGATCTGAGTCATGCGCGGTACCTGGATCATCATATTACTAATTGTTCTTGCGATCGCAGCATGCAAGAAGGACACGCCAAATCCTTACGACGAGTTGGAACGGGGTTCACCAAACCCAACGGTAGAGAATATTCCGCAGGACAACTTTGCGTGGATCCATCAAAAAATACTTCGGCCTAGTTGCGCCGTGAGTGGATGCCACGACGGCAATTTTGAACCGGAATTCCGATCCATTGGAAGCGCATATAACTCGTTGGTCTATCACCCAACGATCGCCAACACCCCTCAAGGGAGCTTTACCTATCGTGTTGTTCCTGGTGATGTGGATGGATCGTTCCTGCATGAACGGTTGACGGTCTTCGTGCCGAACACTTCAGGCATAATGCCGTTGGAACTGACCGCTGACTCAGACTGGCCAGCGAATAGTAATGCCTATCGTGCAGTGATAAACAATTGGATCGCATCCGGTGCAAAGGACATGTTCGGCAACACACCCACACCGGGGAATCTGGAACCACAAGTGATCGGTGTCCTTGCGTTTGCTGCAGGTGCAACAAATAACGCGTTCCCACGCGGCGATGGGGAAGGTGTACAGCCGATCGAAGTATCTGGTTCTGCTATCGACCTCTGGTTTGCCTTTTCCGATGATGAGACAGCGAGCAATGCTCTCACGTATAACAAAGTGAAAGTGGCAACAACGATAAGTGAATTCGGAACCGTTCCAGAGCTAACGTTGATCACTTCGAACTCAGTGTCCGGTCCGGATCTTGGCAACACCGCCACAACGTTTACGCATAAGGTTCAATTACAGCTTGGTGCGTATTCACCGGGCACCGTACTCTTCGTACGTGTTTACGTTGACGATGGCGCTCATTCCGCTCCAACTGAGATCCCGAACGATGGCACCACGGCACCGATGTTGAACTACTTCACCTTTCGGATCGCATCATGAGAAAGTTCGCATCCCTGCTTGTAGTGGTCTGTTTTCTTGCGGCTTGTAAGAAGGAGGTTGTGGACATCATACCGCGCGAACCATCGGTCGAACTGATCTCGGTCGGCCCTTCTACAGTGATCGAATTCCAGCAACCGGTTGTTCTACGTTTCAGTTACGAGGATGGCGATGGTGATCTTGGAAGGGATGATCCGGATGATCACTCGTTGTGGGTAAAGGACAGCCGATTGAATACCGCGGATGGGTATCACATCATTCCATTAGCGCCGCCCGATACTGAGTTGGCGATCAAGGGAGAATTGGAAGTGCAGCTTTCTCCTTTATTCCTATTGGGCAACGGAACCGAAGAGCAAATGACGTATTCGTTCCATGTGATCGATCGCGCTGGGAATAGGAGCAATGAGATCGTAACACCAATGATCACGATCCTTCCGCAGGATAGTATTTGAACATGGCCATGAACATGATCCGCAACATTGCACTAGCATCCGTGGTCGCATTGACCCCTGTTGCACATGCGCAAGTGTTGCAGGAGTTCAACATGAGCGATACCGTGGTAACGATATGCAAAGGGATCCTGCTGGATAGTGAGGATGGCCCTGGCGGAAATATCTACGGGAACAATGAAGACCATGTGTTTACCATCGACGCAGGATCACAGGTCACGTTGGTTTTCACATCCACTTTCTGTTTGGAACAGGGGTATGATCTGCTCACCTTCCATAACGGTCCTTCGATCAATTCGCCGCAGATCGGTCCTGCGTATTCCGGTACAATAGCTCCGCCGCCGATCGTTGCGACCAGCGGCGTTTTGACCGTGCATTTTGTGAGTGACCCTACTGTAGCGTACTGCGGTTTCGAAGCCCAATGGACCAGCATCGTTGACCCACCTGTGCCGCCGGTGATGTCGATCCCCGTTGCACCTGCATGCAATAGTGGCGCCGTTGGGATCCGATTCAGTTATCCGATCCCGTGTGATTCCATTTCATCTTCCGCATTCACGATCATTGGTGAAGGGGCTCCAAGTGTAACCGGTGCAACTCCGTTGTCGTGCGTAGGTGGTGAATCACAGACCATGAACTTGAGCGTGGATCCAGCCTTCGTCAGGAACTGTCCATACACTGTTTCGTTCCGGATCGGTTTACGTGATCGTTGCGATTCACTTTGGTTCTTCACTTTGACCGCGAACACGCAGATCATTTCGTGCCCAATTGCAGTGGAAGTGATGGCTACGAACGATACCATCTGCGCTGGGTCTTGCGCGAACTTATCGGCGGATGTGAACGGCTGCTTGAGCTACACCTACAGTTGGGATAATGGACTAGCTCCTGTTGAAGGTCCGATCAGTGTTTGCCCAACTTCAACGACCACCTATACTGTTGTTGTAACCGAGAACGGAACAGGGGCGCAGGCCACACACAGTCGAATGATCGTGGTGCTCGATCCGCAGATAAACGGTGCCCCGGCCAACGTATGTCAATCACTCGAAGCGTTCGACCTTTCGGCCACACCTCCCGGAGGATGGTGGAGTGGTGCGGGCATATTGGACAGCATTTCAGGGACCTTCGATCCAGATACTGCGGGTCCCGGTAACCACGTGCTGAATTACGGTATTCCCGGCGGTTGCGAAGCCACAATACTCTTGCTCGTGGACAGTATGGATGCAGGTTTCGATGAAGCTGCTTGTCCCGGAACAGCACCTTTTATGATCGTCGATAATACTCCGCAAGGCGGCACTTGGAGCGGACCGTTCATTCAACCGAATGGTATGTTCGATCCATCTACTGTGGGCTCGTATGTGGTCACGTATACAGCTGGAGCATGTTCGGATACGAAGACGATCAACGTTGACCATATCACCGGACAAACACAACTTGATACCGTTTGTCAGAGTACCTATCCGTTCGATATTCCGGTACAACCATGGGGTGGACGTTGGTACGGTTCGGGCATTGTTGATTCATTGAGCGGCACGTTCGATGCCGATGAAGCGGAAGGAGGTACACACATTTTGACATACGCATTGCATGGATGCGATGAGCAATTCACGATCCATGTGAAACCGATCGATATCGGATCGAGCAGAAGTGCATGTCCATCGCAACCCGCGCCGATCACGTTGGACCCAGTTGCGATCCCTCCTGGTGGCGTTTGGACAGGTGCAGGAATTGTCGATGCGACCGTAGGAACGTATGATCCCGTCCAGGCCGGAAACGGATGGGATGAGCTGCTCTACTTCGCGGCGAATGGTTGTGTTGATACGATCGGGATCCTGGTCGGTTATACCACGTTGGATGTCGACACCTTGTTCTTTTGTTCGGAAGATGATGCGCTGCTGTTGGATCGCGAAAGCACCGGTCGTACGCCTTGGGATGGAAGTTGGAGCGGAACAGCGATAAGTCAGAACGCTGATGAGGACTGGTTCTTCGACCCTCAGTTCGCTGGAGTTGGAATTCACACATTGCACTTCGATGCGAACACTTGTGGCGATTCCTTGTTGGCGATCGTGCATCCTTCTTCATTATCCGTTTCTGATATGACCATTTGTAGCAACGTTGATCCCTTTGCCATCGCGACCGTGCCTCTGGGTGCTACGTTCACAGGAAATGGTGTTGATCAGAATGGCATTTTCGATCCAGCTGCTGCAGGTGAAGGCGCTCACATGATCCACTATGATACACCCGCGGGTTGCAGCGACTCTGTATCCGTAAGCGTACTTCCTTTCCAGCAAGCGCAACTTGGTGGTGTGCAACCGATGTACTGCTCGAACGATGTGGATGTAACGATCACCTTCTCGCCAACAGGCGGCAATTTCACGGGACTCAACTCCGCAACATTCAATCCTTCGACGTTGGCTGATGGTGACTATGAACTGATCTATTCAGTAGGGTCAGGTGCCTGCCTCAGTGCAGATACATTGCTCTTTACGGATCATCCGGCATTGACAACGCAGCTCGTTGTGTTGAACAATCCGATCTGTGCAGGTGGCGGCAGCTCCATCGAAGTACAAACCAGTGGTGGCGATCCCGAAGCGATCATCAACCACCAATGGGACCATGGATTATTTCCTGCTTCTTCGCAAAATGTTTCGCCTTCTACAACAACAACCTACACGGTAATGACCACTGACGGATGCAGTGGTCCAGTGTTGGACAGTATTACGATCGTGGTACATCCGCCCTTTGCACCGGTGTTCAATTTCCCGCCCTTGCAGTGTTATGGCGATGATGGATATGTTGTTGGAAGCGTGATAGGAAGCGGCACATACAACTATGATTGGGAGGTGGGTGATTCCGAATTGCAAGGAGATAGCATCGCGTTGCCTTCAGGTGGATTGGCGTTCGTAACAGTGACCAACAATGAAACGGGCTGTGCCACGGACAGCTTGGTACAGGTACCCAGTTGGCCACCGATCACGGCGCTCTTCAGTGCCAATCCGAATGAATCGTGTGTGGATTTCGATCAAAAGGATGTTACGTTCATAGACCTGAGCAATAATGCGGTAGGCGGTTACTGGGTGATGGACGCGGACACTGTTCCATACAGCTATGGGACCAACCCGAATTATGACCATGGTGTTGCGGGCTACTACCAAGTGCAATTAGTGGTTTGGAACGAAGGCAGCTGCGTTGATTCGATGGCGTTGGATATGTGCATACGCGGTAGTGATGTGGTGTTCATTCCCGATGTCTTCAGTCCGAATGGCGATGGCAACAATGATGTGCTTTATGTGCGCGCACCGACCGTGATCGAACTTGAGTTCGTGGTATACGATCGCTGGGGAAATTCCGTGTTCAGCACAAATAGCATGGACAATGGCTGGGACGGCATCGTTGATGGAAGGACCGGTGCAAGTGGCGTTTACATATACACCTTGATCGCACTGACCGAGAAAGGTGAAGACATTCAACGAACAGGTAACATCACTCTGGTGCGATGACCGGAACAATGAACATATCGAACGTTGCTCCGATCATGTTGCGCGTTGCGCTACTTATATCCGGAATGCTACTTGGCGTTCTGCTCTTCGGACAAGACATACATTTTGGTCAATTCTACAACGCACCGCTCGTGATCAATCCGGCGAACGCTGGAGATATTGAAGGTGATCAGCGACTCGTTCTGATCCACCGCGAGCAATGGCGCAGTGTAGGTAGTCCATTCCGTACGGATGCATTCAGTTACGACCTACCTGTCCTTACCGGGAAACTCGGTAATGGCCGCTATCTTGGTATCGGGGTCAGCGCATTCAGTGACAAAGCAGGCAGTACGCGATTCGGAGATGCTCAGGCCAACCTCAGTGTTTCCTACGCGATCAAAAGCGGAGAGGAAAGCCTGATCGCATTCGGTCTACAAGGCGGCTACGGACAGCGCAGTGGAGTGCTCGATGGCATGCGGTGGGACAGCCAATACAATGGCGCAGGATACAACCCTGATCTGCCGACAAATGAGTCCATTGCAAACAGTAGTGCATCCTTCGTCGACTTTGGTGCAGGTGTGCTTGGCAAAGGCGAGTTGAAGAACGGGATCGGCTGGAAAGCAGGTGCATCAGTGATGCATTTGAACCAAGCCAAGGTCTCTTTGTTCGGGTCGAATTCGGATCGTCTGTTGCGCCGGTATGTGGTGCATGGTGAATTGCGGATCGAAGGCGAACGTTGGATATGGTTACCGAAGTTCTTCTTGGCGCAGCAAGGTGCAAGCCGCGAGATCAACGTGGGTGGTTTGTTGCACCGCAGGATCGGAGTAGACAGCCGGTACACGACCGACAAGAATTCGTCGGCTTTCTATTTCGGTTGTTTCTACAGATATAAGGACGCTGTTGTTCCAGCCCTACAATTCGAATGGAAACGCAAGTTGATGGCCGGCCTCAGTTATGATGTCAACATCAGCAAGCTCCGCGCACAGACCACCTTTCGCGGAGGCATGGAAGTAAGCTTACAATGGATCGGTATGTTCAGCGATAAACGCATGAAATTGCCGAAGCATAGATCAATGTGAACCGCTGTTGCCGGTTAAGGCTTTTTCACGAAGTGATATCCTCCGTTCTCTGCACCCCAGACCTGTTCACCAGCATCGTTGTAACCGCGATCCCATGAAACCATTAGCCCGGGAGAAATGGATACTTCGCTGGTTGCGTAGGATGCCTTGCCCCAAGCATTACTGCAATCACGTTCGTTGGTACTGCCAACATAGTTGTCGCCTTTCTGCGTCAACGTGATCGTGCAGCCACTGAGCATTGCAACCGAGTCAGGAGAAATCTGTGAGAGGAATAACGGATCCTTGTATGCGCCATAATACTTCTCACCACTGTTGATCGAAAGGATATCGCTTGTGAATGTGTCTTCATTTACTTGCTGAACATGATACACCCGCTGGCGATAGGGTTTTTCCTTATTCGCGGCTGTTGCTTGTTCTACATACAACCACGCCCCATCAATGCGCTCCGGCCAAATGCGAACCATTTCCAATTCGATGTTGAAGTAGTTGGTGTCGAGCAAGGCTTGCGCTGAACTTGAATAGCTGCCTTCCATTATCGAAGCCAATGCTTCAAGGGAAGAGCTATTCTGTGCGAGTGAAACAAGAGGTAATATAATAACCGTTATGGTCGCTAATAGTTGCTTAAGCATTCAGTGTTGATCAGAAATTTCAAGTCCTGCTAATGTAGGTCATACGGCAATTCCATTTGAACCGGGATCCTATTCCACCTCCACCCAGTCCCCGCCTTTCTTGATCAGATCGATCAATTCATCCACTGCATTTGCACTCGGCACATTGCGTTTCACAACGTCCTTCTCTTTGTACAACGTGATCACCCCTTGACCCGTGCCCACGTATCCATAATCGGCATCGGCCATTTCGCCAGGACCATTCACGATGCACCCCATGATGCCGATCTTAACGCCTTTCAAATGACTGGTTCGCGAACGGATCTTTGCTGTTGTTTCTTGGAGGTCGAACAGCGTGCGGCCACAGCTTGGGCAACTGATGTATTCCGTCTTACTGGTGCGTGTTCGCGTGGCTTGAAGAATGCCGAATGCCGTGCGGCAAACGAGATCTTCTCGGCCAAGTTCTTTGTCTGAAATAAAGATCCCATCACCGGTTCCATCCAGAAAAAGTGGACCCATATCGGTACTGCTCTGCAATACCAATTCCTCTTTGGTGCAGTTGCCATATGTTCGACCAACGATGACCGGTACCTCGCAATTTTGTTCGATCAATTCAAAGAACAAGCGCCGTTGCTCCGCCATTCCATGTGCGTTGTTCGTTTCGATCAGTAGCACCGCAGTTGGGTCGGCTTTCAATTTGGATATGAATGCGTCGTCAAGATCCTGCAACGTTGCACGTACCAAGTTGAATTGTGGATGAAGTTCCACGCCCGCAACGTAAGCTTGCTTTTGGATCAATGGGTAATGTTGGCCCCTGTTCTTATTGTTCAACCATGTCGCGTGATCCTGTAAAATGCCTAAAGTACCCGGTAGTTCAAAGTTGATGGTGTTCCGGCCGATGTACGCATAGTCGCACGCTTGGTCAGTAATGTTCCACTTATCCAATGGAACACTGTACCGATATCCCCAAGCAAAAAATGCAGCGTGTGATATCGACTTCTTTGCGCTGAGATCAGCGAGTACGATAGGCACATGACGAGCTCCTATATTGAGTACTTCTCGCGTTTGCCTGCGCTCATGCGTGAATGGATCGACCACGATCTTTTCCATGGCGGGGATCGTACTATGACCAGATCGATCACCATAACGCTTCACCAATGCTTGCGCAACGGGGATCTCCGCTTCAGGCTCTTCCGTTAGACTTACACGAACGGTATCACCCAGACCATCTTCCAATAATGCGCCAATACCGGCGGCACTTTTAACACGACCATCTTCGCCATCACCAGCTTCAGTCACGCCTAAGTGTAAAGGGTAGTTCCAACCCTCTTCCATCATGCGATGCACCAATAGGCGATATGCTTGTACCATGACCTGAACGTTGCTGGCTTTCATGCTCAGCACGATCTCATGGTAGTTCTCATCCTTACAGATCCGCAGGAATTCAAAGGCACTTTCCACCATGCCTTGTGGTGTATCGCCATAACGGTTCAGGATGCGATCGCTCAAGCTTCCATGATTGGTGCCGATGCGCATGGCTGTTCCTTCTTCCTTGCAGATGCGCACCAATGGGATGAATCGATCACGTATGCGTTCCAGTTCTGCTGCGTACTGTGTATCGCTGTACTCGCGGACATCGAACTTCTTTTTGTCCGCGTAGTTGCCTGGATTGACCCGAACTTTTTCCACGATACGTGCTGCTATCTCGGCGGCATTCGGTGTAAAGTGGATGTCAGCAACAAGTGGCGCAGTGTATCCCTGATCACGCAATTGTTTTTTGATCAATGCCAAATTCTCCGCTTCTTTTTTACTCGGTGCAGTGATCCGGACCAGCTCACACCCGGCTTCGATCATCCGTATGCTTTGCGCAACGGTTGCCGCTGTATCCATCGTGTCCGTGGTGGTCATGCTTTGCACGCGAATGGGATTCCCTCCTCCGATACCTACGTCACCAACTTGCACGGATCGGGTATTCCAACGTTCGTATTGGAATAGTGAGGGGCAGTATTTATACGTGGGGATCACGATCGTATCAGGCATTTGTTTACTGTGGTCTGAGGTAAAGAGCTGCTATTCCACATTCAGGCGCGAACGACCATCGCGGGGTGAAACGTTGTCCTCGAAATTCCATCCGGAATTCTCGATCACTGCACGCATTACTGCAAGCATCTGGTCACGCTGTGTTGCGGCAGCTTCATAAAGTCCACTGCTATTGATCTTGTTGGAAATAAGTTGTTTCGATTCGGCATTGATCCTGGTCATATCGGCCGCAGTAAAGGAATTAAAGGCGCCTGCTTCCAGGTCGTAATAGTCCATATCGTGTTCCAATGAAAGCAACTTTGGTTTATCCATACCGGTAAGGCGAACGGTATGCGTGGTCGTATCGAAGGTGAGTTCCATGCCTTCCAGATCATAACCAATGCTGGCCTTACCTTGTACACGAACGATAGCCTGCTTTTGGAATGCGGTGAATTGTTTCAAGAACTCGAAACTTGCATCTGCTTTTTTGAACGTATAAAGTTCGCTGAAATCACCTTCGACAGTAACAAGCTTCAATACGGGTCGCACTCGCTCGAGTAACACCGTGGAGCTTACTTCGCTTCCCAATGCCTCCGGCTGATATGCTTCTCTGGTAATGAAGAACACCAACAGGCCGAACGCAGCCAGTAACACGATGCCGAAGACTTTTCGCATGGCACAAAGTTCGGGGTTTTCCGGTTCCTTCCGCTTTGAACTTGTTCCGTTTGGTCAACCTTGGGTCAATGGCGCTGGCGTTACCACCTCGCCGCGTGCTTTCTTGCGCTGTAACCAGCCATTCACCATCAGGCAGCCCAGGATCAATGCGATACCAAAGTATGACCCCAACTTCATTTGCTCTTCTGCTCCCCAGATCATCAAAGCGATGATGATCGTATAGATCGGTTCGAGATTCACCGTTAGTACCACCGTGAACGGAGACAGCTGCCGCATGACGGCTATTCCTATGACGAATGCGAACGATGTACACACAAGGCCAAGGAGCAATTGATAAATGATCGTATCGGTCGGCAATTCCCAAAGGGGCAAGGGTAGGTCATTGGTGAACAAAAGGTAGACCCCAGTGGAAAGTACCACGGCGAGCATTTCGTAGAAACCGATCCTGATCGCATTATCCCGACTTACAAGCACCGCATTGATCACGTTGAACCACGCACTAAGGAATGCGCTCAATGTGGCCACCGCAATGCCAACGCGATGCTTGGTCTCGATACCGAAGATCATGAGCAAGGCTGCAACAACGATCACGCCAAGTACAACTTCATACATGCGGATCTTGCGTTTGAACCAGAATGGTTCCAATAGAGCCGTGAACACGGTGCTGGTGCTTAGGCATGCTGCAGCAATGCTGGCAGTACTCAGTTTGATGGCAGCAAAGAAGGTGATCCAATGGCCTGCGATGATCAAACCGGTAAGCAAATAGTTCCGTAAATGGGATGTGAATGGAGAAATCGTGCGGCCCAACCACCAGGACGCCAATGCCATGCCTACCAATCCGATCACTGTACGTGTATATACAAGGTGCAACGGTGATTGTTCGATCAATTTGCCTAGGATGCCGGTAAAGCCCCAGATGAATACGATCAGGTGAAGGAGCAACAGTGCGTTGCGGCGGGCGTGCATGTGCGGGGTGCAGTTAGCAGCGGGCAGTTGGCAGTGTGCAATTGCCAACTGCTAATTGCCTACGGCCAATTGCCAACTAGTTTCAACGGATCGAATCCAGTTTCTCCTTAAGTGCTTTGACCAGCGTTTTTTGTTGCTCGATCGCTACTTTTTTACGCTCCTGGTCCTCCTCGTTCTTCGTGATCTCCAATGCCAGATCTTCGGCTTTTTTCTTCATGTCCTGCTCCTGGTCAATGGCACGACGGTTCTTTGCGATCGCTTTGGCTTCGTCCTTTTCCAACCCTTTCAATTCCTTCGCGAGATCCTCGTTCATTGTTGTGTTCACCTCCGTTCGCATAGCGATGACTTTCGGACCAAGGTCATCCATTTCGGCGCGTGTTGTGATCTGTTCCTGAGCAGCTTCAGCGGCTTTTTCATTGCTTTTGATGATGCTTGCCTCGGCTCTTTCCTTTTCCCGTTCCAAGAGCTCCAGGTCGTTCCGCAATCGATCGAGGTCTTTTTCCGAAGCGCTTAGTTCCTGTTGCGCCAATTGCCTACGGATGGCTGTGGAATGACGTTGTATGAAGGCAACGGCTGAGGCATACACAGCAGAATCGCTATCGGGTCCTATGTACCCATTGGTGCTTTGAATTGATACGTAGGCAGTAAGCAACGGACTGCCCTTGCTCTGTTCCCCTTTCATTAAGATCCGTAACGTGTCCGGCGAGATCGATGGGATCAAACTGCCTTCGCCTGTTACCTCTTTTTTATTCGATACACCAACACTGATCTTCTTCAATTCATCCTTCCAATAACTCTCCACATACTTTGGACTGGTGCCTTCGAAGATGAAGTTGAATGTAGGATGTACACCAGTGCTGAATGCATATGATCCTGGTGTAACCGTGGTTTGTGCAAACGAAGAAACCCAAGTCGTAAGCAAAAGTGCAATGAGCAAGATGCGTGAATTCATGGTGATGGCTTGATGCAACCGGCGTGATGGATCAGGTGGTTTCTGTTTCATCGTCCACCTGGGATACACCGCCACTTACAACGAATTTCATTACGTCTTTCGCTTTGGCATTCAGCGGTGTGATGTTGCTGACCGGTACAATGAATAAATTACCACTCCAATTGAAGGCATGGGGCAAGTAGACCGCTACCTTATCTGTTCCAAGTCCCAAGTGACTGAGGTCATTCTGTGTAACGAATCCGATCCTTTGTGCATCGTAACCGTCACCGATCCGCACAAGGACTGGACGGTCGAATTTCCGCTTACTACCGACCAATGCTTCAACAAGATCCTTTAATGCATCGTACAATGTCTTCAGGAAGGGGATCCGCTGCAACAATTCTTCGCCGATAGCAGCCAGAGGCTGAAAAAGAAAGGTGGTGCCTAACAGGCCTGCAAGCGTAATGATCGTGATCAGGATGATGAGCCCTAGCCCTGGTATTTCCGTCTGGATGATGCCATCCAGGAATTTCAATGCCGTCCACATTGCCCAGATCATGATCGTGGCCGGAACAAGCAACAACAAGCCTCTGAAGAATAGGCTAAGTAGGTATTGAAATGGTCTGCGAGAGTTCATGCGTATTCCCTATCCGGAGTGGCAAATCTACAGGAACGCGGATCAGCTTTTCCGATCACGCTCCCATTGCATCACGTTGCTTCTTTGTGAGCGACGCACGAACAAGGTCATAGCTATGGTCCGCGAGCTCCAGCAATAACTTGCCGGGCACGGATCCGTCCGTAACAATGGTGTTCCAATGTTGCTTGTTCATATGGTATCCTCCCGTAACTCCGGAATAACGCTCTCGCAATTCGATCGCACGTTCTGGATCACATTTCAAATTCACGCTCGCGAAAATGTCGGTATCCATCAATGCAAAGATCTTTCCTCCAACACGGAATGCCAGCGTTTTTTCATCGAATGGCAGGTCCTCACTGAACCACTCTTTCTTAAGACAATGATCTCGGAATTCCTGTAAGGTCATGGGATGATCGCGTAAAGCACCGGACGGCTGGGTGCAGCGTCGTTCACGAAGTTGGCCAGTTGTATTTCCAGGAGATAGTTCCCATCCCGTATCTCAATTGGTATGTTGATCAATTCGGTTATCGTGCTTTCCTGATCACGCGTGTGCGGGTGCCCCCAAAATGCGTGGTGCGCTTCCAACTTTCCGCCATCCTCCTCGCGGTCAACACTCGGAAGATCAAGCAACAAATGCTTCACGCCGATGCTTCGTAACCATGAACACGCAGAGGATTGGATATAGGGCGGATTGGTTCCTGTCCAGTCATGATCCCGGTGATCAACGTAGGGCAATGTTCTAAGCACCAAAGCTTCCGGAGGACGCTCAGATACGGCGCTACGTAATTGCTCCAAAGTGATCACGTTATCCACTGTTTGCCCTTCGGTCCTGCGATCCTGGGGTCGGATGCTGAGCAATTGAGCGGTGAAGAAATAACGCTTGAAAATACTGCCCACCGAATGAACGATGGGTGAAATGTGCCCTACACATTCAGTGTGGGTGCCATGTCCATGCGGGTTGAAGAATACATTCCGGAAATTTACCGGAGCACCTTGCTGGACGGCATAGACCATATCACCGTTCTGAACAGGTTCAATGCGAACTGGATCAACACCCCATGCGCGCAAATGTCCCGTTCCCGAACGGATCGGAATGGAGAGGTCGAGCGGTTTGGAAAGGTCAACCTTGAACTTACGGCCGTGGTGTGAGATCTCAGCGATCATCTTCTGGTACGAATAGATCAGATGCAATTCGGTCCGCAAAATGACGTCCCGCTTTGCTCAAAACTAATCGCTCGGCTGTTACCAACAAATGCCCCTTCGATACATGGTTGTTTATTGCCGATGAATTGATCGTGAACGGATCTTTTTCCAATTTCGTGCGATCGACCCCTGAACTTGTGCGCAACCCCGTCATCAGAAGCTCATTGGTCCGTTGCGCAGTAGTCAGCATTTCACTTTCCCAGAACATTGAACCTTCATTGATCGCATTCAAGTATTGGGCGTTGTTCGCCACATTCCAACGCCTTTCAGTGCCGTTGAATGAATGTGCTGAAGGCCCTATTCCTAAGTACGGAACACCATTCCAATAACTTGTATTGTGCCGCGACCAATGTCCGGGCTTTCCGAAATTGCTGATCTCGTAATGGTCCAAGCCAGCTCCTTCCATGCGCTCCATTAACCACTCGAACTGTGCACTTTGCGCATCATCACCCGGAATTTTTATGGTGCCCTCTTGTACTTGGTGCGCCAACACGGTGCGCGGTTCAACGGTCAAACAATAGGCAGAGAGGTGTGGCATACCGTGATCCAATGCTATGTTAAGTTGCTCATTCCACTCTTTCAGATCCATTTGAGGTAATCCGTAGATCAGGTCGATGGTCCAAGAAGCGAAACCCGCAGACGAGATCAATTCAATACCACGCATTGCATCAGTGGCAGTATGAGCACGTCCCATGAACTTCAAACGATCTTCTCTAAAGCTCTGGGTGCCCATGCTCATGCGCGTGATGCCTGCGCTCAGCCATTGCGCCAACCGTTCCTCGGTGATATCATCCGGATTTGTTTCCAATGTGATCTCGGCATCATTCGTAACGTTGAAAAGCGCTCTGCATTTTTTAATGGTAGATGCGATCCATGTTGGATCCAGAAGACTAGGCGTCCCACCTCCGAAATAGATGGTGCTCACCGTACCGTCCACTTCATTTTTGCGCAATTCCAATTCCAGGACCATGGCATTCAGCACTTCCGTTCTGCTTTTTACGGAAGTTGAAAAATGAAAATCGCAATAGGTGCAGGCTTGTTTACAGAACGGTACATGAACGTAGATGCCGCTCATACGTTGGTAATGGGTTCGGTCACGATCTTGCTGCCCAAGGTCTCTGCCGCAAGCGTGATCCGAAATGTTGTACCAACACCGGGAGTGCTTTTCTTGACTACTATCCGGCCACCGTGGTATTGTTCGACGATGCGCTTGCTGAGCGAAAGGCCAAGTCCCCAGCCGCGCTTTTTGGTCGTGAACCCTGGTTGGAAGACGGTCCGTTGTTGAGAGATCGGTATGCCTTTGCCAGTGTCGGTAACATCGACATGTATTTCGTTGCCTTCCGGGATCATCTCCAGCGTGATGGACCCTTCACCTTCCATGGCATCGATGGCGTTGCGGATCAAATTCTCGATCACCCAGCTGAAGAGCGCCCTGTTCAACGGAACCAATTGTTCCGGATCAGCAGGTGGTATCACCTCGATCTTTGCATGTGAGGGTAGGCGAGGACGTAGATACAATACGGTTGCACGAAGCGTATAGTAGAGCTTTTCGAGTTCCAAAGCGGGTGCACTTCCGATCTTGCTGAAGCGCTCTGTGATCACCTCCAAACGGTCGACGTCCTTGCGCATTTCGGCGAGCGCATCGGGATCAACATTCTGTGCTTTCAGTAATTCCATCCATGCCATCAGTGAGCTGAGTGGTGTACCCAATTGATGCGCGGTTTCTTTGGCCATACCGACCCAAACCTGGTTCTGTTCGGCATTGCGGAACAAACTGAAAAGGGCATAAGCAACCAGAAGGAACAGCCCCAATATGGCCAACTGTACGAACGGGAAATAGCGCAGCTGCGTGATCACCAGGGACTCCTCATAGAAAATGTAGTTGCGTCCTTTTCCAGGTAGGTCGATCACGATCGGTGTGTTCGCTTTTGCCATGGATCGGATCCGCGCGCTCAACGCCGTGGTGTCAGCCATTACCTCAGGTTCGATGTTGCCACTCTCGATCACCTTGGTTCGTGTGCTGTCCGTATAGATCACGGGCACTGCGGCAGTGGACATTACCGTTTCCGAAATGAAGGAACTGATGATCCCATCCATGACCTCCTGTAGCTCAGTGAACACTTTTGAGTCCGTGTAGTAAAGAAATTGTTTTTGATCGCCATGGATCGCGATCTCAACCGGTTCATGGAGCTTGGCCATTTCGGCTACTTCTGCTTTGAGCTTGCTCGGGTCGTCACTTATCCCTTCATCCAGATTCCGATGGAATTTCACTTCGCCTTTTGCATCCGTAATGATCACGGGCACCGTGGTATTGTCGCTCACCACCTTCAAGTAGAAAGAAAAGTCCGTTTCCTTGGTGTTCACCAACCGAAGCATCGCTTCTGCCCAGAGTTCTACTTTCTTGCGTTCTTCTTCGCGCAACCGATCGAACAATTTTTCAGTGTAGTTGACCAATTGGGCCCGGTTCTGCACCGCTTCTGCCCAAAGTTTCACTTTCCGCCGTTCTTCCGATCGCACCCGCTCTACAATGCTGCTGCTATACCACAACGACGCACCAACGAGCAACAACGCCACAGCGGCGAGCACGAGTTTCCATCGTTGTTTGCGGGAGTAGAGATCCATTATGCGGCGTGAAGTTCGGGAATGAGGAGCAGACAATTGGAAAATCAGATGATCAGACGATCAGACAATTAGCCCCGGATGACCGTTTCACGCTCTCCAGAGTGTCTTAGCACCCGATGTTGCGCATGCATGGTCGAAGAGTTGGAACGCACTCCCGGTCGTAGCTCGGAGTGACGAGTGTAGGAAGGAATGATCTGACCGGAATTGAAATTGAAAACGTGCTGATGTGGCGTCTTCTTGGTAAAAGCGAATGCGGGTCCCACTTCAATTCTCCACCTCGAAGACCGCTTTCGGTTCTTCTTCCTTGGTGTTGAGGAACCTTTCTAAGCCCGTGCGCTTTTTGGGACCTTGAGCGCCTGCCGTCTGTAATGTATCCGCACCTGCCGGGATCACTGTGAATTGAGTTTTGGGTGCACCGGTACTGGCTGTTGCACCCGGGTCGCTATTCGATTTTTTCGCTAGACCGAATTCTTCGCGAAGGATGGAACGCAACTCTTGTTTTTCATTCTGGAACTGCTTCTTTCTACGGTCCGCTGCCATGGCACCGTCGTTGGAGAATTCAGGATCATCCGCAGTGCCGGACATATGCAGGAAGATGCGCATGCCTGTGCCGTCATCTGTGATCGGACCGAACTCATCCGCCAATTCACCTGTGCGCAGCAGATCGCTCAACCGGAAGTTGAGGTGGTGGTCGATGCGGTCATCGAAGTAGTGCGTGCCACTCAGCTCAATGTCCATCAAATTGCTGCTTACGAGCATGTTCGGGATGTGAACGGCTCCATCGCGAATCGCGATCTGGTTCTCCAAGGTCGCGAAATGGACGTCGCCCAAATTCTTCCGCAAGGCTTTTGTGTCAACGAATGGGGCTACGAGCTTGTTCTGTTGCAAGTAGTCAGCCACCTGTAGCAATGGTCGATGACCCTTGATCGTGCCATTCATCATGTTGATGTCCATGACACATGCCACTTGGTCGGGGTCCAACTTCATACTTGCGCTTAATGGTGCGTTGAATGCAACTTCCGCATTGATCGTTCCACTAAGGTGGTGATGACCGATGAAGTCCTGTCCGAAGTCCTGGAATTCTTTGAACAGGGCAGTAACATTGATGTTAGTAACCACTGCGTTAATGGCCAACGGATAAGGCATGATCGCCGATTGGGCGAGGTTCGGTCTGCCGGTGCTGGCATCCAATGAAAGTGTTCCGGTCACTTTACCTGAAGCTGTGCTGAAGGATACAGGTGATGCGGTGAAAACGCGGTCCTTCATGCGCAAGCGACCGTCGATGTCCGTTGCTGTGAACTCTTCGAATACCAGTTCGGCTACATGTGCTTGTAGGTCCAGTTCGATGCTTGCCGGAAGGATCAACGTATAGTCCTTTGCATTGGTAGTTGGCGCATCATCACTGCGTAACAAAGCGGCAAGATCGATATGTGGAGAGGATCCCTTGGCCTCAATGACCAAGCGCTGGTCCTTGAACAGGATGTATGGCACCAAATTGCGCAATGTGCCACTTAGAACGACCGGGTTTTCATGAAATTCTGCACGTAGACCTTGCACAGTAGCGTCATTCCCGTGCAAAGCCAGATCAGCATCCAAATGTGATATCCGGTGTCGAACGCCTTTCATTTTCAGATCCGCATCGCGCAAGGTCAATGTGCCTGTGATCCTTAGTGCAGCAAGGTCATTGGCCCGTATGTTGCCCATATCGCGCAGCTTCCCTGCGATCTGTGCATTCGCTTTTAATCTACCGCTTACTTTCTCCAACGTGTCGATCTGGGCGAATCGCAAAAGGTCCGCTAGTGCAATATCTCCTTTGAAGTCTGCTTTGACCTCTGCATTGGAGAGCCCGTTGCTTTTCCAGTTACCACTTATGCTTCCACTACCGCTCCGGGCCGAGAAGCTTTTGACCGCAAGTTTCTTCGCGACGCCGGTTGCTGTTAGGTCCAAGGCCAATTCGCCATTGATGTTGGTGAACTTGGTACCTGAATGGCTTTCTTTCATTTGACCATTGGTGATCTTCGCACCGACAGATAGTTCCGGACCGCTCTTATCCAAGGGCCCAGCATAGTGTATGGCGAGATCCACTTCGCCTTTCATGCCGTATTCTTTGATCGATGAGGTGAGTCCCTCTGGAAGTGCCGCGATAACATCGGAAAGTTCCAATCCAAGGCCATTGGCGCGGAGATCCAGGACTTTTCCATCCTTCATTGGCGTTACAACAAGTGTGAGGTCGATGGGCATATTGCCGGTGGTCACTTGGCCCTTTGTTATTCGAAAGACACCGTCCGTGCCTCCGAAGTCCATCGCCAGACTCGCATGCCCCGCACGATCTTTGAGCAGGGTGCGTTCACCTTGTCTCCAATGCGCCAGCGAAATGTCACCGGTCAGATCAAGCTCGCTGATGGCATCACTGAATTGACCTCGAACGACCATTTTATCATGATGAGCCAGAATGTGCAGATCGGTCCGCGTATCCGTGAACCGGACAGTAAGGTCATCAACACTCACCTTATTGAGGGCGATCGCGGTAGAAGCCGTTGTGGTGGTATCGGTTTTCCAGATGATGTAATTCTCATTTCCATTTCCATCGAGGCCGGCGTACAAACGGACCTCCTCGCCGTGTACTTGTTCCACGGTGTAATTGCCTTGGAACAGATCCCATAGGCTGAACTCCAAGAAGAGCTCACGAGCAAATAGAAGCGTGTCCGGTACAACGTCATCGGTGCGTACTTCTTTGGCCAATACGTTGTGCAAACGCATGCTGGCCTGCGGGAAACGCGCTACCAGCGTGAGGTCCATTTCGCTAACACTTACCGGCGTGCTCAGTTGTTCGTTAATGGCACTGACCAAGGTTGCCTTCACTTCATCCTCGTATACATGGGCCAAAACCGCCAACGCACCCGCACCTAGAACCACGAGAGTGGCCAGTACGAGCAGGGCATTACGGAATAGGCGGAGCATCGGCAAGATGCGAAAGTATCGAGGCATTTCATGCTATAACGCTGGAAATGGGGAAGTTCGTTCACAGACGGATGTTGGTTGTGAAGAAAATTTTCGGCACCGTGCTCATAGAGGGCATGTGCACCGTGTTGTTCTTTCCCTGAGACTGGGTTCTACGCTGCTCTGCGCGAACAAAGTTCTAGTGCGCTACAACTAGTCGCAACGCAGTGGTTCTGTCCTTGCCTGTTATGGAAAGTATGTAGATGCCATCGTTCCAACCATCCGTACTTAGGTTGAACTGAGCTTAAGCAGCGGGCCATGTCTTGTGCTGCACAATTTCATCACCCGGATCACTTTCGCTTTCGCAAGAACAGGACTTCTTTCTCGGATAAATGGCGCCACTTACTGCGAGGTAGATCTTTCTTAGTAAGACCAGCAAACATAACGCGATCGAGCTTCAGAACTTCGTAGCCTAACGCTTCGAACATGCGGCGGACCACACGGTTCCTACCCATGTGGATCTTGATGCCTACCTCGTTCTTGGGCTTGCCTTGAACGAAACTGGCTTCGTCAGCAACCGCTGGTCCATCCTCCAGTTCAACTCCGATCACCAGTTGTTCCAGGTCGGCTTTGGTCATGGGGTGATCCAATGTTGCGGAGTAGATCTTTTCGGCTCCGAAGCTGGGGTGGGTAAGCTTTTTTGCCAGGTCGCCATCATTGGTCATGAGCAACACACCGGTCGTGTGCCGGTCCAATCGGCCTACCGGGTAAAGGCGTTCCGTACAGGCATCGTCTATCAGTGCCATTACGGTCCGGCGGTCCTGTGGGTCGTCCGTGGTAGTAATGAAGTTCTTTGGCTTGTTCAGCAGGACGTACCGTTTTTTCTCGGTGGTGAGGCGCTGCCCGCCGTAATGCACACGGTCGGTAGGACTCACCTTTGTTCCAAGTTCGGTTACGATCACGCCGTTCACTTGTACCACGCCTGCTTTGATCAGGTCATCAGCTTCGCGGCGGCTCGCCACGCCACTTTGTGCCAAATAGCGGTTCAAACGAATAAGGCCATCGTCGTTGCCTTCTTCGGCTATGCGGCCCCGTTTACTGTTGCGGTTCTGGCCACGACCCAAGCCTCGGCCTGCGGTGCGTGCATCGCGGGTTGCACGCGATCTTTCCTTACTGAATTTCTTTGGTGCCGGGCGTTCGCTACGTTCACCATCGCTCGTTTTGGATGGAGAGCGGCCGCCTCCACGACTGCCAGGTGCTTCACCTGTGCGAGATCTTCCTGCGGCAGGTGGCCTCTTGCCGGCACGTGCAGATGGTCTTTCAGGCCCTTCTTCTCCACGACCGGCACTGGCACCGCGTTTGCCTGAACCGCTAGCGGTACGCTTGCCTGGACGACCAACTCCGCTGCGCTTTTTCCAGCGGTCATCGTCAGATTCACCGCGTGGCTTGCGTTCATCCGAACCTTCGGAACGCTCACCTCCTTGCCCTTTTTCAGAACGTTCTGAGCTTCTTTTTGGTTCTGAAGTGCGTTTATCCTGGCCTCTTCCACGAGGGTTTTTAGAGCGTTCGGTCATTCAATTTGGGGTAAAAAGCATCGGCAATATGATGGATGTATGGCTTGCCTAACGGGTGCAAGATCACACTAATGATGTCGAATCGGAGACCTAATTCACAATTACTTGCCATTACATAGGCGTTGGCGGCTTTCACGATCCGACTTCGTTGCCCTGGTTTTACGGCATCTTCCGGTTCCCCATGTTTATCACTGCTACGGGTTTTCACCTCCACGATCACGAGTTCCTTTCCGATCTGGGCTATAATATCCAATTCGTGCTTGGCATGATGCCAATTCCGCTCCAGGATCAAATATCCCCGCTGTTCCAGAAATCGGCATGCAAGTTGCTCTCCTTGGATCCCGAGTACGTTATGCTCTGCCATTCGTCGATAAGTTATCGTAACCCTTCGGTGATCAGGCTCGTTACAAGGGTTAAAATTGAGGAACTTTTCGTTGGCCGTTCATCCGGCATCACTCATAAAGAACAGAATGATCCGATCACTGCGAAATCTAGCGCTGGTAGCTGGCCTTTTCACGACCATGACGCAAGCTCAATCCTTCGAGGGTGTCATTGAGTTCAAAAAAACATCCGGTCCTGTTGTTACCAGTTACAAGTATTATGTCAAAGGTGACCACGTACGGATCGAAGAGGTCAGTTCCAAAGGGGAAGTTCAAGGCATAATGCTTGTGGATACCCATGATAAGACCGTGGTGGCGCTGAGCCCAGAGCGTAAATTGTTCATGGACGTTCCCAATATGCGTTTACCGAAGGAGGTGGAGACCAGCATCACCAAAACGAACGAAACCAAAGAGATGCTCAACTATAAGTGCGAAAAGTGGGTCGTGAAGAGCAACGCAGAGGACAGGCTGATCACGTATTGGGTCGCTGCCGATGCATTCGATTTCTTTATTCCATTATTGCAAACCCTGAATCGTAAGGATGAGCAAGCTGTGTTCTTCCTCGAGATCCCGGATTCAAAAGGTGTATTTCCGATCGTGGGTATGGAACAGAAGATCGATGGTGCTGAGGTGGGTCGGTTGGAAGTATCCAACATTGTAAAAGGTCCACAGAAGGATGCTCTTTTCGAGATCCCGGTCGGTTACAATAAATTCGAGCGTAACTAGATCCCAATACCTTCTTTTTCAACCCTCAGCGTAGCACCTTTATCGGTGACGTTGAGGGTTGTTATTTTACCGAGGATCAGTGCGCGGTTGTCCGCATCATGGCCTGCCGGAAAATAGGAGCAAACAGGGTAGCTCACATCGCCCATGGCGGCTTTGATCATGGCATGTGCCGTTTGCCCGAACGGATCCTCCTCATTCTTGTCGTGCATATCCGTCATGTGCCCGATCACAAGCCCTGCAAGGTTCTTGAACCAAGCGCTGTACTTCAGGTTCTGTAACATGCGATCCAAATGGTAATTGAGCTCGTCGAGGTCTTCCAGATACAGGATCTTTCCAGTAGGGTCGATATCGAGTTGAGAACCTCTTAATGCATATAGAATGCTGAGGTTGCCTCCTACCAGTTGACCTGTGGCTTCGCCTGTTCGGGTCAATGCATCTTTCGTTCCAGCGGTTTCAGATCGGTAACTGATCTCTTGCGCCTCATCGAACAACGCAGCACGCAATGTTTCTCGGCAGGCTTCGGTCTTTTTTGCGATCATGAACGGCATCTGTGCATGAAGACTGGCCACACCCAAGTTGTGCAAAGCATTGTGCAACACGGTGACATCGCTGAATCCGGCTATCCATTTCGGGTCTTTAAGCAATGGGGTTAGATCCAACTTGTCCATAAGGTGAATGGTGCCATAGCCGCCACGTGCACACCAGATCGTACGCACTTCCGGATCGTTGATCGCAGCTTGTAGGTCAGCAGCGCGTTCCTGGTCCGTACCAGCTTGCTGGAAATGCTTACGACCAACGCCAGCACCCAATCGAACACGTAGGCCCCAACTTTCGGCCAACGCAATACCATCCTTTAGCTCTTCAGCAGTTATGGCACGTGCCGTAGGAATTATGGCAATGAGGTCTCCTTTGCGCAACGGCTTTGGGGTGATCACATTCATGGGGCGAAGGTCGCATTTCGAGCGGGATCGATCCGCATTGATATCGCAATTACCAGCGCCCTACTTTTGCGCCACATTCGTTTGCTCTTAGATCGATCCCCGTGAAACAACCAGCACGTCATACCCTTACCGCCGCTTTACCATATGCGAACGGACCTTTGCATATTGGACATATTGCAGGTGCTTATCTACCTGCCGATATTCATGCGCGTTGTTTACGACTGCAAGGCAAGGATGTCCTGTTCGTTTGTGGTAGCGATGAGCACGGAGCTGCGATCACCATACGGGCGATCAAAGAGGGTATACCACCCCAGGAGATCGTGGACAAGTACCACGCCATGATGGAGAAGGCCTTCGCTGATTTCGGGATAGAATTCGACATCTACCACAGAACGAGCAGTCAACTTCATAAGGAAACTTCGCAAGCGTTCTTTTTGGAACTTGAAAAGAAAGGGGTATTCACGGTGAAGGAAGAACAACAGTATTTCGACCCGGAAGCCAACCAGTTCTTGGCCGATCGTTACATCATGGGCACGTGCCCGAATTGCGAGAATCCGAATGCTTATGGTGATCAATGCGAGAAATGTGGTAGTGCGCTCAGTCCCAAAGAATTGAAGGACCCGCGAAGTACCTTGAGCGGAGCCACTCCTGTTCTTAAGCCCACTTCGCATTGGTATTTGCCCATGGAGCGCAGTCAGCAGTGGATGGAAGCGTGGATCAATACGGGCGAGTTGGATGGCGTTCAACAGCATGACCCGGATGAATGGAAACCGCAAGTGCTAGGCCAGTGCAATAGTTGGTTGAAGGAAGGCCTTCGCCCAAGGGCCATGACACGTGATCTGGATTGGGGTGTACCTGTTCCATTGCCTGGAGCAGATGGAAAGGTGCTTTATGTATGGTTGGATGCTCCCATCGGATACATCAGCGCAACGAAGCAATGGGCGATGGATCATGGGTCAACGGAGGATTGGGAGAAGTGGTGGAAAGCAGATGATACCCGTCTTATACACTTCATCGGAAAGGATAATATCGTTTTCCACTGCATCATTTTTCCGATGTTGCTGAAGTTGCATGGTGGTTTTATTCTTCCGCAGAATGTACCAGCGAACGAGTTCCTGAATCTCGAAGGGCAGAAGATCAGCACCAGCAGGAATTGGGCGGTCTGGTTGCACGAGTATTTGGATCGTTGGCCCAATAGACAGGATGAGTTGCGTTATGCGTTGGCTACGATCCTGCCAGAGTTCAAGGATGCGGAATTCACATGGAAGGATTTCCAGGACAAGAACAACAATGAACTTGTTGCGATACTTGGGAACTTTGTTCAGCGGATCTTTGTGTTGTGCAATAAGTACTATGATGGAAAGGCTCCGGAACCTGGCGCTGGAACAGTGCAGGATGATGAACTATGGGCCGAACTGAATGTGATCCCCAACAAGGTTGCAGCTGAGAATGATCGGTTCCGATTCCGCGAAGCATTGGCAAGTGCGATGCATGCCGCAAGGATCGGGAATCGCTTTTTGACCGATACTGAGCCGTGGAAACTGGAAAAGACCGATCCGGAACGTACACGTACTGTGCTTTACAATGGCTTGCGGATCTGCGGCCTATTGAGCGTAGTGTTGGAGCCGTTCCTTCCACATACCACAGCAAAACTACGTGCTATGTTGGGGTTGAATGAACTGAACTGGGACGATGCATTACGTGCTGACCTCATCAAGCCGGGTATGCAATTGGCCAAAGCAGAACACTTGTTCAAGCCGATCACTGACGAAGAGATCGCCGTGGAGGTTGAGCGTTTGCATGCTACTTCTGAAGCGAATATTGCTATTGCGACAACTGACTCAAAAGCTACTGTTCCAACACCAATGGAGAAAGAGCATGTTACTAAATCGAATATCACGTTCGAGGAGTTCACCAAGTTGGATCTGCGAGCAGGGACTATTGTCGCAGCGGAGAAGATCCCGAAAGCGGATAAGCTCCTGAAGCTCTCCATCGACGTGGGTGAACCTACACTACGGACCGTCGTTAGTGGCATTGCGGAACATTTCGAGCCGGAAGCGATCGTTGGAGCTCAGGTACTCGTTCTATGCAATCTCGACCCTCGAAAAATGCGCGGCGTAGAAAGCCAAGGAATGGTGCTAATGGGCGAGGATGCCGAAGGAAAGTTGGTGTTCGTTCAGCCAAAGAGTCCAGTTCCGAACGGATCGGAAGTGCGCTAGTTACCGCGCGCGATCATGTCCCCATACAACGCCTCATAACGACGCGCAACGGTTGCCATTTCAAAGCGCTCCATGGCAATGCGCCGTGCATTCGCAGATAGCGTAGCAGGGTCAGGGTTTTCCAGCACCCAACGAATACAGGTAGCAAGGTCATCGGCATCGAAGGCTTTTGCCAATGCGCCGTTCACATGGTGGTCGATCATGTCCTTGTTCCCGCCAATGTCAAAGGCAACCGTAGGTGTTCCGCAAGCAAGGCTTTCCACGATCGTATTGCTCAAATTCTCCTGTAATGATGGTACGATCACCACATCTGCGGCGTTGTAAAGAATGCATAGGGAAGTATCATCATGCAGGCGTCCCAAGTAATGGATCGGGTGCCCAAGATCGGGTGGTTGTTCCGGGCGCGAAGCACCGAATACAGCAAGTTCTACACTGCCTTTTGGCAATCTGCGAAGCGCCTCACTCACATGTATGAATCCTTTCCGCGGGTCTGCTGTTGCATTGACCGCTCCGAACAGAACCAACGGTTTATCCGCCGGAAGACCGAGCAACTGTTTGCAGAATTGCTTGTCGATCGGTTTAAAGACCTCTGTGTCTATCGGGTTTGGTAAATTCACCACGTTGTGGTTTTTCAGTAGCGTACTGGAACGGGCAGAATCCGCCATCCAGCGACTTAGACCAATGATCGTCAATTTCTTGTTCGCATATGTCTTTTCCTTACGACGGAAGATCTTTCGGCTCAGGTCATTCTCATCGGTCGACCCAAGAACAGGGCATTTGCCGCATCGATCCGTATACCGTCCGCACTCACCATCGTAGTGGCAGCCACCCGTGAAGGGCCACATATCATGCAAGGACCAAGCGATCGGTTTATTGATCCTGGCAATATCCTCTATTCGCAGCATGCCGCCGTTTATCCAGTGGAAATGCACCACATCGGCATCGCTCGCATTGATCTTATCCACCATGCCGGAAAATGGAAGCCAGGAAGGTGAGAATATTTTGCCTTTGCCTTCCGGGTAGCGGTTCACAGGCATAATATCAATGCTCGGCCGCACTTTGGACATTACCTTATCGAACGTACCGACAGGGCCTTGTACCCATCTATCATCACTGGTTTTGCTCTGTACCATGAGCTGGGAACCTACGCCAATACGCCGTAAGCCTTGATGTAAGCGGAACGCGGCACGCGCAGCGCCTCCTTCAAGATCAGCAGAGTTAATGATCAATACGTTCATGAATTCGAACGCATGGCCATTGACCATCGGTACAGTCGGTTCATCGCTTTTGTAGTGATGCTTTTAGCTGAGAATACTTTTTTATCCAGCCAATGTTCATAGGCTCTACCCGGCAATTCAGCGGCTAGAGGGAATATCACATCAGCTCTTGCAAGCATCGCGTTGGAGTCATGCGGATTGTCCGTATGGGTCGCATTTCCCGCAAAACCGATGTTCGTGATCATATTCACGTGAGGGTAAAGGAAATCCTGTTCGTGCAATTGGCACATGAAGTTGAATTGAAAGTCCCACGTATCCAATTGTCCTTCTTTTACACCGTCGAATACCATTTTTAGGTACTGCTGGGTACCTGACGGTTTTGCGGCCAAACGTGGGAAATCATTGATAGTGCCCGTCCATTTCTTCACATCCGGGTCATAGTTCTTCCAAACGCGACGCCAACTTGCCCAACCCCAGATCAATGGATACCCGACCCGACCGAATGTGTCCGCTCCGTTTTTGCTTTTCAGTGGTCGGAAATCGGCAGTAATTCCTGCTACGCTTTCGTCGTTCGCATACCGCTGTAGGAGCGTTTGACAGAATAGAAAAAAGGTCGGGCTTATCAGGCAATCATCTTCCAGAATGATCCCTTGTTCCTCTTTACTGAAGAACCAGGTTATCGCGCCGCTAACAGCCAATTTGCATCCCAAGTTGGTATCCCGGAAGAGCGTGTGAACCTCACAGGGCCAATCCACTTTTTCAAGAAGCGACCTTCGGAGACCATCAACCAATTCGGTTTCGCCTTTCTTGCCCGGCCGGGGACCATCACATGCTAGGTAAAGCCTTGGAGGCCGTGCATTGCGTATGGCTTCAAAAACCTTATCCGTAGTGTCCGGTCGATTGAATATCAGGAATAAAACAGCCGTCTCCAACGGTGAAGATGCTGTATCCATGCTCTTGGTCATTTGCGATCGCTCAATTTCGTTCTACCTAAGTATGAGACCTGTGGAGAGCATTGGTCCGACCATCGAAACCACAAGACTTTACGGTCCTGCGGTATGCGAAGTTCATACTAATACGATGGATTGGTACGATAATATGGTGACAAGGTTCCACCGATCGGTTGTGAATGAATTCAATTACGCCCTATTATCAGCCGTTCCCCTACTTTTGCCGCCGATTTTTAGCGCGTCATTCATACGTGCGGTGAAGGCCCCATAGTTCAATGGATAGAATAGGAGTTTCCTAAACTCTAGATCCAGGTTCGACTCCTGGTGGGGTCACAAGTCTTGGAAGGCCTCCGTTCCATTAGTTGCCCGGTCCGGTTCCCATGGCGATCGGTCAGCAATACACGCTTAACAACTTCTTGTGTGAAAATGAGCGTGTTCGCACGGAAAAGGTGGATGCGTCAGATCCTACCTTCGGCGTTGCCGTACGTGTACACGGCTAACGCACTTTTTCTGTTCCATGCGCATTGCCGTTGTCATTTCATGTTTGCTACTAGCTGGGTCTACCGCTTTCGCGCAACCGCCGAACAATAGCTGTGCGACGGCACAAACACTTTGTGGACAGCAACCTTTAGGAGGTAATAATGCGGGACCAGCGGGGATCCCCGGGCTTTGCACGAATACGAATAATGTGGTCTGGTATACGTTCACAACGAATTCAATCGGTGGTGTCGTGGATGTGGATATCACAGGAATCGATTGCCCGCAAGTTGCCAATATGGGCAACATGCTGACCGCTCTTATTCTCAGCGGCGATGGCTCCTGTACACTTTCCACATTCAGCGCTGTGCCGCCATGTGTCTCTGATTCGCAGGATTTTTCATTTACAACCCAAACGCTGAACGCTTCAACACAGTATTGGCTCACCGTTGCCGGGGCACCCAATGGTGGTGCTCTGAATGCGGCCCAATGTGATTTTACGATAGACGTGAGTGGTCCCGGAATGGATATCGTCGGTGTTGATTATTCTGCTGGACCGGACGTTGAGATCGGGCAGGGAGGTAATACGCAATTGAATGCGACCGGACCAGCTGGGAGTTCATTCACATGGTCTCCAACAACAGGATTGAGCGACAACAATATTCCTAACCCCATTGCAGCACCTACTGGATCAACGACCTATACGGTAACCACCACGACCAACGGTTGTACTTACGTTGACCAGGTAACGGTGAATGTTATACGGTTAATAGAGCCGGCGAATACGCTTACTCCGAATGATGATGGTTTCAATGACACTTGGGAGATCCCTGGCATCAATGATTACCCCGGCGCCGAAGTAGTGATCCATGATAGATGGGGTCAAATAGTGTACAGGGCCATTGGATACAGGGAGCCATGGGATGGCACCAATAAGGGGAAAAAACTTTCTGAGGGTACGTATTACTACAGTATCAAGCTGAACATACTTCAAGGGCAGAGCGACCCGTATTTGGGCTTTATCTCTATCGTGCGATGAGGGGTGCTTTGATAGCGTGTTTCATCGTGCTTGGCGGGACCGTGTGTCGTGCTCAACAACTTTCGCAGTACACGCAATACGTGTTCAATCAATTCAGCATTAACCCGGCGGTTGCTGGAAGCAAGGATTGTTTGGACGTGAGATTAGGATTCCGTCAGCAATGGGTTGGACTTCCTGGTGCACCTACTACAGGATGGGCAAGTTTGCATGCTTCCTTGAAGGGAAAGAACAAACCGTTCCAGAATAACAAACACGGCATTGGCATGTTCGTGGAAGCAGATCAAGCCGGAAACTGGGGGTATACACGATTTCTCCTTGCCTATGCTTACCACATTCAAATGTCGAAGGATTACTACATGGCCTTGGGCACATACGCAGGAGTGCAGCAAATGAAATTTGATGTGGGCGAAGCATTCCTGAGCGATGCCGGAGACCCTGCGCTCGACGGTAAGGCCACATCGCTGGTCGTCCCGGACATTTCTCCTGGTATCTGGATGTACGGAAAGCGCTTCTGGGGTGGATTGGCATTGCAACAAGCATTGGGTAATAAGATCAAGAACATCGGAACGAATTCCAAATTGTCGCGCCACTTCAAGCTTAGTGCTGGCTACCGCTTCAAACTGGGCAGGAACATGTCCTTTACACCAAGCACCATGTTCAAGATCGCAGCGGGTTCACCAGTAGCATTGGATCTCAACGCCATGGTCGAATGGAACAGGATCATTGCCTTGGGTATTGGGTATAGGAACGGAGATGCATTGACCTTAATGATGAAGGTCGGATTCCTGCAATTCTTTCAACTCGGTTATAGTTATGATGTTACCACTTCACGTTTGCGTGAAGGTAGTTCCAATACGCACGAGATCATTCTGGGAGTTACGCCCTGCTCGAAAGCAGGGAAAGATAAACGAATGATCAATTGCCCGGCATTCGATTAGGTAAAGAACAAAACATGAAGCGGATCCATAACACGATCAAGACCGCACTGCTCATTCTGCTTGCAACGATTTCCGTTGTGGTCCAAGCTCAGACCCTTTATTGGGTAGGTGGCAATGGATCATGGAATGATGCCGGGAATTGGAGCGCCACGGCAAATGGCATCGGGGGCGCAGGTGTTCCACGCATTCAGAACGATGTCGTAATAGTACCTCAGGCTAATACCGCAATAGCGATTGACGGAGTTGCTTGGTGCGCGGGCCTGCGTGTCGACGGGTCACTTGCGAACATTCGTGTTGAAGGGGGAAGCAATTCGGAGATCAATATAGCAGGAGGGTGGTCCGCAATGGGTGATGTTCAATGGGCGCAAAGTGGAACAGTGAAGTTGATCAAACGGCACGGAGGGGAATTGCTTGACCTCCACGGAACGCCGATCAACGCTGCTGTTGTTTGTGATGCAAGTGGATCCTGGTCCATGCAAAGCGACTTTGTCATCGCCGGTCGAGATCTTTACTTGAATAATGGAACACTGATCACCAACGGTAATAAATTGGAGGCGAAAGCATTGCTTCAAGACCGGAGATACAGTGGCCGTCTGCTCGCGAACAATGGTATTGTGAAACTGAATGAAATGCCGGCCGAAGTATTGGTCAGGAATTCCATTGACCATGGTAATGCGCTCCTCGTGGTCAGCGATACCCAAGTTCCTTGGGCCCCGGATCTGAATGTGGATGATCGGGATATCAATGTATGTGGAACCGGACCGGGCCAAACGCCATTCACGATAGATGCAACGGTAACCAGCAATTATAACGGTTTCGGTGTGCGGTGCAGAGGGAATTGCAATGCAACGGTCACAGTATCCGTAACAGGTGGTGTTGGTTTTTTTACCTATAGTTGGTTAGGTGGTCCACAAACCCAAACATGGACTGCGGCATGCGGCGGACCACAGATCGTGATCGTGACCGACGAAGGCCAAGGTATTTCATGTGCTGTTCAGGTAACGGTTTCGGAACCACCACCACTGGGTGTAATATTCTTTGGACAAGGAACACCACCTACATGTGCCGATGTCTGCAATGGTACCCGCACTGCACTCGCCGTTGGTGGCGTTCAGCCGCCACAATATAATTGGAACAATGGCGCTGGTACAGGCCCTTCGTTCACTCAGCTTTGCGCTGGTACGAATACGTTGCAAGTCACGGATCTGAACATGTGTACGTTCGATACGGTGTTCATTTTCAACCTGCAACCGATCATACCGAACCTCACGAGTACGGATGTTACATGTTTCGGGGACTGTGACGGAACGGCTCAGGTTGCTCCTGTGGGTGGCACAGGGCAGCTCACATTCAATTGGGGTCCGGGTACAATTATTGGCCAAGGCACCAATAGTGTAAGCGGTTTGTGCCCGGGAAACTATAACGTAACGCTAACTGATGCAAATGGTTGTGATACCACGCAGCTCTTTACAATAGATCAGCCAGCTCCGATCATTCCTGATCTCGTTACTTTTCCTGCGAGTTGTTTTGGAGTTTGTGATGGAGCAGCAACTGTTTCTCCTGGTGGTGCCCCAGGCGCATATACTTACGAATGGATACCCGATCCCGGTGTTGGACAGAGTACCAGTACGGCCAGCGGATTGTGTGCACTGCCTTATTCCGTAACGATCACGGATACGCAGAGCGGTTGTGACACGACGATCGACTTCACCATCGATTCACCAACGTCCATTGATCCGCAAGCATCGATCGAGGACGTGTCATGCGCAGGGGATTGTGATGGCTCGATCACTCTTAGCACTACGGGTGGTTCTGGTATATTTTCCTATCTGTGGGCACCGCCGCTCGTGAACACGACGCCGAGCGCGATCGACCTCTGTGCCGGTTCTTATACAGTAACCATTTCGGATGACTCAGGGTGTGATACCACATTGACATTCGTCGTTAATGAGCCGCCACCTTTGGATCCAAACCTTTCGACCACCGATGTTTCCTGTAACGGTATTTGTGACGGTACAGCGAGTGCCTCAGTTTCCGGTGGGGCAGGTGGATTCGTTTATCTCTGGACACCGAACGTAACAGGCCAAGGAACTCCGAACGCAACGGGTCTTTGCGCCGGACCACATAGTTTGTTGATCACCGATATGAACGGTTGCGATACGTTGATCAACTTCATCATCAATGAACCATTGCCATTGTCCGCTGTGTCTTCACAGACCGATGTTACATGCGGAACGGCGTGCATTGGCGAAGCTGGGGTTGTAGTAAGTGGCGGTACACTGGATTACACATACCTCTGGACCCCTGACGTGACGGGGCAAGGCACGCCCAACGCGACAGGTCTTTGCGCAGGCGATCATACCGTGTTGATCACGGATGACAACGGGTGTGAACTTGTGGTTCCGTTCACGATACTGGATGCTATTCCGATCACGATCTCATTACAAGTAACTCCTGTTTCTTGCCCAGGTGAATGCGACGGTACAGCAGGTGTCATTGCAGGTGGTGGTGCTGGAGGATTCACTTACAACTGGGTGCCGGATCCAAGCGGAACCGGACAAGGAACAGCCAACGTTACAGGTCTTTGTGCGATCGCCTATTCTGTAACGATCACCGACGTTGCTGGCTGTGATACGACGATCGCATTCACAGTTCCTGCGCCTGACCCGATCAACGTAACATCTGTTCTGAGTGATGTATCCTGTTCGGGTGATTGTGATGGATCGATCATTCTCACTTCGACCGGTGGTGATGGAACGTTCACGTATGTATGGACACCGGTGATCACGTCATCAACAGGAAGCGCGATTGATCTATGCGCTGGTAATTATTCGGTTACGGTCTCATCCGGTGGATGCGATACCACGTTGGTTTTTGAGATCGATGAACCGGTTGCGATAGATGCAGCACTAACTGCGACCGATATTGCATGTGCAGGAGTTTGCAGCGGATCTGCTTCGGTTACCGCATCAGGTGGAACAGGCACACTTACCTATACTTGGGCACCCGATCCGATCAATGGTCAAGGGACCGATACGGCTACTGACCTATGTGCCGGGAACTACACATTGACCATTGCAGATGCTGCCGGATGCGATACCGTTATTGCGTTTACCATCCTCGATGCTCAGCCGCTTGTAACGTCTCTGGATATTATTCAAACTGATTGTGGCGGAGTATGCAATGGAACAGCTACCGCCGTCGTACCGGGTACGATCGGGAATGTTACTTACCTCTGGGAACCAGGAATTATCACGGGCCAAGGAACTCCAACTGCAACAGCCCTTTGCGCCGGTCCCTATACGCTCACGGTAACGAGTCCTAATGGTTGCGATACCACTTTGCAATTCATCATCGGAACGCCATCAGGGATCGATGCGGTCCCGAACGTTACGGATGTTTCTTGTGGAAATGTGTGCGATGGAGCGATCAGCGTTCCAGCCACTGGTGGTACAGGTGTACTCTCCTATGTATGGTCACCAACACCGATCAATGGACAAGGCACACCCAATGTGACCGATCTCTGCGTAGGGAGCTATACACTGGTCATCACCGATGCTGCTGCGTGCGATACGACCTTATTGATCGATGTGGGTGGAGTTGATCCGATCGATCCGAACTTGACGCTTTCGGATGAGACATGCTTCAACGGCCCGTGTGATGGTACGATAACGGTAATGCCAACAGGAGGCACAGGTACGTATGAATACCTCTGGACACCGAACGTAATAGGCCAAGGAACATCGGAAGCAACAGGGCTATGTCCCGGTGATTACAGTGTTACCATTTCGGATCTTGGTGGTGGATGTGATACAACGGTTTCTGCAACTATACTACCTATACCGATCCTTGGTTTTGATGTGGAAGTTACCGCTGGTTCTTGCGCGAACGAATGTGGAGGTGAGGCACATATTGATCCACTTTCAGGTAACGCACCTTTCCACTATCAATGGATCCCGGCCCCTACAATTGGTTCGGACACGACCGACACGGGAATCGGGCTTTGTGCCGGAACATATATCGTGAACATCTCGGAAGCAGCCGGGTGTGACACGACGATCACGATCATCATTACTACTGCGCCACCGATCATTCCTGATCTGTCAGTAACGCCTGAGAACTGTGCGGCTCCCTGCACCGGATCCGCTACTGTAGCTCCAACGGGAGGGCAAGGAACCATCGTAGCTGATTGGCAACCTGACGCGAACATCGGTGGCCAAGGAACATACACGGCCACTGGCTTATGTGCTGGTACGACCTATACCGTAACGCTCACTGACAGTGCCGGATGCGATACGACGATAACGTTCAATGTGGATCCATTCACTGATATTCTGGCCAACATCAGTAGCACACCAACGCTGTGTTCGGATACCTGTGATGGCACTGCAACTGCTGGTCCGACCGGTGGTACTCCGCCCTATTCGTTCGCGTGGAGCCCCGAGCCTGGCGGTGGTCAAGGAACGCCGATGGCAACAGGTCTTTGCCCGGGTTCATATGACTTGTTGATCACCGATAGTTTGGGCTGTCCGCACACGGAGTCCGTGTTGATCTTAGGACCGGACCCAATAGTGGATAATGCGGTGGTCACGCCAATTTCATGCGGTGGTGATTGCGATGGAACAATTACATTGAATGCGACGGGAGGCGGTGGAACGTATCAGTATTCATGGAGCCCGAATGTGACGGGACAGGGTACCGGAACGGTCATTGATCTATGCGCTGGAACTTATAGCGTTACAGTTACGGATGGCAACGGATGCGACTCGACCTTCACGTATGTGCTGATCGAACCGCCGGTACTGATCGTATCCGCTTCGAGTACGAATAGCCAATGCAGTTTGTGCTTGGGTACAGCCACGGTGCAGACCACAGGAGGTACACCTGGTTTCGTAATTGCGTGGAGCGATGCGCTTGGGAATAACGTAGGGTCCACCGAAACCATTACCGACCTCTGCGCTGGTCTCTACACGGTTGTTGTAACGGATACGAACGGTTGTTCCGTTCAGACAACAGTCCCGGTGAGTGATGAGGATAGCGAAGTTCTGACCACCTCCAATGGAATTACTAGCTGCGCCAATTCATGCGATGGTACAGTATCCGTCTCGTATGTCTGTAGCGCTCCTGCGTGCACGGTAATATGGACGGATGCACTTGGTAATGATCTTAATCAACCTACGGATTCAGCAACAGGATTATGCCCTGGAACGTATTACGTGCTAGTGACCAACGGCAATGGATGCATTTCGGTGGATACGGCGTTCGTTACACCTCCAACAGGACTAATAGCGAACATCAGCAGTGTGCCGGTGAGTTGTTTCGGAGAATGCGATGGCGAAGCAACTGTTGGCGTGAGCGGAGTGCAAGGTCCATTCACGTTCACCTGGAGCCCGGAGCCTCCACCGATCATCGGTCAAGGGACACCTTCCGTAACTGGTTTGTGTGCGGGATCCTATTCGATCCTGATCACATACGGCGCTGGTTGCGATACGACCGTAAGCGTATTGATCCTGGAACCATTGCCATTAACGCTTGCACCGGTTGTAAGCGATGTTTCGTGTAATGGGGATTGTGATGGAACCATTGTGCCAACAGCACAAGGAGGCGACGGTAACTACACCTACTTCTGGTCACCTGCTCCACCGAACGGACAAGGTGTTCCGCAAGCGACCGGACTCTGTGCAGGAGATCATATTCTGACCGTAACGGATGGAAACGGTTGCTCGATCACGGACACGATCACGATCAACGAACCTCAGCTACTTGATGTGACCGCGACCATTACGATCAGTAGTTGTACTGCATGCGATGGTACTGCTAGTGCGCTGGTTGTTGGTGGTACTCCGCCGTTCAACTTCAGCTGGATGTTGAATGGTACTGAGGTGAGTACGGATCAGAACGCAGTGGACCTTTGCGGTGGCTTATACACCCTTACCGTGACCGATAGCAGTGGTTGCACTGCACAGCTGTTGGTCCCTGTTCAAAATGCCAACGCGGAAGCGCTGACCCTGATCGATGGTTCCACAAGCTGTGCGAACGGTTGTGATGGTACTGTTAGTGTGGATTTCGTGTGCAGCGCTCCATCCTGTACCACCATATGGTACAACGCGATAGGGGATTCAATAGCGAATACGCTTTCCGTCAGTGGTCTTTGTCAAGGAGAATACTTCGTTGAAGTGACGAACGCCAATGGTTGTATAGCGATCGATACGGCGCAGGTTCTACCATCGACCTTGTTGACCATCAACATCACGAACACTCCGCCAAGCTGTCCTGGTGATTGCGATGCGACGGCCACTGTTGGAGTAATGGGCGGAGTTGCTCCGTATACGTTCGTATGGGATGATCCAAATAACCAAATAACCCCACAGGCCATTGATCTATGCGCAGGAATCTACGCTGTGCTCATCACCGATTCAACTGGATGTGATACCACGGTCACGGTATTGATCCAGGATCCATTACCGATCACGATCTCTGGTGTAGCAACGGATATACTTTGCAACGGGGTCTGTGATGGAACGATCACTACATTGGTTTCAGGGGGTACCGGAACGCTTACATACGCATGGTCTCCTGAACCAGGGGTTGGACAAGGAACTAACAATGCGACACAATTGTGTTCGGATGTTTATACGTTGACCGTTACCGATTCGAATGGTTGCATTGCCATACAGACCTGGACGATCAATGAACCACCGGCTATTGTTCTTTCCGCAACGAGCATTCAAAGCGAATGCGGTATTTGTAATGGTAGTGCGGAGGTCGATGTAATTGGTGGTTCGCCGGGCTACACCTACCTCTGGACATTGGGCGCCGCCATCTACGGAACAGATAGCGTGTTGAGTGGTGTTTGTGCTGGTCTTTTCACGGTACTTGTTACGGATGATAACGGTTGTCAAGCTGCATTACTCGTACCGGTCACGGACATTGATGGAGAAGTGATCACCGCTTCCGGAGATACGACCACCTGTGCAAATACATGTGATGGAACCGTGAATGTCGATTTTGTTTGTTCGGATCCAAGCTGCACGATCGCTTGGTTCGATGTCGGTGGAAATGATCTCCTACAGAACACGAATACAGTATCCGGTCTTTGTGCAGGTACATATTTCGTACAGGTAACCAATGCTACCGGTTGCATCACGTTGGAAACTGCCATAGTTTCAGCTCCGCCTGATCTGGTACCGAACTTGAGTACAACGGAGGTCAGTTGTTTCGGGGAATGTGATGGTTCCGCAACGATCGCCCCGACGGGAGGAAGCGGAGAGTACGCCTATGTATGGAGCCCATCACCTATTGGACAAGGAACACCGCAAGCCACGCAATTGTGTGCTGGTCCGATCTCGGTCACGGTAACAGATACCGTGATCGGTTGTAGCACGTTGTTCAGCGCGCTGATCCTTGAGCCCGATCTGCTAACCGCCAATTCCATCGCTACGAACCCTTCTTGTAATGGCGTTTGTGATGGTACGATCTCAATTGATCCGCAAGGTGGTACGCCAGGCTATTCCTATGCTTGGTCCGATCCTTTATTGCCGGACACCAATAGCTTGATTGGATTGTGTGCTGGCACGTATGACGTGACCATTACGGACCTGAACGGATGCGATACTTCGATCACCATTACGTTGATCGATCCTCCTTTTCTGCAAGCCCAACTGGACTTGATCAACAATACATGCGCTGGTAATTGCATCGGTTCCGCCATGGCGACCATCAGCGGTGGTGTGCCGCCCTACGCGCTTTCCTGGACAGATCAAAATGGAACAGTGATCGATCAGGATACGGTCATGATCGGTTCGCTCTGCTCAGGAACCTATCAATTGATCATCGCCGATTCCGGTGGATGTCAGCTTCTCCTGCCATTCGGTATTACTGAGGGATCCGCGATCGACCCGGCTCTTTTGTTCACCAACGAAACATGCGTGGGTCCTTGTGACGGAACAGCTACGTTATCTGCAACAGGCGGAACTGGCACATTGACGTACCTATGGGAACCAGGTGTTATTACGGGGCAAGGAACAAATGCGGTAACCGGGCTTTGTGCGCAAGCTTATTCGGTAACGATCACGGACTCACTGGGTTGTGATTCCACCGTTGCGTTCACCATTCTCCCTTATGCACCGATCGATCCGAACGTTGTGCAACAGGATATTCTTTGCAATGGTTCTTGTGATGGTAGTATCGTGCTATCACCCACAGGTGGGTCCGGTGTGTACTCCTATGTTTGGACCGTACCGAACGGCCCTGTTCCGAACGAGGCAACGGCTCTTTGTCCTGGAGTTATAAGCGTTACGATCGATGATGGAACTGTTTGTGATACGACATTGATATTCTCGATAAGTGAACCTTCTGCCGTCACGATCGTCATCGATACTGTGGTGGATGCGAGTTGTCTTACTGCCACGGACGGCCTCATTAATTCCACGATCGGTGGAGGAACCGGACAAACAGTGATCGCTTGGCAAGGGCCTAACAATTTCACTTCCGCTTCGGAGGATATTGCAAGTTTGGCACCTGGATCATACACGGTAACGGTGACTGATGACAACTTGTGTACAGCAACAGCAACTATTACGGTGAATGCACTTAGTCCAGTACAGGCCGACGCAGGACCTGATGTAACGCAATGCACAGGAACGATAACGCTTCTGGATGGTTCCGGAAGTACAGGAGCGACGACGTACATATGGACCGATGATCAGAATGTGGAAGTGGGAGCATCCGCAGTGGTCGATGTTGGCACGTTGGCTCCAGGAACCCACACGTTCACATTAACTGCAATTGATGGTCCATGTACATCGACCGATCAAGTGACGATCACAGTAACACAGTTGCCGATCGCCGATGCAGGTCCGGATCAATTTATTTTCTTGAGCGGTTCAGTAACGTTGGGTGGTTCACCAACAGGTCCTCCCGGGTCCTCGTTCGTTTGGGTTCCGGATTCGGTGCTCTCAACGAATA
>JAGNUG010000105.1 GCA_017987115.1 Flavobacteriales bacterium | reverse complement strand
GTCCAGAATACACATGAACACGTGTGTCAACTCCTTGCGAACCAGGCAGATCAGTAGAAACCGTTATGGTATTGATCCCTGTCGCAGTGAAAGCATACCATTCACTAGCCGTTGTGTTTCCCTGACCATTCTGAGCACAGATCGGATCCGGAATCTCGCTGCCATCCACAGCGGAAACCACATATGAACCCGCACCAACTTGGATCGCAGTGCTGCAAGAGTTCTGGGCCGACCCGATCGTCGCGGCCGATAGGGCAATTGAAAGTATCACTGTTTTCTTCATGGTCACTGGTTTCTAACTATTAATTACAGGGTGGTGAAAGGGAATTGATCCAATCCTCAACTAATTGGACAGCTTCATCATGGGCAATACTTCTGCCTAACAAAGGCATTCTGATCTGCTCTTCATCAGAGAACATTCGGTAATGCATTGAAGACCGTTCCACGTTGCCCGAAGTAACGATGTACGTGTATAAAGAACCGAGGTCTTCCGTAGGCTCTACGCAGATACCAAGATTGGAAGGATCGCTTGTTTCGCTATATGCGTAACGAACTGGCCTATAATCGCAATGTTTTCCCTCGGAGTGACAATGTGCACAATTGATATCCACATAGGCACGAACTCGTTCCTGAAGATCTTGCGATACATCATCCCAACGCACTGGCGTTTCGATATTCGGAGGTACGTTGGCTTCCAAATAGCCTACAGACTGCCACTTGGCTAATTGATCCATGGGTCCATCCGCAAATGCGAATGAGTTCCTCAAGTTCATCGGCTTCGGGCCGATCGGAACGATCAGGTCATAGTGTTTATGACACGTGAAACACTCACTTTCGGTCGGGATCCGGTAATCGGCATGCCGAAGCACGTTATTCTCATCGATCCAATCGATGGGGACATTTGCACCATTCAGATCCAATGTCGCTTCCGTCTGGTCCGCGTTCCATACATAATCCGCGAATTCCCATTGTCCATTTCTGCGGAACAACAACCGCGTTTCAATGATCCTGCGTTCATCCGCTGGCATTACACGATCGTAATAGAAATTCTTGATCAGCACGGAACCGTCGTCAAAATCAAGTGGACTCCCATCGCCAGCGTATTGTGCTTTGGCGCCTACAGGCATCCAAACGAAACGCTTCTTATGCGCATAATCCGTAAAAAGTGGATTTAACGGCTCAAACGGTAGCACGCCTTGCACGGGTACCATATCAGCCATTGGGCCATCAAAGAAATTGTAGGTCGATAGAACTTGATACGGTACCTCACCCAGATCGAAAACCACGGGAGACACAGGAACAGGCGTTCCAGGATCGGCAGGTGTTGGTTCAGGCTCCTCCTTTCGACAAGCAGCGAGAACAAGGATCACTGAGCACATGACCAATACAATTGACCTCATGCTCCCAAGATGGGGACGTTGACGAGTTACTTCCAAAATTATTGCGACCTATTCGTCACATAGTGTTGAGATCCCAGTGACGTAACGAAGTATTTACATGACGCGAATATCGCCAAAAAGGTTTGCCCGTAAAATGATCTTATCCTGATCGTGGATCACATGCACACAAATTGACACTAAATTCGTGGCAACTCAATCCTGCCCCATGCGTTTATTGTCCTTACTGTTATTCGTAACATCCATCCTCACTTCGAACGCCCAGACGCCATGCGTGAACGGGTTTGCGGGACCCTATCCGTGCAACAATGTGGATATGCTTTCGCGGATGACCTTGGCGCAATTGGGCACAACGATCGACCTGGCGGACCTGTGGGGTTGGACCGATCCGGTAACGGACATTGAATATGCGTTGGTAGGAACGCGGACCGGCGTGTCTTTCGTTGACCTCAGCGACCCGATCAACCCGGTGTTGATCGGGACATTGCCAGCCCACAACGGAGTCACTTCGCTTTGGCGTGATGTTGACACGCATGGTAACTACTGTTTTGTTGGCAGTGAAGCCGCAGGCCATGGGTTACAAGTATTCGACCTTACACGCTTGAGAACGGTCGCGAACCCACCACAAACGTTCACGGAGGATGCACATTACGGTGGTTTCGGAAATAGCCATACCATTTTTGCGGACAAGACCGAACCATACGTATACGTTGTTGGGGCCAATGTTGGTGGAGGTGGCTTGCTCGTAATTAATGTAAGCAACCCCTTGGTCCCTGTTCTGGAAGGAACATTCACACAGGAGGGCTACATCCATGAGAACACGGTTTTCACTTATAACGGACCGGATGCAGAGCATGTTGGCAAGAAGATCAGTTTCAACTTCCACATCAATGCCAACGATCGCGTTACGATCACCGATGTTACTGATAAAACCGATATCAATTTGATCGCGACCACTCCGGCCTACACCGTACGAAGCTTATGCCACCAAGGGTGGCTTACTGAAGACCACCGCTTCTTATTGATGAATGACGAAGGTGACGAAGCAAGCGGGAATTACACGACAAGGACCCATATCTTCAACGTGGAGGACCTGGATGTGCCCGTATACATTGGACATTTTAGTGGGCCGAACGCCAGCTATGATCATAACCTTTACGTGACCAAAGGTCTGGTCTGGGAAGCAAATTATACGAGCGGACTGCACATTCTGGACCCGATCAATGTCGCCACTGCCCAATTGAGCATGGTGGGTATGTTCGATACATACACCGCCAACAATGGACGGAGCTATAACGGAGCTTGGGGAAACTACCCCTTCTTCAAGAGTGGGATCGTGATCGTAAGCAGCATCTACGAAGGGCTATTTGTTCTGCGACCTAAGCTCTCGGTAAATGTAAGAGCTACGCTTCAAGGACCCTATAATGAATCAATCGGTCTAATGGATGACGAATTGCGTGCACAAGGACTGATACCATTACAAGAGCCTTATACTTCATTAGGATACACGCACTCGAACAACGCAGGAGGTGAGACCATTGCACCAGCGGTATTGGCAATTACGGGAGCCGATGCTATCGTAGATTGGGTGGTGCTGGAATTACGCGATGCCATTGACCCTTCGATCATCCGCGCTAGCCGCTGTGGATTATTGCAGCGTGACAGTGATATCGTAGGTGTGGACGGCGTTTCACCGATCCAGTTCGATGTGGCTGTAGGAAATTACCATGTAGCGGTCCGACATCGGAACCATTTAGGGGTAATGTCCGCTGCACCTGTTGAGATCAGTGTTGCTACGCGTAATTATGATCTAGGCGACAGCAGTTTTCCATTATTCGGAACTGCCCCGACCTATGCCTCTGTCGGTAGGAATGTGCTATGGGCGGGCAACACCGTATTCGACGATGCCGTGCTTTACACGGGCCAAGGCAATGACCGCGACCCCATCCTCGAGGAAATAGGCGGTGTTGTGCCAACGAACACCGTCAATGGGTATTTGTCCACCGACGTGAATATGGACGGCAATGCGGTCTATACCGGCCCGAACAATGACCGGGACATTATTCTCACGAATATCGGAGGTGTTGTGCCTACGAATGTTCGCACTGAGCAACTCCCTTGATCGTCCACGTTTTTCCATGAACAGCCAAAAGCCCGGCGCGTAAGCCGGGCTTCTTCGGAAAAACCGGTATCAACCGGTGATCATTTGCGGTGTTCAGGCTGTCTTTTCCTTTTTATCGCCTTTCTGCTCAGCAGCCTCTTTGGCAGCCTTTAAACGTGCGATCTTGAGGGTAGCTTTGCGCTTACGGATGGCTTGCGCCTGTGGGTCCTGTGCCATTTTTCGTTGAATTTGGGCTGCGAATGTACGGAGGTTAGGGGAATAACTGAAAGTGTTTGCTACGATCAGCCTGGAAGGGCAGCCGTAAAGGCACGACCAAGCACAACGAACCGCTGGCCGATCGTTACTGATCTAGCAATCGGCTCAAAATTCCCATGGATTCCCGTAACCGCGAGTCGTGATCAGAATGGTTAAGGTTGAAAGGATCGATCCAGAATGGACCAAAAAATAGATCCCGAAGAATTGCTTCTTCGGGATCCGAGAATCTTAATATGTTCTACTTAACTCTTCACCAATGCTTGGAATTCCGCACTGTTCAAGAGTGCTTTCATCGCATCCTGCATGGTAATGACCAAAGACTGGTTATAGTTGGTCAATCCGGCGTTGGAAAAACCCGCTCCTTCCATCTTCATGACCACCTTCTTCTCAGCAAAACTATAAACGGACCATTCCACTATCAAACTGACTTGATAGCCATCCCCGGCTGTTTCTTTCGACCATTGAATGAGGTTACCGCCTATAGCAAAGTCCGATGTAGCACCGGCATCCTTGTCAGCGAACATGCCACCGGATCCATCGATAGTGTATCCGAAATCGGCTGCGGTCGTTGCCAGCCCGGTCGTGAATTGCGCGCTGTTCAGTTCAGTGGCAGCCAAATGAATGCCATACAAACCGTTCCGTGCCGGTTTTTCCACGAAACCTGTAGCGTCAGTGATCTGTGCCAATTCCAGTTTCTTTGAAGTATAACCGGCCGGTAGCGGGGAGGTCTTTTTCAGTTCGAACGTAAAAGTTTCAGTACCGAGCTTAGCGAGTTCAGAGAAGGTTCTTCCTTCGGTAACATGATCTGGAGCTACTGCGAGGACACCCATGCTGGCGGTCTTGAGATTAAGTTTCTTGTTATTGCCCGATTTGACTGACTGAACGTACAGCTCAGCTGATTCCGGTTTAACGAAGACCTCCATTTTTTGGGCTGAGCAGTATCCCACGGAAGCGATCAAGAGTAATGTGAAAAGTTGTTTCATATGAACAGTACTATTTGGTAACGATCAGTGTTAATGGTTAAGTTATCAATGAAATCAAAAGAGTCGAATATTTTCCAATCAACACCCTTACTCGAACAAGGGTTTAAGGAACATATCTCCATATAGCAGATCGGTCCTGTCTTGGTCATACGATCTACCTTACTTGTTTCTTGATCGATCAAATATAGCTTAGCTTGACGTATTGCATTAACAGCGCCCATACGCGGCTTGGAGTTGGCAGCCATAAATGACCTTCATCGCAAAATGACAGGACCCTTGATCGTCCTATGTTAATTGTGCCTAGTAAGAGCAGCAAAATACAACTCGGGCAACCTCGATCGAGATCAACCGTCCATTAACCATACATTTAAGAACTTGATCCATTCCAATAATTAGGGTCATGAGCACTTGGACATGGAAACAGTGACGCGTCAAGTAAGGTCAGGTAGGATCGGATCAACCCCGTATTTGGACCCGGAAACAGCGTTATCCGAGGTTAACACGTCTGAACGGTCCAGAATGAACGAAAGCCATGAAACGTTGTTGGACTACTTGCGCAAGAAATGGACGTGGATCACGTTGGCAGTTGTACTTCTTTCTTCCTGTTTTATCGCCATTGCGCTAAGAACACCCCCTCTTTACACATCGCACGCATCCATATTCGTGAAACCTAAGAACACGAATGCCGGTGAGGCGAGTATTTTCCCTGAACCTTCAGCTGATCTACTTTGGGTGCTTAGTGAACTTGGTTCTACCCACTTCCAGGATCATTTGAATGGTCAATTCGATCTTCGGTCACATTATGGTATTGGCCCTAACGTACCGAATGGCGACCTGCTGCGTTACAAATTGATGAATGCCCGGATCAGGGCCAGACATATCAATGATTATACAGTGAACATAGTTGTTGATGATCAGGATCCGATGTTAGCAGCTGAAATTGCCAATGCAGCCGCTGACTATCTTATTCAACGTCGCCTAAGTGATTTCAGGGCTCGACAGGACATCTTGATCACATCCTACAGGAAACTGATCAGTCAGGATCAAGCGAACTTCGATGCACAGCTCGAAGTGCTATCAAGCACCCTCGACAAAGCAAAAAGCATGAGATCCGAAGGCAACCTCACTGATCTTGAGCTAAAATTGACTGGTATCATGAACCGTCTTGAATCCGCGAATGCGGAGTTGATCGGCGCCCTGAAACTCCAGGAGCTAGCCAAAACACTGAAAGATCAGGAAATTGCACCGGGTATACGTCTTGTCCGTCAGGCAGTCCCTGACATTACCACAAAACCGAACATGATCATCTTCCTAAGAGTTCTAGGGTCTATTTTGACAGCTTTGACCATCGTGTTCGGTGCCTTCATTGTTTGGCGCGTGCGGAGAGATCAACTCAGGTATGGAATGGCTTCATTGAACAGACTTCAAGCTAGGTGATCAAGAGTTGGTTCATTCAGCAAGATCCGGCCACTATCCATCCGAATGAAAATTGCCAGGAAAAAATAGAACGGTAAGGCTATTTTACAATCGTCCAGAAAGTTGTTGAAGAATCCATGCACGCCATAGGCCAAAATGGCAAGTACGACCAACAAGAATTGGATCTTCGCTGATCGATCGGTCAATTCACGGCTGCGGTTAACATAGCGCAGTACTACTGACACAAAGATCCCGATGAACAAGATCAATGCAACCGGTCCGCGTTCACTCAATGCTAATAGATATTCTGAATGTGCAGTACCGGGATCCACATACAAATTCTGTGGGTTGTCCCTGACCATAAGACCTGATGTTGGTTCCCAAACTCTACTGATGTATGCCTTAGTCGGCTGCGGCACGGTCCTGAAGCTTGCGTGATCCGGGTCCTGATAAAGTGGATACGTGAACTTGAACATGCCAGGGCCACAACCAAGGAATGGATCAGCCAAGAAAATTGAGTAAGCACTGGACCAACGCACTAAACGTTCCCTATTGCTCGCGTCCGTGGATACGTTGGCATAGGACCACAGGACTTCAGTGATCCCCGCATTATCGGCATCCGCATCACCATTATTTTCCAAGGCTGCCTTTTGCAATGGTCCCCAAGAAAAAAATGCAACGAACCCTATGATCACGGTGCAGCCGATCCATACGACCGGCCTAGGACGAATGAGTAATACAACACCAATAATACCAACCACGACAACACTTAACCAAGCAGCTCTGGTATAGGACAACGCAATAGCGATCATCACCACGAAAACCAGAAGAACAGATACTACAGGACCGAAGAGCGATACACCCTTTTTCTCTAACGAAAATGCATTGATCATGAACGTGAACAATGCGAAGACAAGAGCTGCTGCATAGATCGTATGGTCGTTGTAGAATGGCATGCAGGAATAGTTCGCAACAGTGCGGTCACCCCCTTGTTCAACGGCTGCTTTGAAAACCCAAACGACCACTAAGATCAATGCCCACGAATGGTAGGTCATCAGTTCAATGATCTTCTCGCTTGTGAACTGGCGTATCAGTAACGGAACCAAGAAGAAGACCAACACATAGGAAGTGCGCACTACGAGCCATTTCAAAGAAACCATTGGTTCATCCGACCCCCAATAGCTCATAATGCTGATCACGAGATCCAGCGCAATGAGTATCGTGATCGGATGTTTCAGTGCTGACCTATCCAATGCGGATCTGGCGCGTTCCGATACCAACCAAAGTAGGCCTACGATTAGGGCAGTTAAACCCACAAGCAGTTCAGCCGGAAATATCACCTCCAGGTCCTTTCCCGCAGAATAGAGTTTCACCGAAAGCGGGATGGAAATCGCTGTAACCACCAAAAGGAACCAGATCGATCGATCCGAAGTTCGAGGTAAGGTTCTATTGATCAGCTTGAACAAATCCATTGCTAGTGACGACGATCAAAGCATTGATCGATCCTCAAAAAAACTACAGCGTACAAAATAGGCATGCCATTCCTATTCGTTCGGCGAAAGATCACCGCGGATATTGTTCTCCAACGAGAACCTCCAGGAACACCTAGATGTTCAGATGATCAATGGCAACATATTCGACATCGATCTACATCGAAGCTCCTTGCGGGATCAAGAAACCCCGGATAATGACCGGGGCTTCTTAACAACATTCGCGAGGGTTGTTCACCCTCTCACCAATTTCCTATACTTCAGTCGCTTCGGCACAACATCGCCTACCCGCTTCTTGTAGTTCTCTTCGTATTCACTGAAGCCACCTTCGAACCAATAGACATTGCTATTGCCCTCGAATGCGAGGATATGCGTACACACACGGTCCATGAACCAACGGTCGTGGCTGATGATCACGGCGCAACCGCTATAGTCCTGAATGGCTTCCTCCAACGCACGAAGCGTGTTCACATCAAGATCGTTCGTTGGTTCGTCCAACAACAACACGTTGCTTCCTTGTTTCAAGGTCATGGCAAGGTGCAGTCGATTGCGTTCTCCACCGGAAAGCACATTGACCTTCTTGTTCTGATCGGTCCCGGTAAAGTTGAATCGTGCCAAGTATGCCCTGCTGTTCACTAAGGTGCCGCCGATGGACATGTTCTCCAAACCGCCGCTCACAACTTCATACACGGTCTTCTCGGGCAGTAATTCCTTGTGGCTTTGATCCACGTATGCAAGCTGCACGGTTTCACCAAGGGTGATGGTCCCTGCATCGGGTTTCTCCTCACCCATCACCATACGGAACAAGGTGGTCTTACCTGCTCCGTTGGGTCCAATGATCCCAACGATACCAGCTGGCGGTAAAGCGAAGTTGAGGTTCTCGAAAAGCATTCGATCACCAAATCCTTTGGACACATCCTTGAACTCGATGACTTTATCACCCAAGCGCTGGCCATTCGGGATATAGATCTCCAACTTGGCCTCTTTCTCCTTGACCGTTTCGCTTTGCAGCTTCTCGTAGTTCTCTAGTCGTGCTTTGCTCTTTGTACGACGTGCTTTCGCATTGCTCCTTACCCATTCGAGCTCTTGCTTCAGGATACGGTTGCGTTTGCTTTCGGTCTTTTCTTCACGTGATAGTCGCTCCGTCTTCTGTTCCAACCAGTTGGTGTAGTTGCCCTTGTAAGGGATTCCTTCACCACGATCCAGTTCAAGGATCCAACCGGCCACATTATCCAAGAAGTAACGATCGTGCGTAATAGCGATGACAGTTCCTTTATAGGCAGCCAAATGTTGCTCCAACCAGGCCACACTCTCTGCGTCCAAGTGGTTGGTAGGTTCATCCAACAGCAGAATGTCCGGGCTTTGCAAGAGCAAGCGGCACAAGGCTACACGACGGCGCTCACCTCCGGAAAGTACGCTGATCTTCGCGTCCGGCTCAGGACATCGCAATGCGTCCATCGCAATGTCCAACTTCTGGTCTATCTCCCATGCCCCTGTTGCTTCGATCTTATCCTGCAATGTAGCTTGTCGATCGATCAGTTTCTGCATTTTATCAGGATCATTCAAGATCTCTTCATCCGCGAACTTATTGTTCACGTCCTCGAATTCTTTGAGCAGGTCCATAACAGGTTGCACCCCTTCGCGAACGATATCGATCACGGTCTTCGACTCATCCAGGTCCGGTTCCTGCTCCAAATGCCCAATGGTATAGCCTGGAGAAAGGTGCACATCACCATCGAAATTCTTGTCCTTGCCAGCGATGATCCGCATAAGCGTGGACTTACCGCTACCGTTAAGACCCAAGATGCCGATCTTAGCTCCATAATAGAAGCCGAGGTATATATCGTTAAGTATCTTCTTGCCGGAGGAGAGCGTTTTGCCCACCTTCACCATATTGAAAATTATCTGACGTCCTTCTTCTGCCATCGGTGAATGCTTATGTGGACCAGTAGGTCCGTGTTGTTATTAGGCCAATTGGAATGTTCAGCAGGTCATCATCTGATCACTTGCTTTGCTCAATTCGGGCCACAAAGGTCTTCAATCCATTCGTATCATCAACCACTTCGAAAAGTGGGAGTTCATTTTGAAAAACCCCATTGTGGGCAAGTACACTCGGTAATGTTTGGCCTTCTTTGGTGCCGACCACTACGTAGACCGAACCATTTTCCGGTATTGGGTTGTAGAAAACCCGACGATCGACCCCGTTTGCCATCGCTTCAAATTCTACTGGGGCTTCCCATGGGTATTGCGTAATGATGCGATCCTCGGAAACAACAGAAGCGCTGATCTTCTTAGCAGAAAATGCAGCGTCTCCGCTTCGGCTTTTATCCCCCAATAGATGGTCCATACCTGTAACTCCGAAGCCAATTAGAACTGCAAAGCTCGTTAACACGGCACGTCGTCTTTCCGTCAATACCTTCATGCCATTGTCGTGGAAAAGCTTCAGTAGATAATACAATGCGATTGCAGAACTAAGGTGGAATATGAACAGCGTATACACCCAAACCCGTGGTGGTGGAACGTCCATCTGATACACAACGAGCGGCACAGCACCAAAGAACATTGCAGCCATCAGCAACCTGTACTTAACTGAAATGAACCCCGCGAAAACGAGTCCCACACAAACCAGCATGGATATCCAAAAATGACCGGGGTCGCTGAACCAAGCCCAGATCTCAAGTGCCTTATCACCAGAAACCACAGAGAACATCTCCAGCGTCCGATCCGGTGTTACAGATAACCGTCCGTAACCCACTGCACCGTTCACGATCAACATCGGAGCGTAAAGCAGAAGGGACAAGAACACGAAAACAAGCACAGACCCCAACCAATTCCATACGCGCTCCGCACGTGAGTCCTTGTATTTATTGAGAATGTAAAAGATCAACCAGAGATAGATCATCAAGGCCGGATAGACCATGGTTGGAACAGCCCACATACCAATGGCGCAGACCACAGCGATCAACATTGCACTTACGAGATCGTTCTCCTTCGCAAAGCGTCGTCCCAACAACAGTGCAATGACCATACAAAGCCATGTAATTGCATATCCCCTACCCAACGCACTATATTCAATAATACGCGGCGAGCTCGCCACGAACGCCAACGCCACCAACGCGATATAACGATTGAACATATGCCGCACGAACAAGTAGAACAAGGGTAAACACGCAACAGCAGCAACAAAGGCCGGTAATCGCAAGGAGATCTTTCCAACACCAAGAACGGCTGTGAACAGTTTCACTAGCAGTGTATTCAGGACATGGTTATTCGGATACGAATAGTCGCTGAGGATGATATGAATAGGTCGGGTCGCGAAGTAGGTGTACGTGAAGGCTTCATCGTACGTAAGTGGCTGAATCAGCATGATACACCGCAATATGACGCCGACCATTACGATCAGTAATACCATTTGCTTATGGCCTCGTGATGTTCGCTTGGTGTAGTCGTGTTTCAACTTTCTTACCTCTGCGGTGAAGCGTGTTATACCTCCTTCACCTGCGAACCAAACCGTTAGCTGCGCTCGCATAAGAAATATGCTCAGCGCTAGAATACCAAGGAGCAGCGCTGCTATTCGGAGATTCCCTTGGATCTGACCATGAAGGCCGGCTGAATACGAATCGACGCTACCATCAAGCGCAGCATCATTCAAGTGATCCAGAACAACTGAATGGCCCAACGTCGAGAAGCCTAGGGCAATAAGCCCAAATAAAGCCAAGATGATCGGGAATACGAAGAAGAACCTACCCACCATTCTAAAACGAGCTAGAACTTTTGGGACCCGGGTTCAATGGTATGGAGCATCCTACAACGAGTAGTTCAACGATTAACGGTGGTCATCGAGATGATACTATCCACAACGAATTCAGAGTGACCTCTCCAAGGTAAAGGCGCTATGTACTCCTTGTAATGCAAGTTGAACTGGTTTCCACTATTCACCATGAGCTGCTCTGCAACCTTGGGATCCTCAACAGAAAAGAGGAACTCAAGGCTTTGGAAACTTCCTTCTTGGCTCTTGATGCCGGTCTGGATCATCTTACCTTCATAGGTCTTGAACACTACCCCTTTGTGTACTACATAATTGAGCTCACCTGACTTTACTCCGGTCCCGAACACCCAATAATACCGGAAGTAGCCGAACAAAGCGAGAATAGCTAATGGCAGCAGTACAAAAAGGCCGATACGTTTGAACATGTTCGTGGGATCTGGGTGCAAGATAAGCGGGTAAGCGTTGTCATTATGGAGCAATTGACAGCTTTAGCCGTTCATCCTATTCTACGTACCGTTCATCAATTAATAGTACCATGTCTTGCATAGTACCAACTTATACACATATCTTTGCATCGTCAAGTACTAAATGCACCATTATTCAAACAACGGCCGAATGGCCATCACCGCATGAAAGTGGAGAACACAAAAGCGCAAATGCGCAAAGGGGTGCTGGAGTATTGCATCCTTGGCGTTCTGGCCCAGGGCGAGCTATATCCATCAGACATCATCACCAAGTTGAAAGAAGCGAAGTTGATCGTGGTCGAAGGAACCCTATACCCCCTACTCACTCGCCTAAAAGATGCCGGCCTACTTGGCTATCGTTGGGAAGAGTCACGCTCCGGGCCGCCTCGCAGATATTATCAACTAACGACCGTGGCACATCAATTCCTCCCCGCAATGGAC
>JAGNUG010000018.1 GCA_017987115.1 Flavobacteriales bacterium | reverse complement strand
ATGAAAAAGATCACATCCGTTGCACATGATCAACGCGGTGTGTCTGAACAAGGCGGGAACCTGTACCAGGATCGCAATGGGTTGATCTGGGTATGCACGAAAGGCTATGGGTTGTTGACCTACGATCCTCGCATCGACCGGTTCCATACAGTACCGGGTCCGAGTGTCGGATCACTATCGCCGGGCAATAACGGAACGGTGGTCATTGCACGCAACGGCGCATTCCTGGAAGTGTACGACACCAAGGAGCGTAACTATGCGTTGGCCATCGATGGCAAGCGCTATTTCGATCATCCGGCCATGTTCTTCGCCAGTGATTGGGGAATGCATACGGTGCAGGATGCGTCCGGCACCTACTGGATGAACTATGCGGGTCTTGTTAGTTACAAGCAAGGCAATAGTGGCCCGGTATCTCATCGTCCGGCCAGGTCCCAAGTTGTTCCGGGTGAGGTGAACACCTTGCCACTGTACGTGGATGGCGACTCACTGATCTGGTTCGGCGGTGATCGTGCATTCGGCCGCTATGATCGTCGCAATTCCACATATACCTATTATCAATGTCCGCTCATCACGACCGATCCGTCCGGTTATTTTGCGACCGTCATCCACCGTGATGAACATGGGGTCTTCTGGATCGGGACCACCAATGGGTTGATCCGTTTCGATCAAAAAGCGGAGCAGTGGAAATTGTTCGCGCACGACCCGCAGAACGCCGGGTCACTATCCGGCAATTCGGTGCTCTCCATCGAGCCGGACCCGCGCTCCAGCGATGTGCTATGGCTCGGTATCGATGGCGGTGGCCTGAACAAGTTCGATGTACGAACAGGGGAAGTGGTGCGCTATTCCACCAAGGACGGCTTGCCGAACAATGTGGTGTACAGCGTGCTGGCCGACGGTGCTGGGTCGTTATGGATGAGCACGAACAAAGGCATTTCCAAGTTCGATCCCGTAGCAGGCACGTTCCGAAATTTCGAAGCCAGCGACGGACTGCAAGGCGATGAGTTCAACCGGAATGCGTATTGCAGATTGGCGGATGGAACGCTCGTGTTCGGTGGGGTCAAGGGCTTCAATTATTTCCATCCGCGTGATCTGGAAGTGGATAGTACGGCGAGCGGGATCCACATAACTGGTATCAAGTTGATCAACCGCCGTATCGATCATCATGACCCGGATGCAATGCTCACAAAGCCCATCTACTTGAGCAATGAACTGAGCATACCGTACAACACGAACATGGTAACCTTCGAGTTCGCGACCATGGAATACAGCGCACCTGCGAACCATCGCTACCAGTATAAACTACAAGGGTTCGATGCGGATTGGATCATGGCCGGCACGGACCGCAGTGCGATCTACACCAACCTCGATCCCGGCACGTACACCTTTCAGGTGCGGGGAGATAATCGCGATGGGATATGGGATGAACAGGGTGCTTCGTTCCGGTTGAATGTATTACCGCCCTGGTGGAGAACGTGGTGGTTCTATGCGTTGTGCGCACTTGCACTCGGAGGTGCTGTGCTCGGTTACTTGCGCATGCAACAGAAGCAACGGAGTTATCTTGAAAGCACGGTCATGGAACGCACATCGCAATTAAGCGCAGCGAAGGAACGCGCGGAGCAAAGTGAACGCGTGAAGCAACAATTCCTGGCCAACATGAGCCATGAGATCCGTACGCCGATGAATGCGATCGTAGGCATGAGCAATGCCCTGCGCAGAGATGCACCTACCGACCCGGCAACGCGCCAGAACTATGTGGACGCCATTGCACAAAGCAGCGAGAACCTCCTGGGTATCGTGAATGAGATATTGGACCTGAGCAAGATCGAGGCCGGGCGATTGGAATTGGAAAAAGTGCGCATGTCACCGCGCGCCATAGTAAAGAACGTCGTGGATGTGATGCGGCACCGTGCAGAGGAAAAGGGGTTGAAGTTGGGCACTGATATCGCAGAGAATGTACCTGTACAGGTGATCGGCGATGCTACACGGTTCCAACAAGTACTGATGAATCTGTTGGGCAATGCGATCAAGTTCACGGAGCAGGGATCGGTACAAGTGCGTGTTGAAGTAAATGAGAAATTGAAAGATGCGATCATGTTGCGCTGTGCGATCATCGATACCGGGATCGGCATCTCTCAGGAACGTCTGGCACGGGTCTTCGATGAATTCACACAGGCCGAAAGCGATCATACGCGTCGCTTCGGTGGAACGGGACTTGGGCTAACGATCTGCAAACGCTTGGTGGAAATGCAAGGCGGAACGATCGCTGCGGAAAGTGAAGTGGGTAAGGGAAGCACCTTCACATTCACCATTCCTTATGCGATCACGGATGCGAATAAGGATGGTGTACGGGCCGATGATCATCGGCCCCCAACAACCATTAACACAACACCACTTAACAACCTCCGCATCCTACTTGTAGAGGACAACAAGCTCAACGTAATGGTAGCGCGTGTAGAATTGGAGAGCGCTTTCACAGCAGTACACATTGATGTTGCAACGAACGGCCAACACGCATTGGACCTCTTGAAAGTGAATATGTATGATGTGATCCTGATGGATGTACAAATGCCCATCATGGACGGTTACGAAGCCACACGCGCAATCCGAAAACTCAACGGAGAAAAGTCGCGGATCCCGATCCTGGCCATGACCGCCAACGTCATGCAGGCCGAAGTGCAACAATGCAAGGATGCAGGCATGGACGGGTTCATCCCGAAGCCTTTTAAGCAAGAGGAGTTGGTGGAGGCGATCAGGAAAGTGGCTAAGTAAGACGGTGGATCAGTGATGGTATAAGAGCCGCTTCGCAGGCATTTACACGAGCTCTCGGTGTTTTTCATTTTCTGATGGCCTGATAATCAGTTCCAATAAACTGGTATTTCTACCAGTAGATCGATCACATCCATAAGGAACCTTTGGAACGTTCAAAAACCAACAGCCCTCTTAGAATGATCAAACCCGAACGCTTATCCAACCGACTGCGCCATTTTACCATGGCCTTCAGAACCGCATTGGTCCTACTATTAGGATCAACAGCGATCACCGCTATGGCCCAAGTCCCCGAACAGTGGTGCCCTACCCAACCATCCTATTCACCCTACCTCTCTACTACCGGCTTTGGGGTATACGGCAACCACGGTGGCCCCAGTGGTTGTAATGTAAATTGTCAGACTGTTCTCACCAATGAGTCATGGGGTCAAGACTATGGTGGCGTAGAAACCTATTTTAGCGTTCCGGCAGGCACCGGTATTCAAGAGTTCGTCGTGCGGGTGCATTATAATTCTGTTATCAGAGCGTACAATACCCCTAACTGGGTAGTTCGCGTAGATGGGCAGGTCTGCACCAGTTGCACCGCACAGGTTATTGCCACGGATGTTGCAATTGATTATGGCTTCGGTGGTTCTTACAACGAGGTGCGGATCAAAGTGAGGCATTCGGTGAGTAATGCATGGCCTACAGGTGTGCATGAATTCGGTTTGGCCCCTGGGTTGGGGGCGCCTCCCAATGTAACCTCTGCAACGGGTTCGGAGATCCGCTTTAAAGCCGTTATGGTCGGGAAGACCTATTCGGACTTGTTGGGGTATTACAATGCTCCTGCATTACCCTATTTCATTCTGCGTGACCCACCGGGTGATGAAAGTTATGCGAGCATGTCCCAAGGAAGTACCACTTGTTCCGGATTCTCCCAATCGGCCTCGACAAGTACCGAAGAGAACGTCTGGTTCAAAGGGAAGATCGGCATTGCTGGTTCCATCGGTTGGATCGTGGATCTCCCATTCGAAGTGTATGCTGAGATCGGTACGGATATAACAGCGGAGCAATCAGAGACCAGCAACTTGGAGTACGAGACCTGTTTCGAAGCAGCATCGGAATTCACCACATCGGCAAGCGGTACGCCGGATGATATGTTCATAGGAAGCGCGATCCGCTATGCGTATGGCATGCAGTTCACTGTCGAGCGTCCTTCATGCGGGACCATAACTACGGACGCGAACTTCGCCTCGGAAGCGGTGTCGGTCATTGAAAGCTACCACCATACGGAAAGCCATATCCGGAATACAGTGATACCACAATTGACCGCACAGATCGCGGTGCTTACACCAGGAACCACCGAACACGAGTCAAAGACCAGCCAATTGAACGTCTGGAACCAGACACTCGCGCTCAATGATTCGATCAAAGCCGCTGCGCCATTTGCCATTAACCGTGCGTTCAGCGGAGGCGGAGCAGGACAAACCTTTTCGCAGACAAGCACCACAAATCAAACACGCGCCATCGATTATACGGTCGCGTTGGAAGAAGGACTGAGTTTCGAATTCGGTGCGTACTTCGGTGGTTCCGGTGTGGGCTTCGGCAGCTCCATGAAGATGCGCAGTGAATACGGAAGTGGTATAAATGCATCCAACGCGAATACCAACTCCATGTCCTATCATTTGGAAGATGGCGATGTATTCGATAGCCACGCTGTAAAAGTGCACAAGGATGAAGTGTTCGGCAGCTATGTCTTTTTCTTGGACACGCTCAACTCACGTACCAGTTGTAAGTATGAAGGGGGTTACCGGTTGGACCAACCACAACTGTCCATTGGAACTATCGGTAACACTAGCATGAATGTGAACGAAGCCGCGATCGGTACACAAGTGAATTATCCGTTGATCCTCTGCAACAACAGCGATACAACACGCACCTACTTCCTACGTTTCAGTGCGGTATCCAATGCGCAGGGTGCGGTGATGCAAGCATTCGGGAACACGTTGAACTCGAACGACGATGGCATTCCCATTGAGCTATTGGGTGGCCAGTGCGTGAATACCAATCTTACGCTAACGCAACCGAGCGCGGGTGTGTTGGATTTCGATAACATCAACCTCTATCTCTATTCGTTGTGCGAGGAAGAGTACCCACCGTACATCCGTTCCTACGCGACGATCTCCGCGCATTTCGGAACCGGCAACTTCGGTAACTATTGCACACCGGTAAGTACCATTGGCACAGCCGAAGGCGACTACATCGCAGGGGTGCAATTGGGCAACATCAACAACACAGGAACGGGCGGGATCACCGCTCCATCGTATACGGATTACAGCGGAACATTCAGCACACCGCTCTCTCGCACAGCACAACGTGTAGTAACAATTACAACCGGTTCACGTGTGGGTAGCAGGTATGCGGCATGGATCGATTATGACCACAGCGGCACCTTCGAAGAGAGTGAAAAACTCGGTGCATTCAACAGTACGGCAATGGGGCAGGTGCAGGATATTTCGTTCACGGTTCCGGCAACTGCGGCTTTAGGTTCTACCATCATGCGTGTGCGTGCGGTGAACGTACAAGGTGGCGAACCTGCGGTGTTGGGCGCTTGTTTCAACTACAACCTGGGCGAGACCGAAGATTATGCCGTTGTGGTGAATAATGACCCACCACAGGATTGTGCAGGAGTTTCAAACGGAACAGCACTCCCGGGAACGCCTTGCGATGATGGTAATGTGAATACCGGCAACGATAGCTGGACAGCGAATTGCACGTGCGTTGGGCAAGTGTTGGATTGTGCTGGTACGCCCGGCGGCACGGCAGTGGCAGGTACACCATGCGATGATGGCAATGCGGTTACCGGTAATGATGTGTACGGTGCCGATTGCGTTTGTGTTGGTCAGTTGATCGATTGCACAGGAACCATCGGCGGTACCGCTTTGGTCGGTTCACCTTGCAATGACAACAACCCGAATACGACCAACGATGTGTACACGTCGAATTGTACGTGCGCAGGTCAATTGATCGATTGCCTCGGTGTTGCAGGTGGTACTACGCTACCCGGTTCACCCTGTGATGATGGCAACCCGTTGAGCGGCGATGATGCCTACAATGTGAATTGCCAATGCGTTGGTACGGTTACTACGGATTGCATGGGAGTTGTTGGCGGACCAGCACAACCTGGAACACCGTGCAATGACAACAATGCTACCACGGGCAATGATACCTATGGCACGAATTGTATCTGTGCGGGTCTTTCATTTGATTGTACAGGAACTGCCGGTGGTACACAACTTCCGGGCACACCATGCAACGACGGGAACGCGAATACCACGAACGATATGTTCAACGCGAATTGCCAATGTGCTGGAACGTTGGCGACGGATTGTGCGGGTGTACCAGGTGGTACAGCGCAGCCCGGTTCAACGTGTGATGATGGGTTGGCAACAACAGGAAATGATACCTACGATGCAAACTGCGAATGTGTAGGTCAAGTGATCGATTGCAATGGAGTTACAGGTGGATCCGCTCTCCCGGGTGTGCCTTGCAATGACAATGATCCACTTACGGGCAATGATCTCATAGACGCGAACTGCCAATGTGCCGGACTGTTGATCGACTGTGAAGGCGTGGCAGGGGGAACCAATACGGTAGGCACTCCATGCGATGATGGTAACGCGAATACAACAAATGACGTGTACACCGCGAATTGTAACTGCGCAGGAGCGTTGGCCACGGATTGTGCAGGTGTTCCGGGTGGAACGGCACAACCCGGCTCTCCGTGTGATGATGGTGATGCGAACACAGGCAATGACGTGTACAACACGGATTGCGAATGTGCGGGTCTGATAATTGATTGTACCGGAGCGATCGGAGGAACGGCATTGCCGGGTTCTATGTGCAACGACAATGACCCATGCACCGCCAACGACCAATGGAGTGCGAATTGCGAATGTGCAGGAACAGCAGTGGCGATCGGAACCATTAACGGACCCGCGATGGCCGATGCTGGCTCGACGGTTACGTACTACATCACACCTATCGCTGGTGCTACGAACTACACGTGGACCCTACCTTCCGGTTGGAGCAGCACGAATACGAATGATTTCGTTTTAGTTGCAACAGCAGGCACAACAATTGGCACAGTGGATGTGTGTGTTGATGCGATCGTTGGCGGCTGCACGGTAAGCAATTGCATAAGCGTTCAATTGTTGGATCCTAACGGAATTTCCGAAGTGGGCTCAGGTATTGAGAGCTGGTTCACCGTCCAACCCAACCCTTCCAACGGTGTGTTCCAATTAGTACCCGCGGACGAGAATGCCGCCATGAACATCACGGTATATGATGGAACAGGTCGCGTAGTGAAAGCACCATTCCTCGTAGTAGGAAAGAGCGCGGTCATGATCGATATGGCCGATGTTGCACCGGGATCGTACTATGTATTTGCTCAACGCGAAGGACAACAACGCGTAGTGAACATCATGGTACAACGATAGAAGGATAAAGATGATCGATGCGCAGTTCTGAAATTGATCAGGGCTGCGCATTTGGTCATTCAACCAATTTCTTTTGCGAATTACGGGAAGTACAACAACTCTGAGATGATTTGAGCAGCGGTCACTATGTTACATTGGACAGCACCTGATTTTGAGAATTATGCTGGAAACGAACAGAACGAACAAGGATGAAAAGCACTGTGGCACTCAGTGAAAGTGCGCCCTTACGTTACCTGACGTTCGCTGCGTTGTATGTGGCGCAAGGTGTTCCTGAAGGTCTTACGTTCTTCGCAATTCCGGCATGGTTGGCCATGAACGGGTTAAGTGCTGGTCCTATCGGTGGTTACCTCGCGATCATCGTATTACCGTGGAGTTTCAAATTATTCGCAGGTCCGTTAATGGATCGTTTCAGTTACCTGCCCATGGGAAAGCGAAGGCCTTGGGTGCTCTTCGGGCAATTGGGATTGATGCTCAGTTTCCTCTCGATGGTGTTGATCCCGGATCCGTTGAACAACATCACCATGCTCTCCGTCATGGGCTTCACCGTGAGTTTTTTCGGAGCGTTCCAGGACGTTGCCACGGACGGTATGGCGGTCGATATCATACCAGCTGAGCAACAGGCCAAAGCCAATGGGCTCATGTGGGGCGCGAAGGTGTTAGGTACTTCTGCTTCGTTGGCATCAGGCACATGGTTGATCAACAACATGGGCTTCCAGTATGCGGTGAGCGCGCTGTCGATCACTATTTTTCTGATCATGATGCTTCCGTTGTTCTTGCGTGAACGCACGGGTGAGAAGCGTTTTCCCTGGCAACGTGGTGAGCCTTCCAGAGAAGCACTGGCAATGAAGGTGGAAAGTTGGGGCGAGATCCTGTTCACGTTGAAGAACGTGTTCATTCTGCGTACCAGTTTAGCATTGGCCGTTATGGGTTTTGTGTTCTGTATCGGTATCGGATTCATGGATGCGTTGCTGCCGATCTACACCATACAGGAATTGGGATGGACGAATGATGCCTATTCGAATGTGCTGGCATCCGTGAGTACGGTCGGTGCTTTTTTGGCCATGGCGGTCGCAGGGTGGTTGGTGGATCGGATAGGTAAGGTGCGCATATTGAATATTTATTTCATTCTTATGCTTGCGATACCGATCACGGTCGCACTTACGCGGAGCCACTGGATGGTACCTGGTTTTGGGGTGTGGCTGATAGTTGGCTATATGACGATCTACACATTCATCATGGTGGCATACTTGGCCACTGCGATGAACCTATGTTGGAAACGCGTAGCGGCAACACAATTCACGTTATACATGGCCATCGGTAACATGGGCAGAGCGGTAGGTTCATCACTGCTTGGTCCCACGCGCGAGCACTTCGACTGGCCGGGTACGTTCATGGTATATGCATTGTTCATGGCATTGGCATTAGTTACCGTACAAGCGTTCCAGTTCATTGCTCATCAACGGTCATTGGATCGCTTGGAAGAGGACCATTTGGCGACTTTGCCACCTGATCTTGGGGGGCCATTGGTGCCGCGTTGAGGTGAACGGGTTTACTTGATATACGTCTGAGAAGAGAATTTGGCCAGATCTGAATTGGTCAGAAAACAGGTATTTATACCAGTAGTGCGTACCATTAACCTGCCGACATTTACGGCCAGGGATACACACCCTCTCCCTGAAACGAAGTCCATTTACTCTCAAAACCCCAGAACAGATGAAGAAGTTGAAGACGTTATTTTTATCGAGCGCAATGCTCGCACTAAGTTTCTCCAGTAGCACAACAGCACAAGCTCAGGACGAGCCTGCTACTAAATACATTGCACAGACCACGAGTGAATTCGTGATGCACGATGATGTTACACGAGAAGAAATGCAAAAGACCTACCAAGAGTTTTACGACAAGGTCATTGCGAAAAGCACGTTGGTAAAGCACTACGCCATGTACATACATGCATGGGGTTCAAAAGGTGGATCTTATGTCACCACCATGGAATTCGACAACTGGGAAGACCTCGGTAAGTTCAATGACGAATTCGAAACGTTGGCGAAAACCGCTTGGCCGGATGAAGCTGCGCGCAAGGCATTCATGAAGAAACTCGGCAGCTTCAGCAACCCCCATCATAGCGATGAGATCTATACGGTGATGACGACCATGCGCAAGTAAGATCTTATCGGGCTTAATGCCTGAAGAAGTTCACAGGTATTCTTTCAAGCAACGAGGGTGAAGCATCCAATAAGGTGCACTTGATCGAATATCAGAATGCAAAGCCCCACCTCCGGAAACTCTTCCGCTGGGTGGGGCTTTTGTATTGGGAGTAGTCCAGTTGTTCCGTGTCGAGCCGCTCGTATCTTGGCGCTCATCACTGCTTGAACATCGAACGTTCTTGCGGTCGAATAAATTGCAACAGATGAAACCCGTACTTCGCTTTTTTACCGTTGTGTGCTTAGCTAGTGTCCTGCTCACCACCAACGCACAGATCACACCTTTCACTTACTCGGACATGCTCATGCTCGATCGCATCAGTGGTGTTTCGGTGGACCTAACAGGGCATTACGCGGTGTTCAACGTGCGCGCCACGGACTTGGAAATGAACAAAGGGGTCTCAACGTTTTGGCTGAAGGACCTTACGAAACCAAGCATACCCGAAGTGAAATTGGGCGTGAGCGAAGGTGGTGCGTTCGATGCAACATGGTCGCCCGACGGAAAGAATATTTTCTTTTTATCTGCTCGTGGAGAGGGTGGAACAACGCAGGTATGGAAGACCGATGTTGCAGGAGACAAGGCCGAACAGATCACACGACTGCCGTTGGATATTGGTGCTTATCGGATCACGCCGGATGGCAAAGGGTTCGTTGTTTCATTGGCGATCAATGAAGCATGCAAGGACGATGCGATCACTTGCACCGTTGCCAAGAACGTGGCACGTGCTGCGGATAAGTCCACCGGAATGGTATACACGAAACTGTTCGTGCGGCATTGGGATACCTGGGCGGATGGAACACGCAACCACTTGTACTACGTACCAATGGATGGCAGTACACCACCCGTTGCGCTGATGCCCGGTTTCGATGGCGATGTACCATCCAAACCATGGGGTGGAGCGGAGGACTTTTTCATTTCGCCTGATTCGAGGACGGTCTATTTCGCTGCGCGCGTTGCTGGAACAACGGAGCCATGGAGCACCAACTTCGATATCTTCAGTGTACCGATCAGTGGCGGAAAGCGTACGAACTTGACAGCAGCGAACAAAGCGTGGGATGCTTCGCCGGTCGTATCTCCGGATGGCAAGACGTTGGCCTATACGGCCATGAAGCGTCCCGGTTTTGAAGCTGATCGTTTCGAAATACAATTACTTGATATTGCCACAGGAAAAGTAACACCGCTTGCTGCTGATTGGGATCGAAGCGCAGGGTCGATCCAATGGAGCCGCGATGGAAAAAGCCTTTATGTAACAGCAGGCGATATCGGCACAACACGCTTGTTCAGGGTCGATGTGAGAACGGGTGCTGCTGCACCGCTCACCACGGGTGGCCATTTTGATGCACTGCACCAGACACCGACCGGATCCGTTTTCCAGAAGAGCGGTTTGAACGGACCTACGCAGATCTATGCGGCAGCGGCCAAAGCAAAAATGATCGACGAAGGTGCAACTACACTAACGAACGTGAATGCAAGTTTGAAGGACAAGGAATTCGGAGCCTTCGAGCAATTCAACTTCAAAGGTTGGAATGATGAAACAGTGTACGGCTATGTGATCAAACCAGTAGGTTATGTCGAAGGCAAGAAGTACCCTGTTGCGTTCTTGATCCACGGTGGTCCGCAGGGCAGTTTCGGTGACGGATGGAGTTACCGTTGGAACCCACAGACGTACGCTGGTGCAGGTTATGCGGTGGTCATGATCGACTTCCACGGATCCACGGGTTATGGTCAAGCGTTCACCGATGCGATATCCGATCATTGGGGCGACCGCCCGTTGGAGGATCTGCAAAAAGGGTGGGCGCATGCATTGAAGGCCTATCCGTATTTGGATGGTGATCGTGCTGGGGCGTTGGGTGCATCATACGGCGGCTTCATGGTGAATTGGATCGCAGGTAACTGGAACGAACCTTGGAAGTGTTTGATAACGCACAATGGTGTTTTCGACACACGTTCAATGGCCTATACCACGGAAGAATTCTGGTTCTCGCAATGGGAATCCGGCGGTGCTGATGTGTATGCGGATCCTGCGAAGTACGACGAATTCAATCCTGCATTCCACGTCAATAAATGGTCTGTACCCATGTTGGTGATCCACTCGGACAAGGACTATCGCATCCCTTTGGCGCAAGGCATCGGCGTTTTCTCAGCCTTACAGGCCAAGAATGTCGAATCGCAATTTCTACGTTTCCCGGATGAGAACCACTGGGTGCTGAAACCACAGAATAGCATGCAGTGGCACAAGACCGTTTTTGATTGGTTGGATGCGCATTTGGAACGGTGAACCTCATCGGGAACCGAAGTGAAAAGATGAAGTACGTATTGATCGGGTTTCTTGCGTTGATGACCGTGGTGGTGAGCGGGCAAGGCAGGGTCTCCATCACAATTGATGATGTTCCGAATACGCGCTACTTCGCAAAAGATCAGTATCGGTCACGTCTGTTGGATACGCTGACCACATTGGATATTCCGGTAGCCATTTTCATCAATGAAGGCAAACTGGAACATGGCGACTCATTAGCGAGCAACAAGCGCTTATTGGAGCGTTGGGTAGCACACAGGAACAGTACGTTGGGCAACCATACATACACCCATGCAAGGTGTTCAGAATTGTCGGTCGACTCCTTTGCATCGGAGGTAGAAAGAGGGGAAGCTCATACCCGCATTTTGGCTGCGCTGTCCAACAAGCCACTGCACCATTTTCGATTTCCTTACAACGACCTGGGTGCAGACTCTCTACAGCAACAGGCTTTTCGTCAACACCTTGCGTCCAAGGGCTATCGTATATCACCTTATACGGTGGAAAGTTCAGACTACATCTACAATGCTGTTTATGAATACAAACTGCAGCAAGGCTTGATCGAAGATGCTGATCGCGTTGCAGAAAAGTACATTACTTATACGTTGCGGTTGTTCGCCTTCTCGGACTCGGTGCTAATGCGGACCGCTGGCCGCACCGTGGACCACATCTACTTGTGCCACGATAATCGCTTGAATGCAGATCATCTGGCACGGTTGACCATCGCCTTGGCAGAAAGAGAATACCAGTTCATTTCGATCGAAGAAGCATTGAACGATCCGTTCTACGACCAAGAGGATACCTATTATAAGAAGTGGGGCATTTCTTGGGTGTACAGGAATATATCGGATGCTGATAGCCGCAAACGGTTCTTGCAACGAGAGCCTTTGGACGAATACATCCAACGTGAATTTGACGCGTTACCGAAGTAGGATGATCACCGCGCCGCCGGCATATTCACGACCATCTGTCTGGTACGGTGTAGAGATCCGATCAAGAAACGCGTGTGCCGCTGTTCGCGTTCAACAATGCGATGCGTCGTTCAACTTCCTGCTTTGATATGTTCTCCGGGGTAGTTGGACCGATCGGATCAAGACCCGCATTGTGCATGGCCGCAAGGAAATAGAACGGGTCGCGCTTCGTTCGCTTTGCAGCATCGCGCATTGATCGCCTATTGACCACACTGACCAGGGGCCGCAATCCTAATTTTGTTAGTGGCCGAAGTGCTTCGTGCGCAAGGGATTCGATCTCGTGCTCTTCCAGATGACCTTGCAAGAACGGAAGACCAGGTCGCCAAGCGTTGCACAACATATTCACACCGCACGTGGGGGTATTGAGAATTTGATGCGGTTGCTAAGTTGCCGTTTTCAATAGAATTCAGACGCTAAGGAGAAGCTATCACACGCAGCGTAATTCAGGCTATTGTTCCAACTTGACCAACCACAGAACACCTTGCTCAGTGATGCGCAGTTGATTGATGGAGTATACACCAAACGCGGCAGACATTCGCGCTTTTACTTCATCCAGTCCGGGCGAGACTTCGTTACCAACATACAAGTAGAACCGTCCTATACCTTGCGCGGCAACTTCCTTCCACGAGCGCTCTTCTTCAAAGAAATAAAGATCCGGCGACCATTGAACATAATGGTAAGACATGGGGAAGCGTTCGATCAACCGATCTTTGAATCTGCTCTTGGCGTTGTAACTCATTTTTAATCCATTCATGTGCGCATAAGCGACGAATGGGGATCCGGAATACGGTGCAAGAATGACAATGGGAATTTGGGCCGTGATCATAGCATTCACCTCCATGGCCGCAACCGTTTTTTCGGTGGTAATGTTCTGTTGATAGAAGAGTGCTTCAAGTGTTTGTTTGCAACCAAAAAGCACAAGCGGAAGTGTCATGGCAAACGGGATCCACATCCGCCTTGCGGTGAACGTTGCGTTACGACCAGTGCGAATAAGTAAGATGCCAGCAAGTACGATCAGTAGAACGTTGAAACAATAGAACGGAGTAAAATAGTGCAGAGCGAAGTGTTTGATCGTCAACAGAACAGCTACGAAAAGTGCGGTGGAAACAGCCAGGATCGCCCGGCGGATCCTCCCGAAGGTTAAGTTTAGTGCAGACGATGGAACGAACGAACTGACAATTGCAATACCACATGCACAGAGCGTGACAAAAAAGAATCTTGGATCAAACGTAAACAGTTCCTTCAAGTTCAACGCTGCTTGTTCAAGATCGATAAAACCCTTGGAACCACCGCCATATTTGCCACTATGTACCGCCATGCCTCCTGTCCATTCGTAGAAATCGTGGAAGTGCAGAACAACTGGGTATGCGAAAAGCAAAAAGGCTACCAAGGAATAAGTGACCAGTTCGACCTTCTGCCGAATGTTGGTCCGTAATAGGATCAACGGAATAAAAAGTAACGGTGCGAAAGTGAGTTTACACGCGATACCGAACCCTATAGGAAGAGCAAAAAATAGCAACTCTTTTCGCGTTATTCGTGGGTCAGTATAAATGTTCCGGATCACGAGTAAGATCACCACCAGCAACGGTATTAGCATAAGGCCTTCGGGAAATAATCGTCCGGTCAGGAACACGATGGCATAGTGGCCGAACACACACAATTGCACCGCCAGTGCGATCGCGATGGAGCCACTATATCGAAACGTTAGCAGCCCTAAATAGAACAAGCAAACCGACAATATCAAGTTCAACAACACGTTCGCGGAAGTAATGTATTCCTGTGGATGATCGATAAAATGATCAACAAAAGAAGATGCATCAGCGAACGCAAAATGAATGCGCGCCGCAACGGCTATCACATACTGCAGCGGTGTTCCCGGGTGCGCTGTATAACCAACATCAAGTTGTCCATCGGCGATCGCAATGCCGTTGTACAAGTGAAGATATTCCGGGTCGATGTAAGTGATCGAGAAGTCACCGCTCGCATTATGCACCTTACGCGATAACCCGAACAACAGTAAAGGAACCACCAAAAAAAGTGCACGGACAACAAGTGAGTTCAGCTTCAAGGTCATTGCTACGGCGACCGAATGTAGCGCAACACACTTGAGTACATCGCTGCAGACATCAAACCGGGAAGAGGATCACTTCGCCACCTCCACCACCACAACAACAACCTTGGAACTCCCAACGAACACGTGATCACCGCGCCGCCGGCATATTCACGACCATCTGTCTGGTACGGTGTAGAGATCCGATCAAGAAACGCGTGTACCGCTGTTCGCGTTCAACAATGCGATGCGTCGTTCAACTTCCTCCTTGGATATGTTCTCCGGGGCAGTTGGACCGATCGAATCAAGACCCGCATTGTGCATGGCCGCAAGGAAATGGAACGGGTCGCGCTTCGTTCGCTTTGCAGCATCCCGCATTGACCGCCTATTGACCACACTGATCAAGGGCCGCAATCCTAATTTTGTTAGTGGCCGAAGTGCTTCGTGCGCAAGGGATACGATCTCGTGCTCTTCCAGATGACCTTGCAAGAACGGAAGACCAGGTCGCCAAGCGTTGCACAACATATTCACACCATTCGCGGTCACTTTCTGCACGATCACACGAATGCCGGATCGCCGCTTCAGGCGACGTTCCTGCTTGCGCAAACTCTTGATCAGATCGATGGATAGGATATCAGACATCAACAGTGTTTACTAATACAAAGTTGACCACTGGAATTCGACTTCGAAAGGAATACACCCAAAGTTCGACAACGCTTTACACTCGGCGGTCGGACGCTTCAAAGCGCTCGTTGAATGGAGGTGGTCAGCTCCTAGAAGGTGGTATTCCAGCAAGATAAGGAACCGAAAATGGGAACACGAGCCAATGCTACGTGCTTTAACTGGTGACCATTTTCCGATCCGATAAGCGGATCAAAACTCCGCCCCACCCGGGAACCGCGGGAACGGAATAACATCCCGAATATTCCCCATGCCGGTAGCGAACAGCACAAAACGTTCCAGACCAAGTCCAAAACCAGCGTGAGGTACGGTGCCGAAACGGCGCGTATCCAAATACCAATCGAGTTCTTCAACGGGTACGTTCATGTCCTTCATGCGTGCTTCGAGAACGTCGAGGTGTTCTTCGCGTTGGCTACCCCCGAAGAGATCTCCGATGCCGGGGAACAACACGTCCATGGCCGCGACGGTCTTACCTTTTTCACTGTAGCCAAGGTCGCCGGGACCGTTGTTGCGCATGTAGAATGCTTTGATCGTAGCAGGGTATCCGGTAACGATCACAGGCTTTTTAAAATGCTTTTCCACCAAGTAACGTTCGTGCTCGCTTTGCAGGTCAACGCTTCATAACTACCAACCGTTTTCTTCAATTCCTCCAACTGTTTGGCGGTGATCGGTTTGGTCTTAATGTCCTGCAACGCAAAGTGCTTCAGGTCCGGTATCACGTTCAGGATACGTTGGCAAGTAGAGCAGGTGGATAGGTGTTGGATGTGCACAGTGGAGATCAGATGATGAGAAGATCAGATGATCGTCCGATACGTGCATTATCAGACCGAAGACATTTAATTCTTTACGATACGAGTCGTCCAACGATGTTCGGTACCACGCAGATCGAGTTCATAAAGACCTTCAGGAAGTTGCTGAATGTCCACGCTGATGCGATGCTCGCCTTCAGCTAATGATCCGCTCGAAATGTTTTCTTGCACGACTCGACCCTGTGCGTCCAACAGACTAAGCGTGATCTTGTCCTCTTGTTGTAAGGTGAAGGTGATCATGATGTTCTGGGTTGTTGGGTTCGGAAAAGCACTAAGCAATGAACGACCTTGAACGTTTTCCACGGATGTACTCAGATCCTTCATGTATTTGCGCAACACGATGTGGTTATTTCCATCCACTCTTGCCCAACCTGCACCAAGGATCTTACCGTTGCTGAACAGTGCTAGCTGAACGCAATCCGCATCTCCATCATCGGTCTCATCCACATTCGATCCGGTGTTATTGAACGTTAGATCATAGCTGCCATCGGCATTCAATCGCGACACTACCCAGTTCCTGCCTTGCATGGCATTGCCGAATGAACCGGCCACCAGGATCTTACCATCGCTGTCCACAAGAATGTCATTGACAACGTCGCTATAGGTTGACGCGGTATGAAGGTAAACACTACCATCAGTGCCGAATGAGTTATCGACAAGGCCGTCTGCTGTGTAGCGCGAGATCATTTGTTGGATGCTCGTGACCTGGTGTATGCCCCCAGTAAGCACCATTCCATTTGGTGCTATCGCGATCGCGTTGGCTTGGCTAGGGCTTGTCGCGGTGTTCAACGTAACTCCGTTGCTTTCACCGAATCCGTTCGTTATATCACCATTGGGATCTATCGAGAACAGTAGTGTCGATTCGTTTGAGCCACCGACCGGCCTTGCATATCCAGCGAGCAACAGGTTGCCGTTGCCGTCCACTATGCCAGCAAGTGCATGTGCTCCGCTGGTACCTGTGTATGGCAAGGAAGAACCGTCGCCTTGCAGTGTAATATCCATTGTGCCGTCTTCCAGATAGCGTTCGTGAAGGATCTCAGGATAAAGGCTCGGGCCGGTTTGTCCTACCATCATGATCTTTCCATCTGGCTGTGCGATCACAACATGGCCCCGCTCACCATCTTCTGTTTGGTGCACGCTTCGGATAAGAAATCCGAAACCATCATTGAATGAAACATCCAAGTTTCCATTGGCCAAAAATCGAGCGATGAATATGTCCGAAGTGGTGTTCGCCACATCGCTATACGCCGTTCCACAAACCAGGATCCTGCCTTGAACATCCAATGCAATTGAAGAAGCGATCTCGTTACCGTCGGCAAAACTGTGTATGATCGCGCCGTTGTTTCCGAAGCTTGGGTCTGTTGTACCATCGGCATTGAAACGAAGAAGAGCGAGGTCCCAAGTAGTGCCACTAAAAGATCGTGCAGCCACTAAGATCGTCTGGTCCGGCTGCACTAAGGCACAAGTCGCTCGGTCATCCAACCCGCTGGCCAAATGTGGCACCACCACAGTACCGCCGTCGCCAAAGTTTATATCCAAGTAGCCGGGCTGGGCAAATACAGTTGAATAACTGGCGCAAAGAATAAGTAGGGAGAGCATTTGTTTCATGGTGGGCAATTGAGTTAGCATGGTTGCTTTTCGTATCGAAAGTAATCTATGGACTTCAGGTAGCGAGTTATTTTTTCGTTTGCGAAGTACTGTCGATCAATGACCTGGTACAATAGCACTTTAGTAGTACGCCAACGAGAATATGCGAAAGGATTCATCGGTAAGGATCGAACGTCTTCGCTTTCAATCTTTTTGTCCACAAAACCCTTTCTGTGGCTGCGTCTAAAGACATGTGATGACCTGTCGTGCTGCGCATCCGAAACAACACGAACTGAGTAGGTCGAGTTGATCTTGGGAACAGCGCATGCTCTAGGGCACCGAAATATCATTCCGATGAAATTGCTGCCAAATGGGATAATACTTCTCACGATCTTTCGTGGGTTCCTGTGGTTGCGACTGTGAGATTTCATTTAACTATCAGTGTCCTCTGCGCTTTGACCCACAAATGCTGCCTACCTTGAATTCAGATCCTTTTCACAAAGTACATCTCCATTTCTCCCTTCCCCTTGGTATGCACTTTTCCACGGGAAGTGAATGAGAGACCCGGCTCGTCCTTCACCAATTCATGGGTCGCTTCACTAATGTTCACTTGCCCAACTTCCCCGGATGATTCCATGCGGCTTGCCGTGTTCACCGTATCGCCCCAGATGTCGTATTGGAACTTCTTCACGCCCACGATACCTGCTACCACAGGGCCGGTGTGAATACCGATACGGACCTCGAAAAAGGGCAGCCCTGCCGCGATCTTGCGTGCCTTTTCCTTGGCCACGAAGTCGCGCATTTCCAAAGCAGCTTGTACCACATCCCTAGCGTGGGTGGCGTTGGGGGTGGGCAATCCTCCGGCGGCCATATAGGCATCACCGAAGGTCTTTATCTTCTCAATGCCGTATTCTCCGGTTATACGATCAAAACCGCTGAAGCATTCATTAAGGTCGTTTACCAATTCGCGTGGACTGAGCAATTCGCTGAGCGCGGTAAAGCCTTTGAAGTCGGTGAAGAGCACGGTGACCAGATCGATCTGCACGGCAGCGGCCTCGCCTTTGGCCTTGAGTTCTGCGGCCACTTCGGCGGGCAGGATGTTCAGCAAAAGTCCTTCGCTGATGTCTTTTTCCTTTTGGATAGCAGTGCGCGATCTTCGTGTTTCGCGAAGCCTATGTCCGAGGGCTCCTGCGAATACCAGCAAGCCGAGACCTGAAAGTAACAATAGATCTCTACGGTTCTTTTCTTTGGTCAGGATCCTTAGGTTCTCCGATCGGGCTTGTTCTTTTTCGGCTTCATTGGACAAGCTGTCAGCGAGTTTTGTCTTTTCGAACGAGTAGTTCATTTCTACGCGGGTCATCTCGCGCGTGTTCTCTTTGCTTATGAGCGAATCGCGCAGTTCGATGTGTTGTTTGAAGACCAGAAAAGCCTTCTCGGTATTCCCTAAGTCCGTGTATGCCATGCTCAGCTCCTTATACGCAGCCGCCTCATCCGCAAGGTCATCGTCCACCTTGGCCATTTCCGCTGCTTCTTTCAGCAATGGGATGGCCTTATTTGCATTGCCCATCGCGATGTGGGTGGCCCCTTCGCCGATCTTATTCTGGATGAGGGTGTAGGATGATCGGGTGAGCGCTGCGGCCTGGGAGTAGCTGGCGAGAGCCTCGGGGTAGCGACGCAATTCGCGCTGTGTGTGGCCCATGTCATTGAGTATTCTGGAGGCCGATTGCATGTCACCGTCCTCCAAGCACAACGCAAGGGATTCTTCCAAGAATTGAAGCGCGATCACATGGTCCCCTTTCATATTATGGATTATACCCATTTGTCCCAACGCATTGCGAATGCGAGGGTTTCGCGTTGCACGCATCAGGACTATGGCCTTTTCCAATGGAATGATCGCTTGATCCGGTTGCTGCACATCAACATAGATGGCGGAGAGGTTAACATAGCCGTGCGCAAGAGTTGCTGTATCCAATATATCCTCCGCAAGTTGTATCCCTTTCATGCAATGGGTAATAGCTTGTGGGTAATAACCCTGAAGGTGGTAGCTCAACCCTATGGAAAGCTCGGCTTCGGATTCTTGAGTCGTATTCTTGAGTGTATGATGGTGGTCACGTACTGCCTCCAAATAGTAACGCGCGCTATCATATGCTCCGACCATGCCATGCAATTTTCCAAGCATTCCTTTGGCTAGCATAATGCGTTCGGTCGCTTTGATCCGCGTGCAAAAGCGAACAAGTTCACGGGCAGTTACCAACGCACTGTCTTCCATACCCATTCCGGCGAACCCCTTTGCAAGGTCTCCCAAAGCCTGAGCACGCAATGTGTCGGGTGCCATTGTGTTCGATGCTGCATACTTCAAGCTGTCCAACCCATTGGTTTGGGCTTGAACGGTCCAGGAGAACAATGCCATCTGCACCAGGACACACGTGAATACCAAATGCCGCAGAAGCTTGGCCCCATGCTGTTGACGGTTGTTCATTGAAAGGTGGGTCATCTTCGGTTGGTGGGTGCTTGGTCCATAAGAAATTGCTCAACCCTTTCCGCAAACACAAATGGACGACCTTCTGCTGCACTGTACAATACCCATTAATGGGTATTGGATCTTAACCTGTCAAAACGGGTATGGATCACCTTCTGTTCTAGAAGTCTTACTAGTGATTGGCTTGGAACGCATTGAACTCAAGCCGTCAGCACGTGCGTGTTTGGTGTTCTCAATTCCGTATTCGTTGAGCAGGTCACCGCGTTGGTCCTGATCGCTCTTTATGCTAACGCACTTTTGGATGGACTGCACCATGAACCATCAACTGATATTGACGGATGTTTGAATGACTGATCGTGCTTCATTCGCAATGATCAAGGTATGCTAGGTCGCCAGCCACTCGAATTCCGGAAGTTGCCCACCATGCTATTCAACAGAACTACAACAGGTCTGAAATGGTGGAATTGGACAGTGCCGTCCTCTACTTCGCCGCCTCCATCATTGCCTTCACCGTCTTCGGCGCACTGCCAACGAAGAGCTCGTTTCCGATAACGATCACTGGGCGTTTCAAAAAGGTGTATTCTTCCAGGATGTACTTGCGGAAGTCCTTCTCAGTTAGCTTCTTCTCATTGAGTCCCATGCTCCGGTACTTCATGGCGATCTTACTGATCAGTGCCTCATAGCTTCCCGCCATGGATCTCAATTCGTCCAATTGGTTCCCGGTAATGGGCTGTGTTTTGATCTCTTGGAGCTCGAAGCGCTTCAGTTTCGGGATCTCCGCGATAATGCGTTTACAGGTGCCACAATTAGCTAGGTGGTAGATCTTCATGATGACTTATAACAAAGCTACCCTTGGTTCTGTTCGCGGATCAACGAGTAATTTAAAACTCCGCACTCCCCGGCGTCCGCGGGAAGGGGATCACATCCCGAATATTCCCCATACCCGTAACGAAGAGAACGAACCGTTCAAGACCAAGCCCGAAACCAGCGTGCGGCACCGTGCCAAATCTGCGGGTATCCAAATACCAATCGAGTTCTTCGGCAGGTACGTTCATGTCCTTCATGCGCGCTTCCAACACGTCCAGTCGTTCTTCACGTTGGCTGCCACCAATGATCTCTCCGATACCGGGGAAGAGCACATCCATCGCTGCTACGGTTTTGCCATTTTCGCTGTAGCCGAAATCGCCGGGTGCGTTGGTGCGCATGTAGAACGCTTTGATCTTCGCTGGGTATCCGGTGACGATCACTGGTTTCTTGAAGTGCTTTTCCACCAAGTAACGCTCGTGTTCACTTTGCAGATCGATGCCCCATTCCACTGGGAATTGGAATTGCTTTTTCTGATAGGGCTTGCTGCGGAGAAGTATGTTGATCGCATCGTCGTAGGTGATCCGTTCGAACGGATTTTCCAGTACGAATTGCAAACGTTCGATCAAACCCATCTCGCTGCGTTGCGCTTGCGGCTTGGTCACTTCCTCTTCTTTCAAGCGCGCATCCAGGAATTGCAGATCATCCGTGCTGTTCTTCAGCACGCGGGCGATCAAATATTTGCACAACCCTTCCGCAAGATCCATATCGCCGACCAGGTCCATGAACGCAGCTTCCGGCTCTATCATCCAGAACTCTGCCAGGTGGCGCGTAGTGTTGCTGTTCTCTGCACGGAATGTGGGCCCGAAGGTGTAGACTTTGCCTAATGCTAGAGCGGCAAGTTCGGCCTGCAATTGACCGCTGACCGTGAGTCGACTTTCAGCACCGAAGAAGTCTTCTTTGAAATTCACGTTTCCATCATCGTTCAAGGGAGGTGTCTTCGGATCAAGCACACTTACACGGAACATTTCCCCGGCACCTTCCGCATCACTAGCAGTAATGATCGGACTGTGGAAATAGTTGTATCCCTCGCGATCGAAATACTCGTGTATCCCAAAACTCACTTGGTGGCGCATACGGAAGATCGCGCTGTACGTATTGGTACGGAAACGCAAATGTGCATTCTCGCGCAAGAATTCCAAGCTGTGCTTTTTCGGCTGGATCGGATACTTGGCGGCATCGCTATCACCAAGAACTTCAACCGAGATCACTTTCATTTCCATGCGCTGGCCGCTGCCTTGCGACGCGATGAGTTCACCGGTACACTTAACAGCGGCACTTGTGGTAAAACGTGCGCGTGTTGCCGCATCGACTTGCTCTTGATCGATCACGCATTGCAAATTGAGGATCGTGCTTCCGTCGTTCAGCGCTATGAAGCGGTCGTTTCGGAAGGTGCGGATCCAGCCTGCTACGGTTACGGTCTTACCTATCAGGGATTCGTTGTGAAGTACTTTTTTGATGGAATACATGTTCATTTCTTCCGGCATGGTGTTACCGAAAGGGACCGCAAAGATGTAAAGCCTGTGGTTCACATGCAGAAAGCAGACCACAGTTCCATTTCGGACTATCCTTTTACCACTTGCGCCGCACTGATCAAGACACCACCATCATCGAGTAACTGAAGCAGATAGCTGCCAGTAGCCAAACGCTGGAGATCAAGCTGATGCATGATACTCTCGACCCGCGCATTGATCAAAACACGACCGGTCGCATCCGTCAGTATCGATCCAGGGTGTTGGCGCTATTATAAGCTATTGAGGTACCCATGACATGCAGTACGGCTTCGTTCGCGGTAACCGCGAAGGGTGTGTTGTTCGCAGCCTTGGGATAGGTGGCCAACGCATGTAAGAGCCAGGGTGATGGCTATCGGGAACGGCCGGAATGGCCTGATCATGATCGGAGAATATGGACAAAAGGAATGGGATCCGCGATCAAAAAGAAATACCACGTTGGAAGTATGCCCTCCATGACGCGAACGAACTGTAGGCGGAGTGTAGTGCCAGTTTGCACAGGGCAAGGGCCGGTAGAAGCAAGTTCTTATTGCGCTGAAGCGTCAATGTGTTCTTAGCATGAAGTGCAGGCTGGTCCCTTTCGTGGTTTGGTCCAGCTCCAGCATGCCACCAATTCGCTCGGCACGACGTTGCATATTTTGAATTCCGTTCCCATTCATTCCAACTGGTCCGCTCAAGCCAACACCATTGTCGGAAATATGCATCGTTATCCGATCTGAGTTGGAGTGGAAGAGGATATCCATGCGTGTTGCCTTCGCGTGTTTGATGGCATTGTTAAGCGCTTCGCGATGGATCAGTTGAATGGCCCGTTTGGTGGAAGGGTCTATGTGTTGACGTTCCCCGGTATGCACACAGTCGATCGTGTGTTCGATCGAAGATCCGCCCAGCATGTGCAGGCTATGCAAACGGATGCGTTCGACCAAACTAGAAAGGTCGTCCTGCTCCGGATCAACGGCCCAAACGATATCGCTAAGAGAGCGGGTCGCATCACGCGCTACTCGTTTGATCGCTGTGGTCGTTTCCAAGGTCGACCCGTCATTCACCATCGCGGTCACCTCATCGCTTAGCATCACCAGTTTGGTTAGGTCACTTCCGAGTTGATCATGAATATCGCGTGCTATGCTGGTGCGCACCGCATCGGCTTCGCGGGCCCGTTCACTTTCCAACAATTTGTTCTGGACATTGAGGATGGACGTGTTGGTCCGCTTCAGGATCCGGGCCCGTTGCCAAAAGACGAATACGAGGATAGCTAAAAGGGTACCGATGGCAATAGCGACATTGCGACGGAAACGTTCGCTCGATTCACGCTCGTCACTTTCCAGACGTGCTTCCTGCTTGTCCAGAGCGTGGCCGACACTATCCGCATAGGCTTGTTTTTCATAGGCGTATGCGTATTCGTTGTGGAGCACTGCGCGTTGATTCTCTTCGCGCATTACGCTGTCGCTCAGCGCGACCATTGTGGTGTAGGCATCGAGCGCTTCCTTCCAACGCCCCAAGGCCCGCAGAGACCGCTGGGTGACCTCGGCGGCATCCCTTTGACGGGACAGGTCTTCGCTTTCTTCAGCGGCGCTCATTGCCTCGCGGGCAGCGGCGAGGGCTTCGGTGTTCCGGCCATTGGCCAACATGCATTTGCTCACGCCCACCAGCGCATTTCCTAGACCCCAGGGCAGTTCCTCCTGACGCGCTAGGGCTGCACTTTTCTCGAACAGCGTCAGCGCTTGGTCCGATCGACCTTGCGCAAGGAGAAGGTCGGCGATGCGGTTGTTCACGTTCACGATCCCATGGTGATCATTCAGGGCTTCGCGAACGCTTAGGCTTCGCGAATAATGATCCATCGCGGCGGTCGTGTCATTCAGTGCTTCCAGGCATGATCCGACCTCCTCGAGGTCCTTGCCTACCAGGTGCTGATCATTGAGTCGCTCAGCGATCCGAAGGGCTTCCTTGAAATGGACCAAAGCATTGCTATGGTCGCCCTGTTCAGTAAGTGTGGCACCGAGATTCGCATGACCGATGGAGATCCCAGGGTCATTCCGCAGGACCTCTAGCATGCGGAGTGCGCGGTTGAAAAGCTCAACCGCTCTGGCATGATCGCCGCGCGCCCTATGCACTACGCCTATGGCATTTAGGTCGTTGGCGATACCGACGCTATCATGGATCTCTTCGTGGATGCTCAGCCCTTGCTCGTAGAGTTTGAGGGCCAGGTCGCGTTCCCCAAGGAAGGATCGCATGCTGGCCATGTTCGTGAGTACGTCGGCCATGCCATCCTTGTCGTTCGCCGTGCGGTGCATGGCCAAGGCCGTGTCGTAATGCAGCAATGCGGTCTTCAGGTCGCCGCGCACATACCAAGAGGCCGCCAAGAGTTCGCTGCTTCTGGCAATGAACGTCTTGCTGCCGCGTTCGCGTGCCTCGCGTTGTAGCGCGGTGCCAAGCTCGAAGGCCGTGTCCGGGGCGTTGAAGAGATACCCATCCCATACCATATCGTACCAAGCGGTGAACCGGATGCTGTCCGGTCTGTTCATGTCGTTCGCAACGGCGCGTAAGGAATCGACATTCACCTGTGCCAACGAAGCAGTGCATATGGCGAACGCAGCAAGCAAAAGTGGAAAGCGCTTGTGGGGATACTGCGGATCAGTCATTCAAAGGCATTTGTGGTTGTAACGCAAAGATGATCGATGTGCCCTTACCCGGCAGACTCTGAATGTGCAAATGGCCTCCAGTCCGTTCCGCCCGCTCCCGCATATTCATCAGTCCGCGTCCCTTGAGGCTTGCAGTGGTTTGAAAGCCAAGACCGTCATCCCTAACCTCCAAGCGTACATCATATTCGTTGGTATGGAAGCTTACGGAAATGTGCTGCGCCGAGGAATACTTGATAGCGTTGTTGAGCGCTTCGCGATGGATCAGTTGAATGTCCCTTTTCATGGATGGGTCTATCCGTTGATGACCACCCGTGTGGACACAATCGATCGTGTGCTCGAACGCGGTTCCTTGCAACATGTGCATACTATGCGAACGGATCCGTTCCACCAAGCTTGAGAGATCGTCCTGAAGTGGATCAACCGCCCAAACAATATCGCTGAGTGCACGAGTAGCATCACGTGCTACTCGTTTGATCGCGGTGGTCGTTTCCAAGTTCGCTCCACCATTCGTTTTGCTGGCGTTCACCTCATCGCTGAGCATCACCAATTTGGTAAGGTCGCTTCCCAGTTGATCATGAATATCGCGTGCTATACGTGTTCGTACTACATCCGCCTCGTGGGCTTTCTCGCTGTCCACCAACTGCTGTTGCGCTGCGAGGATGGTGGCGTTGGTACGTGCCAATAGTCGCGAACGGCTCCAGATCCCTAGAGCAATGATGGCGAGCAAAGCCGCTAGGGCTATAATAATGATGGACCTGTTCTTTTCGCTTTGGAGGTTCGATCGGTGCAATAGCGTTTCTCGTTCCAAGTCATTCACATGTGCTAGACTATCGATCAATTGCTCTTTGCGAAAGGCGAGCAACAGCAATTCGTCCCTTCCGGACATGCCTAGTAATTGTTCTTGAGCAAGCACCCATTCGTCGGACATGGATAGTGCTTCGGCCACGCGCCCTTGTTCTCGGTATAGTTTTCCAAGGAGATCCGTGATGTACAGCACCGAACCTTCATCGCCTAATTCGCGTGCACTTCCGGCGTTCCCGATCGTGCGGGCGAGTTGTAGGGCTTTGAGCCATTCACGTTCGGCAACTTTGGGTTGACCTGCACGTCGTTCCCCTTCTCCAACGAGCACCATGCAAGTGCAAAAAGCGGTCTGGTCGCCAACCTCATTGCCGATCCGTTTGCATTCCATAGCGATCAACAGGCCAGCGGCATCTTCCCCATTGGCGTAGTGGGCACGGGCCAGCGGCGCAAGCACGGGCAATTGGTCCCATGGGTTCGTGGAACGTTTTGCACGGTCCAGACTTTCATGCAAGAGCTTTATGGCTGAATCCTTGTCCCCATTGAGCATGGCAATGCGCGCGCGCTCGTTCAACACGGCAGAACTGTCCGCTGGGCTATCTGCGTGGCACGAATCGAGATAGAGTGCGGCGGTCCGGAAGTCTCCTCGGTCCGCAGTACATGCAGCCAAGTGTACCAAGGCTTGGGTATTGATGTGTGGGCGTTGAAGTGCAACAGCGATCCGTCGCTCTTCGAGGAAAGCAGCGAACGCTTGGTCGTTATCTCCAACAGCACGAAAGAGGATGCCCAATGCATCGTACGTTTCGGCCAGAGCGCCTTGCGCCCCGATGGATCCGAAATCATCTATCGCAGCGTTGAACGAACGTAAACCCAATGGAATGTTGCGCGCGAACTTAGCGTGGTAGCCGGTGAAGAAGTGGAATGCACCTCGCGCATGGATAGCGCGTTTGCGAACCGCAGCATCATCGCTGTTCAGCAACTTGGTCGACAGCGTGTCCAAGCGCTGCATGTACGGAAATGCGTTGTTGGAGGTATACCAGGATTCGCACGCCGAGATCAAGAGTGCGAGCTGGATGGTGTCCTCGACATGGCGGTCCAACTGTTTGATCACCGAATCAAGGCGCGCCGGGTTTTCCTGAGCGAAAGCGCCGTTGATGTACCAAGAGAAGACCGCTGCGAACAACAAGATGGGTCGGAGGACACAGGGCATTTTGAAAGGAGTGAATGATCAATGATCTCTTCGGATGAAAGCGTTCGCGGACCCGAATATCGGTATGGAGACTTCATGAAAGCAGATCGCCACCTTAAATGGTACCAAAGCTCGTTTGGGGCGTATATCATTTATGTAAGAACGATCCGTGGTCCTGCGCAAATTCGCATCTGCGAATGGAATCTCTTTTATGTTCCTTGGATAGTTTCAAAATTGGTTTCCTTCGAAAGTGCGATCAGGTAACAGCTTCTCGCAATGGGTTATAAGCCGATATCCGTTCGGGGAGATCAGGATGAGTCAATGACCCATTAGAACGTGTACTTGTGCTTTTAGCAGATCAATCTGGTTTCGAAGTGTGTTGTCTGGTCTTGTTGTTGTTGCTTGGCTTACTGGAAATTGAAATGATCAACATTAACGGCAGTTCATCACAGCATGTTGAATGGTGATGCTGACAATGCGAAGTACACGTTGCCAGTGACGTTTCACAATACCACGAGAGTAGTATGATCTGGTTTCGAGCACAACAGAGCCACTACAGGAGTTACTTAGAACCTTTCACGGTCCAGGCATTGCTCACATGGTTTAGCGTGTGAACTTAGCTTAGTGTCCAATTTGATATCGGGAAGTGAGAAGAGTGCCAAAAGGATAGCTGGTCATTTCCGGGCCGCTATTGATCGGGTTGGTCAATTCCTACCGGGATACACCTTCCGTATCGCCTCCATCCGCGAGCTAACTTGTAATTTGTTGTAAATATTGCGCACATGTTTGCGCACGGTCTCAGTGCTGATGTTTGCCTTCGCCGCGATCTCTTTGTACATGAGGCCGTTGGCAAGTTGGTCCAACACCCCTTTCTCTCGATCGGTCAGCGTATGGTCCTGGATCGCCACTTTCGTACTACCCTGGAACGAGTCAACTACTAATCGAGCAATGCTTGCGGACATTGGTGAACCGCCGTTATGCAGTTCACGGATGGCCTCACCCATTCTATCTTCACCTGCATTCTTCACCAAATACCCGGTTGCACCTGCGCATAAGGCTTGGAAAATGTATGCCGGGTTCTCGAACACACTGCTCATCAGGTACTGCGTAGCCGGGTGCTCCACTTTGGCTTTTGCAACGCATTCGATCCCGCTCAAGCCAGGCAATCCAATGTCCATCACGACCACATCAAGCGCGAGTTCCACATGTTTTTCAAGAAAGGATTCAGCATCACTGAAAACACCGACAACACGAAAACCGGGATCACGCTCCAAAGCGCTATGGATCAATCTGCGTAATTCCGCGTCATCCTCGACCAAGGCGATGCGAATAGGTTCGTGGCTCATGTATCCTGACCAGAGGAAAACGGTATCCACGCCCAAAGTAGGTGATCTAAGTGAAAGTGCCCGAACAACCTACTTAACAGCTGTGATCAACGGTTCGGGCCTTGGTCCTAGCGGAGTACTTATAGCGGTTTCCGGGAAGGTTCCTGAAGTCAACGTTCATTGAGGGGTCAACCGGAGCAAGATGAGTGCTGGAACTAGGCTATGACCAACTTGATCCCAAAATTAGCAGGGCTCTCTGGACTTAACCGTATTGGGGCCAGCAGCCTAGCTGAATGACTCTTTTCAAACTCTCTGTTCGACCCGAACTGACCTGTTCTCGGCATCCGACCACAACCCTTCAATTTCAACAAGGCAACCTTCGCCAGGAGAAGTGTGAATGACTTGACGACATAGCAACCGCGTACATCGATTTTTTACGTTGCGCAACCCATTCCCAGCTTCAAAGTTCAACGGGTCGGATCCTTGTCCATTGTCTTTGACCGAAAGGGAGAATCCCTGCCTTCCAGGTGTTCGGACCACACTTTGAATGACGGCTTGGTAGCTGTACTTGATAACACAGGGCTTTTTCATGATCGTAATCGATATGCGATCCTGCTCTATGTGAACACCCTCTGCATGGTCCCACATCACGGAAGGACCTTTACCTTCTCCAGTCTGGGCAAGGCAAGGAACTGGTGGATAGGGTGAGGCGAGGTGCCCAAGCAGTCCGAAGTTCATCCCGCAGATTGAGGAACGCGAGGGCATTTATCTGTGTATATCGAGTTTATCTGCGGTTTAGTAACCGCAGTTTGCTGATGGGGGTCCAAGTAACCGAAGCTCGCAACGCGTGTGCATTTTATGCACGTTCATTCATGTCCATTAACGGGTTTGAAAAGGCGGCCCAAGGAGCGAGGCATACTACCAATGTGTTATTGTACAACCTTACGGATATGAGTTACTTCGTGCTGTCAAAGAGTAACATCCTCTACCGCTCACTATAACTCGAATAATATGATCAAGCCGCCCCTTCTGCTTTTCTTGTTCGCACCTTGCTTTGCCTTTGGCCAAATGACCATAGGTACTGCAGGCGGAGAACTCAACAGCGCCAACAACCGCATCGAGTACAACATCGGGGAACCTGTCGTGGGAACCGTTGATGCAGGCTCGAATACACTCACACAAGGTTTCGAACAACCTTGGGCCGATGTCGAAGTCGGTATCAGCACCGCTGCTCCCGAAGCAGCGATAAGTGTATATCCGAACCCTACCAGCCAAGACCTGAACATTCACTTGCCGAACAACGCACACCACAATTACACGGTCTACGATGCAGCAGGGAAACTCATACTGCGTGGCAACCTGACCAATAGCCTAACCACACTCGATGTTGCCGACCTGAAAAGTGGCAACTACAACCTGATCATAGACGATATTATCGACCTCAGCAGACAATCATTTCGCATCATCATAACGCTCTGAACTCATGAAAAACCTCTTCCTCACCTTAGCGGGTTTCGTACTCGCAGCAACGTTGTTCGGGCAAGCGCCACAGCGCATGAATTACCAAGCCGTATTGCGCGATGCGAGCGGCGTACCACAAGCAAATACCACTGGCACACTTGGATTGGAAGTTCGGCAGAACAGTTCAACAGGTCCTGTGGTGTACAGTGAAGTGCATAACATAACAACAACAACTATTGGCCTTGCGCAAGTTGCACTTGGTGGCGGCACAGTGATCACCGGCAACTTCGCGAATATCGATTGGAGCGCCGGTCCATACTTCGTGAGTACATCGTTGAATGGTACCGCAATGGGTACTGCAGAATTGCTGAGTGTGCCTTATGCGTTATATGCTGAGAACGGCGGTACACCAGGTCCGGCTGGACCAACCGGCCCACAAGGTCCGGCAGGCGCACCTGGCGCAACCGGCGCACAAGGCCCAGCGGGTCCCGCTGGACCACAAGGTCTTCAGGGTACGGCTGGTGCCGATGGTACTGGCGTAACGATCTTAGGGTCATTCACTAACATCAACCAATTGCCCGCAACGGGCGGTGTTGGTGATGCATGGTTGGTGAACGGCGACCTTTTCGTATGGAGCAGCAACACGAACAGTTGGCAAAATGTGGGTTCCATACAGGGTCCTGCGGGCCCCGCTGGCGCAACTGGTGCGACGGGTCCGCAAGGTGCAGTTGGACCACAAGGGAATAACGGAGCCATTGGAGCAACCGGACCCCAAGGATCTCCGGGTCCTACAGGTCCTGCCGGACCACAAGGACCCATTGGTCCGATAGGAGCTACGGGTACTACTGGTGCAACAGGTAGTGCAGGTCCAACAGGGCCGATGGGCCCTGTAGGCCCGCAGGGCTCAACAGGCCCTGCTGGGACACCGGGTCCGCAAGGAACACCGGGCGTCATGGGTGCTACAGGCGCTACGGGTCCACAGGGCCCCATCGGTCTAACTGGACCGGAAGGCACCCCAGGTGCGAATGGCGCCACCGGGGCAACGGGCCCGCAAGGCACAGCTGGCCCTCCAGGAACGCCGGGCACTAATGGAACGGATGGCGACGATGGCCTGGATGGAAGAACCGTGCTCAATGGTACTATGAACCCGGCGGCGGGAACAGGAGCGAATGGTGATTTCTACATCAATACGGCCACGAACTTCTTGTATGGACCGAAGACAGCTGGAGCATGGGGAGCAGGCGTTTCTTTGGTAGGGCCACAAGGGCCTGGCGGTGGCGGCAGTGGATGGGCCTTGCTGGGAAACGCAGGGACCGATACAACCACCAACTTCATTGGCACCACCGATGCAGAGCCACTGATCTTCAAGGTGAACGGCGCGTTCTCCGGATGCATAATACCGGACAATTCCAACGTAGCGCTTGGTTACCAATCGCAACGCGCGGGTCATGGCACCACCCAAGGAAATGTATCGATCGGCTCGAACACCTTGCGCAATGCTGTTTTCCCGGGTATTGCTAACGTGGCCATTGGGCGCAATACCATGCAGACCAACACCACCGGAAGTAGCAACGTGGCCGTTGGTGACCAATGCTTCTTTGCGAATACTACAGGTAGTAGTAATGTGGCCTTAGGACAGGCTGCTCTGAATTTCAGTACAACTGCCTCCAACAATACAGCGCTGGGCTATAGGGCGCTTTATACGAACACAACGGGGTTCAGCAATGTGGCGGTGGGTATGAACGCATTGCGTAAGAGCCTCAACAGAAGCAACCTGGTCGCGATCGGGGACAGTGCTTTGTACAACAACGCAGATGGCCTTTCACCGCCTGCTGGCAAGATCCCCATTGCGTATGGTTACTATAATACCGCCGTGGGTAGCAAAGCAGCTTACTCAAATGTTAGCGGACTTAACGTCACTGCGATCGGATACCATGCGCTCATTACGAATTTGAGTTCCGACAATACAGCCGTCGGCAGCCTAGCCGCCAATTTTACAAGCACCGGTTCTTCCAACACCGCTTTGGGGACCGCTGCACTGTACGCCAACACCGCTGGTTCCAGCAATACCGGGGTTGGAGCATATGCGCTTGACCAAAACTCTTCTGGCACAGGTAATTCTGCTCTTGGTGTTAGTGCAGGACCGAATGCCGCAACCAGAAGTAACACCACTGCTCTGGGCTACCTCGCAAGTTGTACCGCAGGCAACCAAGTGCGTGTTGGGAATAGCTCGGTATCGACCATTGTAGGTGCTGTAGCATTTGCTCCAGCCAGTGATGCACGTTTTAAGCAGAACATTCAAGAAGATGTCCATGGTATCGACTTGATCATGAAACTGCGGCCCGTTACCTATACATTCAATGCACATCAGATGGCAGCATTCCTGAAGGAGGACGTACGTTATGACGAGAACGGTAACGCCGTTCTTCAAACCCCGCACCCGGATATGATCGCAGCTCGTGATCAAAAAGCCGCGATCCGATTCACTGGTTTCCTTGCTCAGGAAGTGGAGAAAGCCGCAGATGAACTGGGCTATGATTTCAGTGCCGTCGTAAAACCTGTAGACGAGAACGACATGTACGCCTTGCGGTATTCCGAGTTCGTTGTGCCACTAGTAAAGGGCATGCAAGAACAACAAGCCATGATCGAATCGCAACAAGCAGTGATCGAGCAATTGCAAGAGCGGATCCAACGATTGGAACAAGGTCGTTGAAAATGAAATGACTGATGGATGAAGGCTGCTCTAAAGAGTGGCCTTCATCCGTTTGACCCATTTCAAAAATTTTGCCGTCACGTTCAAGTTCGTCGGAGGCGCAAATTGGTATAAATTGGAAAGTACACGAGCACAAGCGTAAGAGCGCACAACAGACTACGAAGGGGACGTGAGCGAGGCGCCAAGATCCGGTTGGCCTTAACATTGAATTGGACCTATGCTGTAAACTGCTGCCATCGGAAAGGGCCCTGTGCGCATAATTGTTAAAGACGACTTTGGAACGGAGCTATTTCGTCGGCGCACAGAACGTGCGGTGGGTATGAAATTGGAACGGACATTCGTGTCCGGAGATAATTTTCTTGCGGCTCTTGCAGACCAGTAAGTGAATGTGGTGCACATGGATATCAATATGCCGGGTTTCCAATGACATCGATGTAGAATACACGGCAAAGAACACCAGCCAGGAGGCTCACTGCCTGATGATCACCATCTTCGAGGATCCAGCCTACATTTTTCGATCACTTAATACCGGAGCTACTGGTTATTTTCTGAAGACTATGCCGAGTGAGAAGTTGGAAGCATCGACCTGGGATGTTAACCAAGGGGGTTCACCGATGAAGAGCACAATTGCAAGAATGGTGGCGAGGAGTTTCAAAAAGAAAGCCGGCTACGCATCACCGACGAACTTCTCACAGAAGTAGAAGAGTTGGACCTCGATGGGTTAGCTGCGGGTATGATGTACAAGGAGGTCGTGGCGAAGGTGGAGATCAATATGGAAACGGTCCAGGTTCATGTGCGCAAGATCTAAATTACGAGCAGGTTCACGCAAGGAAGCAATACGTAAATGTTACACTAACGGGTAATAGAGGATCATGGGAGAATACACCCATCGTTCAATGCAATGAAGCGGTCGTTGCGGAAGGTGCGTACCCAACAGGATACGGTTACAGCGGTGTCCGTGAGTGCTGCATTGATGAGTGCCTCTTTTTTGGTCGTATGTGTTATTGTGCAGGAATCCCGAATAGGCGCGCGAACGATCGAAAGCGGATATTCTCCGGGCACGGCGTGGACGAATGGTACATATTTGTGATAAACGGTCGAAACATTATTTGGTCGGAAACGTTTCCATGTCAATTTCGTTTCCTACATTTGCCCCCGATTCCGAAATGGACGAGAAAGAACTACAGATCATCGACCAATCATCCAAAGTGTTCATGCGCTTGGGGATCCGTAGCGTGAACATGGATGATATTGCGCAACATCTGCGGATCAGCAAGAAGACCCTGTACCAGTTCGTGAAGGACAAGAACGAATTGGTATCGCGAGTGGTCGGCCATATCTGTTCGCATCACAACACTAGCATAAACGGCATCTGTGAGAAAGGCCATAATGCGATCGATGAGAATTTCGAGATCACCCGGTTCGTTGCTGCCCAAATAGGGGAGATGCATCCGAGCATTCACTTCGATCTGGAGAAATACCATCCGGAGGCTTGGGCGCTGTTACAACGCAACGAACGGGAGGACATTTACAAGTGTGTTACCAGTAACATGCGGAAAGGCGTGAAAGAGGGCTTGTACCGTGATGACCTGAACATTGATGTGATCGCACGCATTTACATCTCCCGGTTCGATGCCGTGTTTGATGGCGAACTGTTTCCGAAGGAGAACTATCGGTTCGAGGATGTGATCTGGGAATTGTTCCGCTACCATGTGCGCGGCATGGCCAGTGATAAAGGACTAAAATATTTGAGCAGGAAAGTAAAGAAGGAGCACGCTCCTTCCCAGAGCAAAAAGGCATAAAGATGATGACGCACCGAGCATTGTTAACCCTTGGCCTTTTGGCCCTGACGAGTCTAAGCGCGAAAGCGCAAGGCCCCATGAGCCTGAGCCTTCAGCAAGCGTTGGACCTTGCAGCAAAACAGAGCTACTCGGTGCAAGCGAGCGTCATGGAAGCCGACAAGACCTACCATCGTAGCAAAGAGATCGCCGCAATTGGTCTGCCGCAGATCAGTGGTTCCGCACAGCTCCAGAATTTCATTGATGTACCTACGCAGCTGATCCCGAATTTCTTTGGTCCTGTCGCCCCCGGAGCGCCGGAATACTTTCCTGCACAATTCTCATTGCCGTGGAGCGCGAATGCAGGGGTCACACTGAACCAATTGATCTTTGACGGATCCTACTTGGTAGGATTGAAAGCCGCAAAGGGACTGCGTGTTCAAAGTCTACAAGAATTGCAGAAAGCACAAGCGGATGCGCGGAACCAGACCGCCAAGGCGTACTTCGGTGTACTTGCAGCTGAAGAAGGATCGCGATTGATCGGTGAAAGCATACCGCTACTGAGGAAAAGTTTGAACGAGGTGACAGCGACATTCGACGCTGGTTTTCTGGAGCAGACCGACGTGGACCGGATAAGTATTCAATTGGAACAAGCGCTTGCACAACAGCGGGATTTTGAACAACAAGCCAATGTAGCGCGGATGTTATTGGCGCTTACGATGGGTGTGCCACAGGGAACACCGTTGACACTTACGGACGAATTGGAGAACATTCTGAAGGACCCGAACGAGATCAGTTTGAGCGAGCAGGAATTGAATGCATCATCGCACATCGAACTACAGGCAGCGAATACGATCGTCGACCTAAGTGTCATGGAACACAAGAACGATCGTGTAAAAGCACTGCCATCCTTGGGTGGGTTCTTTCAGCACCAGCAAGTATGGAACGGACCTTCATTTGATCCAGGTGGTCAGTATCCGTTCTATCCCACAACGCTTTGGGGCCTGCAATTGAACGTGCCCATCTTCAGCAGTGGTAGCCGTATCCAAAAAGCCAAGCAGACCAAGATCGCGATCGAGCAGGCCAAAGTGAACCAAACAGCCACTGAGCAACGGCTTATCGCCATGGCCGAACAAAGCAGGTCTCAAACGCGCACGGCTTTGGACAATCTGTTGACGGAGGAAAAGAGTATGGAGTTGAGCAAGAAGATCATGGACCGTACCACCATCAAATTCAACACCGGCAGTGCCACCAGTTTCGAGTACACACAGGAACAAGGCAACTACCTGATGGCGCAGCAGATGTACATCCAACGCATGGTCGAGTTGTTAATGGCACGCGCAGACCTACGCAAAGCATTGGACCTCTATTGAACCGACAACCTGAACCATTAAGGTCAGACCATCATACTCCCGCAATCGATTTTCCCGAACACACTATGAAACATCCGATCATTACCACAGCGATCATTGTCGCACTGACGATCCTTTTGGCCTCCTGCGGTGCAGCGCCTGATACAAGCAGCCTTGGCCAGAAGCGCGCTGAGCGTGATTCACTGAAGGTGAAGTACGCCGAACTGGGAACGAAGATCAAGGACATTGAGACCTGGTTGGCTGAGAACGATAGCACGGTGCGCCGCAACTTGAACACCGTAACATCGGCGCAAGTTCAGGCAGGGACCTACACGCATTATGTGGATGTGCACGGCGTGGTAAAGGCGGATGAGTCCGCAGCGCTTTTCGCACAGCAAGGTGGTCGGGTACGTCGTATTCTGGTGAAGGCCGGGGATAGGGTAAGTACGGGGCAATTGCTCATTAGTATTGACAATGACATTTTCGCGAAGCAGATCGATCAAGCGGAAACAAGTGCGGAATTGGCGCGCACTGCATTCAACAAGCAGAAGCAATTGTGGGATCAGCAGATCGGCAGTGAAATGCAATACCTACAGGCCAAGTCACAAATGGAGCAGGCTGAAGCAGGCCTGGCAGCAATGCGCGAGCAACAGCGATTGACGAACATCACGGCACCATTCAACGGTCAAGTGGATGAGATCATGTTGCGCGTAGGCGACATGGCCAGCCCTATGCAACCTGTAGCACGCGTGGTGAATTTGAGCGGTGTGCAATTGGAGGCGGAGATACCGGAGAGCTATCTGAGAACAGTGAAAGCGGGGGCTCCTGTAAAGGTTTCGTTCCCGAGTCTGGATGAAACCTTCGATGGAGAATTGGCACATGTTAGTCAGTTCATCGACCCGATGAACCGCACATTCAAAGTAACCGTGCGTGTTCCCAAAGGTGAGCAATACATGCGTCCGAACCTGCTGAGCGACATCAGCATTCAGGACGGAAAGAACGACAGCGCCTTGGTGGTGCCGTCGCGTGCGGTGTTGCAGGATGTGGAAGGCAACAACTACATCTTCATTCTGGATAAGACGCGTGATGATGAAGCCGTGGCCCGTAAAGTGATGGTGGACCGCCTGAGCCAATACAAAGGCAATTTAAGCATTGCGCCTTCTGAACCGGGCGCATTGCGTGGTGGTGAACTGATCATCGATGAGGGTGCGAAGAACGTGAGCGAGGGTGCAACGGTACGTGTTGCTGAGCCATTGCAAATGGTTGTGAAATAAGACCTATCCACAGCAGTCCAAAGCAGAACAACTATGCACAGCAACGAGGATATTGAGAAGGACCTGCATGGTCCGGAGCGTCGGTTCGCCATCACCACATGGGCGGTGAACAACCGTACTACCGTGATCGTGCTGACGGTCCTGATCTGCGTAATGGGGATCTACTCCTACATCGTAATGCCGAAGGTGAGTTTCCCTGAGGTGGTCACGCCGGAGATCTTTATTGCAACTCCATACAACAGCAGCTCCGTGGTCGACATTGAAAAGCTGATCACCAAGCCGATCGAGAAAGAACTGAACACCATTACCGGAGTTGATCAGATCACCAGCACCAGTGTTCCGAACTTCAGTTCCATCGATGTGAAATTCACGTACGACGTAACGCCAACAGAAGCCTTGCGCAAGGTGAAGGATGCGGTTGATAAAGCGCGTGGTGATGCGAATTTCCCAACGGACCTGCCCTCGGAACCGAGCATTTTCGAGATGAATTTCAGTGAGCTTGTTCCCGTGATGAACATCAACTTGAGTGGTGATTATCCGATGGAACAACTCCATGAATACGCGAAGCATTTGGAGGACCGCATTGAGGATCTTGCCGAGATCAACAAAGTGGAGATCCGCGGTGTTCCGGAACGCGAAGTGAAGGTGAGTGTTGACCTGTATCAGATGGAAGCGCTCCAGCTGAACTTCGATGATATCGGAAATGCATTGCGCAGTGAGAACCTCACCATGAGCGGTGGTGATATCCTCACCATTGATCAGCGGAGAAGCGTGCGGATCATCGGAGAGTTCAAGGACGTTTCACAGATCAAGGACATCGTAGTAAAGAATGAAGGTCAACGTGAAGTTCGTCTCAAGGATATTGCGGATGTGACCTTCGGGTACAAAGAGCCGGAAAGCTTTGCGCGCGAGTATGGTAAGAGCGTGGTGATGTTGGACGTGATCAAACGTGCCGGCGAGAACCTGTTGGATGCAAGTGACAAGATCAATGAGATCCTGATAGAAGATATCGGTAGAGAGTTACCAGCTGACCTTACCATCACCATCACCGGCGACCAGAGCGAACAAACACGCGTAAGTGTGGATGAGTTGATGAACCACATCGTATTGGGTGTTGTTCTGGTGATCGGTGTACTGATGTTGTTCCTCGGTCTGCGCAACGCGATGTTCGTTGGACTTGCGATCCCGATGAGCATGTTCATCTCCTTCACCTTGCTCAACCTGTTCGGCATTTCATTGAACATGATGGTACTGTTCGCATTGATCCTTGCATTGGGTCGATTGGTGGATGATGGTATCGTGATCGTAGAGAACATTTACCGCCACATGAGCAATGGCGAACCGGCCATGAAGGCCACGGGCCTCGCGGTAGGTGAGGTGACCATGCCGATCATTGCTGCCACAACGGCAACGGTAATGGTGTTCGCTCCGCTGTTGTTCTGGCCCGGTATCATGGGTGAGTTCATGAGCCTTATGCCGATCACTTTCATGATCGCGTTGGGTAGTTCATTATTCGTTGCGTTGGTCGTGAATCCTGCGTTGGCATCGAAGTTCATGAAGGTGGAGAACGATCACATGCCCACCAAGAAGATGTGGCGTGTTTCGGGAATTCTCATTGCGATCGGTGTCGTGTTGGCGATGATCGGCGGAATTGCGCACAGCACGTTCGTCTTCACCATCGGTACGCTGGCTGCGTTCTTCGGTCTTATGGGCATTGCCAACAACAAGATCTTTGAACCGCTTACAAATTTGTTCCAGAACAATTGGTTGCCGAAGTTGGAGCACAAGTACGAGGGCTTTTTGCGCTATGCCTTGAGCAAACATCATCCACGTACATTCCTGTTCGGCACATTTGGATTGTTGATCCTGGCATTTGTTCTGTTGGCCGTATTCCCGCCGAAGACGTTGTTCTTCCCGAGTAACCAACCACAGTTCATCAACGCATTCATTGAAGCACCGATCGGTACGGACATACTCAAGACCGACAGCATTACCCGTGTAGTGGAAGCTCAGGTAATGAAGGTGGTGAACGATCCGCAGTACAGCGAAGTGCGCGAAATAAAGGATGAGGAAGGAAATGTGATCGGTAAGGATACCGTGAACTTCCTTGTGAATTCGGTGATCGCACAAGTTGGGAAGGGCACCAGCGATCCTGGTACCGGGCAGGTGGAATTGGGAGCCACGCCGAACAAAGGGCGCGTGCAGATCAGTTTCGTGAAATTCGCCGATCGTAAAGGGATCAACACGAACGACGTATTGGAAGCGTTGCAGAACGGCGTAACCGGTTACCCCGGTGTTGTTGTCACCGTTGCGAAGAATGCCGATGGCCCACCTGTTGGTAAACCGGTGAACATTGAGATACGCGGCAAGGAGATCGATGGCTTGTTGGACGAAGCGGAGAAAGTAAAAGCATTCATTGATGCAAAGAACGTACCTGGAGTAGAAGCACTTCGGATCGACATTGATCGTGCGAAACCAGAGATGCCGATCGTGATCGATCGCGAAAAAGCGCGCCGCCTGAACGTTAGCACTTACGCTGTTGCGGATGCCATTCGCACGGCGTTGTTCGGCAAGGAAGTAAGCACCTTCCGCATTGAAGGCGATGATGATGATTACGAGATCAACGTGCGCTTGAAGGATGAGTACCGTTACGATGCGCAACAGTTGTTGGACATGCGCATCACGTTCCGTGACATGCTTACCGGACAGATCCGCCAAGTGCCGATCAGTGCTGTGGCAACCGCGGAGTATGCCAGCACGTTCAGCGCGATCAAACGCAAGGATCTGGACCGGGTGATCACTGTTAGCAGTAACGTGATCGCGGGTTACAACAATAATGAAGTGGTGCAGCAGATCAAGGATGAGATGGCTGCAGGGTACACCGTAAGCCCAATGAACAGCTTGCGATTCACGGGCGAACAAGAGGATCAAGCAAAGGACATGAACTTTCTGTTGATGGCATTCGTAGTTGCGATCTTCGTGGTGTTCCTGATCATCGTAGCGCAGTTCAACAGCATCAGTTATCCGATGATCGTGATGAGCACGGTGATCTTCAGTACCATTGGTGTGTTCTTGGGCTTGGTGGTCTTCCGTATGGATTTCATCATTCTTATGACCATGCTTGGCATCATCTCTCTGATCGGTGTGGTCGTGAACAACGCGATCGTTCTTATGGACTTTGCTCGATTACTATTCGCTCGTGCACAACGTAAATTGGGATTGGGCACAGAGGACGTTATCCCGAATGATGAGAGCAAGGAAGCATTGATCATTGCCGGTCGTACGCGTTTACGTCCGGTGTTGCTCACGGCGATCACCGCGGTACTTGGACTATTGCCATTGGCCATCGGTCTCAACTTCAACTTCTTCAGCTTGTTCAGCGAATTGGATCCGCACATCCACATGGGTGGCGACAACGTCATCTTCTGGGGCCCGCTCAGTTGGGCCGTCATCTACGGATTGATCTTCGCGACCTTTCTAACGCTGATCATGGTCCCGGTGATGTTGTTGATCGTACAAAAGATCAAGCACCGCCGAGCATGGAAACGGGGTGAGGGGCCAATGGACATCAGCGGTTTTGAAAGCGCAGGCAGGAAGTCCTAGAAGAATTCGCTTTGTCAAATTGAAAAACCCCGGTCGGAATTGATCGGGGTTTTTTGTTGCCGGATCGCGTTTGGATCTGATCATAATAGCCGATCTATGCCGGGAAGTACATGATCAATATCAGTCATTAGCCGAAGGGCAACGCGCATTCTTCATGGTGCCGAAGAAACGTTTTAAAGGTGCCCTTTATCCCCGGCTTAAAGCATATTCAACGAATCCAGCAGCTCCTGCTTCTTTCGGCGGGCAACAGGAATGTTCTGATCGTTCGAAAGGACCACCTCGCCACCGTCTCCGCGGATGTATTTCTTGATGTGCTTGGTGTTCACCAAAAAGCTGTTATGGATCCGGATGAAGTGGTCTTCCGTAAGGATGTCCTCGAATTCCTTTAGGGTGCGCGAGATCACAAGCTTCTTCTTGTCCCGTAAATGGAGGGTGGTGTAGTTCGAATCCGATTCGCAACTTACGATCTCGTTCACATGCACCAACTCCAAACCATCGCTTACAGGCAGCGCGATGGTTCGATCACCGGTTGAGCGGTCGATATTCTTCAACAGCATATCCACCATTGGTGCGCGCTCCGTTCCGACAATTGCTTTCTCCGCTTTTCCGATCGCCTCGGAAAGCTCCACTGGGTCGATGGGTTTCAGCAAGTAATCGAGGGCACTGAAGCGGATCGCCTTTACGGCATAGCTCTCATGGGCTGTGGTGAAAATAACGTGTGGCCGGTTATCGCCCAAGCCCTTTAGCAGATCGAACCCCGTCAAGTTCTTGAGCTCGATATCCAAAAAGAGAAGTTGTGGCGCACATTCCTTGATCAGTGCAATACCGCTGGGGACATCTTCCGCCGTGCCGAGCAGGTTGATGCTCGGATGGCGACGTTGCAACAAGGCCGAAAGCCCTTTACGTTGCTGTTCTTCATCATCTACGATAACGGCAGTGAGGTGGGTCATGGTTTTGTTTGAAGGGTTTCTTGCGTAGCAACAAGCTGTTGAAGTTTCTCGATCCTTGCCAATGCTCCTTCTAGTGCAACTTCAAGTTGGCTTATGCGACCTTCTAAGCTTGGTTCATGGATCAAGGGCGACTCGACCGGTTCGCCACGAAGATCGGTCAAATTGACAAGGGGTTCGCCGCTCATGTGTTCCACCAGCCGCACCACGCGCATCATGTCGACATTGACGCGTTGCCCAAGGCTAGCGTTCTCTGAATAGAAGGCCCAAGCCATGGGTTCGGATTTTGGGACGAGACTAAAGTTATGGGGAGATATTGTGGTTACGTTTCCTGCTCCATCCATAACGCGCAATTCAGCGGTGCCTCCAATATCCTGTGCGAAGAGCATGCCTCCGCCCGTAATGGGTGCTGCCGGGGGCGTAGCTATTCCAATTGACAGGATCCGGCTGCCACCACCGAATTCACGAATTCCGATTCCGAGGTTCTGATTGATAGTTACGAAGTCGTTATCGAACTCGCCGTAGATAAGAGGAGTTGGTGTGTCGGTGTTATCGATATAGAGTCTATTGCTGACAAGTTCAAAGTAGCCGGCCCGGTGACCCAAGAACACGCAACCACTTTTCGAATGCGGAACCCCTCCGTCACCGGCATAGCTGCCGACAATAGTATTGTTGGATCCAGTATAGTTCCAACGATTGGTATTCCGACCAACTCCAACATTCGCTTCTCCCGACGTATTCACACTCAAAGCCTCATAGCCCAGGGCAGTATTGGAAGAGCCGGTGCCATTACCACTCAAGGATTGCGACCCAATTGCTGAGTTGTAGCTCCCCGTCGTATTTTGAAACAATGCTTGCAATCCAACACCGGTATTGTCCCCTCCGGTTGTATTGATGGCGAGTGCGATTGATCCGATGGCTGTGTTCCACGAACCGCTCGTGTTCATGTCCAGGGCTAACCAGCCCATCGCGAGATTATATGAACCAGTCGAATTGCTGCTCATACATCTACTTCCAATGGCAGTGTTTACGGCACCGGTTGTATTGGATTCCATCGCTCGGTATCCCAGTGCTGTATTGTCCGTTCCACTGAAGGGTCCAATTCCATCGTTTGTGTAAAGTGCACGATAACCTAGCGCAGTGTTTCCTTCGGAGATCGTGTTCGAGTAGAGGGCAAAGGCTCCAACCGCTGTATTCTCACTCGCTGTAAGATTGGACCGCATCGCATAGGAGCCGATCGCCGTATTTTCTCCGGCTGTGGTGTTCTGTTGCAGGGAATTTGTCCCAAGCGACGTATTGGAATACCCCGTGGTACCGTTAGCCATTGAAGAGGCTCCAACAGCGGTGTTATTTTCACCAACGGTGCAGGCGGCAATGGCGCCATTTCCGATTCCGGTATTGTTTGATCCCGTGTTGTGCAAGAGGGCCCCTCTACCTATTGCCGTATTGAAGTTGCCGATGGAATTCTCATTCAAGGCTTGTTCACCGAACGCCGTATTCGCGCCACCTGAGGTATTCCGTTCCATCGCAAATCTTCCTGCTGCTGTATTGAAATTACCGGAGTTGTTCTCATTCATGCAAAACGACCCTATTGCCACGTTGGCGATACCTGTTGTATTCAATGGCATGGCCTGGAGACCGACAGCTGTATTTTCAGCCCCGGTCGTGTTCGCGTTCAACGACAGCGCACCAACGGCTGTATTCCCTGAGCCGCTGATATTCGAGTTCATTGACCTGTGACCAATGGCGGTGTTCTGCCAGCTGGTTGTGTTGAGTTCAAGAGTGCGGCAGCCAATTGCCGTGTTACCGAATCCAGTTGTGTTCTGATTTCCGGAACTATAACCAATGAACACATTCTCGAGAGGTGCTAAAATGTCGCTTGTGGCTCCAGCTCCCTCGCCTATGAATACGCTCTCACCCGTATTCAACGTTTCTATCTGCCCCTTATTTGTGATCCGCACCCGAGGCGTACCATCTGTTCTAAACACCAGCGGTTTGTCGTCGGTGGTGCCAAGTAAATTAACGGCATCGTCCGTGCCCGCATCGCCGGTCAGCGACCATCCACCGCCACCGCCTCCCGCTCCAACTTCCACCCACTGCGTTCCATCCCAATACCAAAAGGACTTGGTCGTAGTGTCGTACACCACCAATCCATCTTCCGTTCCACTGAGTCCTGCCATGGCGAGACGAGAAGTAGTTGAGAGTCGTGGCAATAAAGCACCCAGCAACAACCCGTTGTTATCCGCATCGAACAACGCATACGCATTTGGCGCAGAGCCTGTGGTGTTGATCCCTACATTCTGAGCTTGGGCCCAGAAACCTGTGAAGAAGATCAGGATCGTTAAGATCGTTCGGGATGTGAAAATAGGTGCCATGGAGAGGGGTTAGGTGGCTCAATTTATTGCTTTGGAAGCTATCGTCAACGATTCGTTGCAATGCAGGTTGGGTCGGCTGAGCATTCGGGCCGAATGATCGAGCAACCGCCGATCCCGGGGCACGCGTTCGTCCAATGCATGTACTGCACGAACTACCAACGTACCCCCCGGACCGCATTGCACCTGGCAGACCCGATCATCATTCAGGTTTTCGGGTGTGCCGATCAGACCCAGATCGAAAACAGCAACAGCCTTCGATGACAGTGCCAACTGTTCGGGATGATGTGAGATATGATAGGTCTGCTTGGTGATCTGGCCTTCAACTAAATGAATGCGCATGGAACCACTACGATCCATGCGAACGCGAAAGGATCCCGTTGGCCCAAGCCACACTTCTTTACGTGAATGTCCTTGCTGGATGACCAAGTGCGGCTGGGTGATCGCAAATGGAGCTACTTCCACCTTCCCAACTAGGATCACTGTTGCCCTGCTAGAAGGCCACAGTGCGTAGAACGCACCAGCCACCGATAGCAGCAGGATGAAAAGGTGGATCAGTATATCGCTCGCCATGATAGGACCAAAGAGAAGGACCGAACGAGGCTGGAAAAAGCATGGATGAGCCGATGGCGGAAATGGGCGCGTGGGTGGTTGTTCCGTTCAGAAAGCTTGCGGAACGAAGCCTGGAAGGACATGGTGATGATGAGAGAGATGGGAACAAGAACGCCCGTGGGACTTCCACGGGCGCCTTGCACAAAGACCTCTGTGGTTCACGCCGCTCTTAGCGTACGGGCGTTGTAACTATTTACGGAAGATGCACTCCAAACCATACCAAGCGGGATGGTCAGGAGAAGCCCAAGCCCACCCGTGAATAGGACGATCGGAATTGAAAGTAAGAACATGATCACACCGCCGGAGACCGTGGCGTAAAGCATGCCCAACGGGCCGAAGAGGAAGGAGAGTAGGAGGGCAATTCCGGTGCTCTTTTGTTTGATCAAGATCGTTCGTTGAACTGTGTTCGCAGTGCTCATGGTAGTTTGGGTTTCGTTACGAGGCGGCACAATGCCGCTCCGTTGAGACCAAAATTCCGAAAGCGGCAATGGTTTGAAAAGCGCCATTGAGCGAATGGGCCACTTCATTGAGAGGGTGGTGGAAAGATGGGGTTCGACCACATTCCATTCGAAGGTCTTAGGTCAGCGGATCACGATTCGATGCACTTCACGTTCAACTCCGTTCTGGATGTGCAACAGGTACGATCCTGCTTGCAAGCCTTGGGTGGAAAGATGAATAGGCTTGTTGGACACGGCATAATACGTGATCGTACGTTGGGTGCGACCAAGTGGGTCGATCACTTCAAGTTGTACTGAACCTACATAACTTGTCTGTATCCAAAATCCCTCGCCCGGTTGGGTTGGGTTTGGCCATAGTTGGAAATGCGTTTTGCCTTCGATCTGATCTGCGATGCCGACCATGCCGACACCCATACATTCGCAATCTGCGGACCAGGTATCTTGATAGGTCCATGATACCCCATCATCACACGGTGTGCCTGGTAGGCCTAAACCACCTTGTTGTCCTGCGCAGTCAAATCCTTCACATTCGCAGGCAAAGGTCCACGTGTCGTTGGTGGTGAATAGGATGCCATCATCACAAGGAGCGCCGGGAGTGTTGGGTCCACCAAGAACACCCATACAATCCACAACGGGTGGAGTGCCTTCACATTCACAATCGTTGGTCCATGTGTCGTCAGTTGTTGTGTTATCCTCATCATCACACGGTGTACCGGGTAGTGCCGTTCCACCCAAGTCGCCCACACAATCGGGAACAAGTGGTATACCTAAACATTCGCAGTCCGCAGTCCATGTATCATTCACGGTGCCCTCATCAAGGTCATCGCAGGGTGATCCCGGCAAGGCAGGGCCACTCAGAGTTCCCAAACAATCAACATAGCTTGCACTAGGCATCAACCTCAACACGTCGATCCGCTCAGTTCCGTTGAAGGATTCGAAATCCCCAATGACCAGGATCTTACCATCGGGCTGCCTTGCCAATGCGCTGATGTATACTGCATTACCATCGACCCCGAAACCTACATCGAAGCCGGGGTACAACACACCATTCAGATTCACGCGAGCCAGGTTGTTCCTGCCTGCACCTTGATAGGCCGTGAAT
>JAGNUG010000104.1 GCA_017987115.1 Flavobacteriales bacterium | reverse complement strand
TTCAACGCCGCCTCATACACCCTGCGCATCCCTTCTTCAATACTGATCTTCGCTTTCCAGCCGAGGTTTTCTTCTACCCAGGTCATGTCGCAATACCGGCTGTGCACGCCAACGGGTTTGTCGAGCAAAGGCTTGATGGTCGGCTTGTACCCCGCGAAGCCGGTGAAGACCTCGATCAGTTCCAAGAAGCTCGTGAGCCTACCCATTCCGATGTTGATGGCACGCCCGTCCTTGATCTTGTCCATGGCCAGGAGCGTGAGGTCGAGGACATCATCGATGTGAACGAAGTCGCGCCCTTGTTTGCCGGTGCCCCATACTTCGAAGGGATTCTCTTTGCGCGCTGCACGTGCTGCAATGGCAGGCACAGGGTAGGAGAGGTCCTGGTCTTCGCCGTACCCACTGAACGGACGGATGCACGTTACATGCACGCCGTAATGACTTGCCGCGATCTTCGCCAAGAATTCGCCGGTGAGTTTACTCCAGCCGTAGGTCATGTCCGGCTCGCCCATGCGTTTGAAGTCGATGTCGGTCTCCTTCAGCTTTAGCGTATTGCTTTCTGTTTGTAGGTCGATGGGATACGCCGCACTGCTGCTCGGGTACATGAAGCGCCCCGGTTTGTTGCGACAGACGTACAGGAACATCTCGGCATCGATGCTAAGATCCTGTGCTACGATCATCGGATCTCCATCGATCTTACTTCGCCCGCCAACGATCGCAGCAAAGTGGAAGATGTCACCAAAACGATCGACATCAACACCGTGCTTCTTGCGGAAGTATTCCGGGTCCTTATTCAACTCACGCAGCACATCGCGCAGATCAGCTTGCATGAAAAGTACACGACCGCCGGCATAGACCTGCATTCCTCTTTCCGTGCCTTCTGCTTTCCAAGGTGCCCACGTATCCGGGTGCGTGCCAACGCTCAGGTCGTCGATCAGGATCACGCGGTCATTGGTGCTGTTATACAGCCGTTGTACCATGTTGCGACCAACGAAACCGCAGCCGCCTGTTACCAAATGTGTTGTCATCTAGTGCACTTTATCGCACGCTTCAATTGGTATTGTGCGCGTGTTGCAAAGATGCGACTTCGCGGTACTTCTGAAGGCGGCAATGAAGTGAGTTGCTAACGTTGCAACTTTGTATGATCAGATCCAGAGATCAATCTTCCAGGAACCGGGCCTTCAGTTCAGGTGTTGGGATCATGCAGACGTCTTTCTGGCCGAACCACTTGTAGCGGTGCTTTGCGATGAATTCATAGACGGCATCACGCAGAGAACGAGGTACGATCATGAACGCATAGCTCAACGACCAGAGCCCACCTAGGTCTTTCAATATGGTCAGTGCCGCAGTGGATCGGAATAGTGCTTTGCCCTCTTTCAGGTAGATGACCGTCTTGAGATCCTCGGGGCGAAGTTCATTCCCTTGGAGCAAGGTTTGCGCATTAGTTGATTGAAGTGTACCAAAGGAAAAATCAGCATTCGGATCGCGCTTGATCACGAACTGTACGAACCCGTCACAAAGGTTGCATACGCCATCGAATAATACGATCTGCTTGCGATCTTTCAAAGCGTCACTTGTTTCTGAATATGGACAAATGCCTTAAGGCTCTATTTCTGTGCCGTTCGGCTTAGGATCCGTTGTTGCAGTTCCGTCGTATCCGTTTCTACTGCAACGCGCTTTTGTAAACAGTCGTCAAGGATCCTGCTCTGTTTTTCGAAGGTTCTACACCCTCCGCATATACGCATGTGCATCCAAAGCCTGAAACTTTCCATCGGTCCTAGAGGGTTATGCCCAGCTCGTTCGGCCAGCAAAGTGGCTTTGTCACATGAGTGGAGCAGCATACTGAGTATGTTCATTCCAATTTATTCCTGACCTGACCTTCAATGCAGGATCTAAGTTTCACTTTGGCCCGATGGACCTGTTGCCAATAATTGGTTTCACTGATCCCAAGTTCAGCCTGTATCGTTTCACTTTTCAGGTCCATGAGATACTTCATCTCGACTGCACTACGCAGGTTCGCTGGAAGTGTTTCCAAACAGTGCATCAGGGCGCGCTCCAAACGTTCATTCTCTGGTTCACCGAAAACGTCATTCTTGGCTTTCGGACGATGTTCGTTCCTCCATATTCCGCCGTCGTCAAAGAGACTTTCGCTCAGGTCGTCGTCTGCGATCTCCTTACCTGACACGTGTTTTCCTTCGCGATATATCTTGCGGTAGTGATCTGCCAGTTTGTGCTTGAGTATGGCATACAGCCAGGTTCGTGGGGAACTGTTGCCTTCGAATCGATCCAGTGTCTCCCAAGCGGAAAGGAAGGTGAGTTGCACGAGATCGTCAGCAGTAGCGTCGTCATTTACCCGGCTGCGTGCATAACGGACCATTTCATTGGTGTATGCCACTACCCATTCCGTGTACTGTTGTGCTTTATTCTTTTGTTCCTTCCCCATACTTATCCAGTGGCCGAAAGTTACGGTTCAAGTGAATATCCGATCTAGAATTGGAAGTAGATGAAGGGAACCATCTCGGCTGTTACGGTCTGGTAGATCACGAATACGGTGCCAACGCAGATCAATGCCATCACCAGTAACGGCAGACGCGCAAATTCCATGCGGTAGCGTTCTTTCCATGTTGCCGGTAGCCAGTGGACGGTTAGCCCCAACCCCATCACGAGGAAGACCGACCTGAATCCCCAGAGCACGTCGCTAACATGCGCTAGCCCAAAGTCGTTCCAGATCTGGTAGAGGATCTTATTCGCGGTTTCCAAACTATCCCCTCGGAACCAGATCCGCGTGAATGTGATGAAGCTGAACGTGAAGAATATCATCCAGATGTGTGCATAGCGTTTCGTTGATCCTTCCCACGGACTTATGCGTTTCCATTGCTTGTAGACCACCAGACCCAAGCCATTGAGACCACCCCAGATCACGAACATCCAACTGGCACCGTGCCAAAGACCACCGATCAGCATGGTGATCATCAAATTAAGATTGGTGGTGATGAATTTTTCAAAACCGGGGCTTATTCGCACCAATACGATCGATAGCGCGAACAATGACAAAAAGACCACCGGCAACCAGAGCAGACCAGTAAGCAGCACAAGGGCCGCACCGATCACACCTAACATGATCCATGAGAAGAGCGACCCGGAGCGGTTGCCGCCCATAGGGACGTAGAGGTAATCACGCAACCATGTGCTAAGACTAATGTGCCATCGTTTCCAGAATTCCCCCACATTTCTGGCCTTATACGGACTGTTGAAGTTTATTGGGAGATGAAAACCCATGAGCAAAGCGACACCGATCGCGATATCCGTATAACCGCTGAAGTCGGCATAAACTTGAAGCGAATAACCATACAGCGCCAAGATGTTCTCGAAACCCGTATGACGCATTGGGTCACCGAACACACGATCGATGAAGTTCACGGCGATATAGTCGCCGATCAACATTTTCTTGGTAAGCCCATTGAGGATCCAGAAAATGGCTATGCCGAATTGGGTCCGCGTGAGCTTAAAGTCCTCGTACAGCTGTGGTATGAACTCCGAAGCGCGCACTATCGGCCCGGCAACGAGCTGTGGAAAGAAGGAAACATAGAAGCCGAAATCCAGCAGGTTACGAACCGGTTTTACATCATTGCGATAAATGTCGATCGCATAGCTCATGGTCTGGAACGTATAGAAACTGATCCCCACCGGAAGCAGGATCTTGTTCTCCACAAAGTGCGCATCCCACGCCATATTGGCCCAGTGGGCGAAGAAATTCACCGGTTGGAATGAGGTGTCGAAAAGTGCATTGATGTTATCGACCACGAAGTGCGCGTATTTGAAGAATCCGAGAAGTGATAGGTTGATGAAAACGCTGGTTGCCAAGAGCCACTTCTTTCTTGTCCGATCCTGGCTTTTGGAACTCCATCGGCCCAAGTAAAAATCCATGATCACCGCGAACAGGAGTAACCCGACGAACAGCCCGCTCGTCTTCCAATAGAAGAAAAGACTTGCAAAGAACAACCATGCATTGCGGATCGGGGGGCGCTTGTAGACCACGCTGAATACCATCAATGCGATCGCAAAAAATCCCCAGAAAAAGAATCGCGTGAAGATCAGCGGGTTCAATGGGTCGTATCGGAAAAGCGATGTCCGATCCATACTTCCGAGTATGTCGATCAACGATATGGACACGGTTGGCATGTTTTACTTACTACCATACCGACGACGTACATGGTCCCCGTAGCTTTCCATGATCGAACTGAACATCATATCACCAAGCAGGACATACCCTTCGCGATCGAAATGGATACGGTCCGGACGTGCCACACCTGCTGCTTGCCATGCTGCAATTGAACCGGATCCGCCCATGACATTGTAGGTATCCCAAACTGCACATCCGTATTCGGCACTTAGGTCAAGCATGACCTGCCTTACCGCATTAGCATTGGGATTCGGTGTTCTGCGTTTCACGTAACTATCCGTGTTCGTCGTGAGAAGGATTGTGGCTTTCGGTGCAACGCTCAGTACATTCCGGATGAGTTGCTCGTAATTGTTCTTGAATCGTTCAGCACTGAAATTCGGGTCGTGCGCATCGTTGATCCCAATGGAAAAGACGACGAGATCGGGATCCAATAAAGCCAGGTCCTGAGTGAACCGTTGACAGCGTAAATAACTCGGCGTACTTGCCCCATTGACTCCTATCGCGTGGTACACGAACCCAGGATCATCATTCTCAAGGGTGATCCCATACAACGTGAACTTGTTCTGTACCGTGTCTGTCCGGTTGAATTGAAGCTTCAACGTATCAACCTGTTGTGAGAAGGTGAACTCGGTAAACCCGTTGGCTTCATCGACCCGTTTGGAGATTGAGATCAAGCTATCGCTCGTTACTGCCTCAACTCCGAAACTGTTATCCATACTGTGCAGCACTTTCACCGTGTTGAAGGCATATCCGCTATAAGCTTCGCCTCTGAAGTTGATGCTCAGCTCCGTATGCGGATCGGTGGTGGTAACGGAGTATCCTGCAAGGCCGAGTTCTGAAGAGTCAGCTTGTGTGGTGTTCTTCACCATGCTCCATTTGCCAGAGAACTTGGGCACATACCAGTAAGGATTATTGGTCTTCGCCATGGCAAAAGGAAAGATGAAACCACGGGCACCGCCAACGCCGGGAACAACGGTCTGGAACCGATGTCGTAATTCCATGGTCCACATATCCGCCTGGATGTGCGAGCCACCAATATGTACAATGTTCAATTGCCCGCGACCGTATGTGAAGAGGCTGTCCAACTTCCCGTTCCATACGTTCCAAGGCGCGCTGTCGCCCTTAAGGATGATGGTGTTCGCTTCCAGGTTAATGAATACTCGCTCCGGAGGACGGACGGGGTTGTCCTGTGCGCAAACAATACATCCAAGAAGGAATGTGCATAGAGCGGATATCGGTCTTCTATCAAGGCACATCGATCGTGTCTTTTTTCATTTTGGGTAGTGTTGCATTCGCTCGAAAAAGCGTGTGATCACTTTGAAATGCATTGTAGAACAGTTCCCCAATTTTTCGGGCACCTTTTGGAGTGAAATGCGTGTAGTCCGTTGCGGCCAAAGGTGGGTCGGCATTCACCCAACTTTCCATGCTGTTCTTGCCGCCCATGGCATCGTACATGTCCCAGAACACCGCACCTTGCTCCAATGTATTTGCTTTCATAGCGTCACGAACATCTTCAAGGTATGGTCTGGTCACATAGTCTTCGCCTTCCTTTATGCTCATGTCGCTCGGGCCGATCACGATAATGGTAACACCAGGTATCAACCTTTTGAATTTAGCGATCTGTGCACCAAAGAAGTGCCCATAGCTTTCGGCCTGTTCCGTACTTTTAATATTGGGCAGAACATTGCCGCCATACTGAAGGATCAACAGCTCCACACCCAGATCAGCATACATGGTGCGCAACAATGTTTGATCAACCGCATGGAATTCATACCCGGATGCGCCCCGTGAAGCAATATTGTCCACATTCACACCAGTGCTTCCTTCCAATGAGATCGCATAGATATCCGGGCTATCAGTTCCTGTAAAGGTGAATGTCAGTTGATCCGGTGTTGTCTGGAATTTCCATTCACGGATCAATAACTTTTCTGCGGGCTGTACCACTTCAGTTGACAGTAATTCATCGCCCTGATGCAGATCGATACGTACCGGGGCATTGTGCCAACCGAAGAAGAGTTTACAGGTCGAGAATGATTTCGACTTACTGAATGCGCGTTGCTGCGGGTTAACAGTAAGCGATGCGGAATGTACAGTCGTGTCCAGTACGATGGAGTCGGGTAATAGGGGTGTGAAACGCGAGTAGGAAGATAGCGCTCCGAACCGTGTATGTAATTGATGGGGATCACGCTTGTTCATTACGCTGTACCTTATCCAGTCGCCGGCCAGCGAACGTTCAACGCTAAAGCTTGGAACGATATCCGATACTGCGAACAATCCAGGTCCAACGCCTCCGAATTGTGTTTGGAATTTGTTGCGGATGTAGGATGTTATCCTATCACCTTCCAATTGCGAATCGCCATAATGCAGAATGCGTAAGGGGCGTTTTTGGCTACGCGCTTTTTCCAATTTGGAGAACAAGGCGTAGAGTACAGACTTGTCACCGTTAGGATAATGTAGTGCAATGCGTTCCTCCAAGGGAGCAAGTTCGGCAGGAACTAATGTGTCCAGCACTAAGGTATCGAGCGCTACTATCTCATCAGCATTTGCTTCGAGTTCGAGTATATCCGATATATCTACTTGTTCCTGCCTTTCGGGCGATACTATTTCTGCAGGAGAAGGAAACCGGAGGGTCAGCTTGTCGCCAATTGATAACCCTTGTTCGGGAAGGATGAAGCCTAGTAGACCAAGCAGGCTTATGACGAGGATCAGGAACGCGACAATGCGTCCGGGTGTCATTGTGCTTGTGGAATAGTGATCTTCTGGCCGGGTAAGATCATGGACGAAATACCATTGGCTTGCATCAGATCCGCAGCCGTAATTCCAGGGTAGCGCTTAGCAATGGTATACAATGAATCGCCGGCCTGCACTGTGTAAGCATGTTGAACCAAGGCTGATGTTGAAGGTGCAATTTTGTTGGTTGGACCGTCCGTGTCAGGAGATATTGGCGCTTTTCTCACTTTTTCGCGAACATGGATCACCAATTTCTTGCCAGCGTAGATCTTATCCCCGCGCAAGCCGTTCCACTTTTTCAACTGAGATACTGAGACATGGTATTTCTGAGCAATAGTGCCAAGGTTATCTCCATTGCGGACCGTATGGCGAATGGTACGATCAATTTCAACAAGCTCCTCAGCTGGTTCTTGCGAAATTAATTCAGGGCTGTTCGCGACCTTTTCCAAAGAGTCCATGAATTGGGTGAATCTAGGCTGCATTCCAGCTGGTAGATGAAACGTAGCACCTTCAGGAATTCGATCATTCGTGAACGTTGGGTTCAAAGAACGAAGCTGTGCCAATGATATGTTCAACCCGGCACACAATGGTTGGAAACGGATCATTGTTTGTGCTTCCACTGTGTCTGCGGACTTGTCAAATTCAACATGGACCGGAATAATTCCCAATTCTTTTTGGCGAGCGGTCAAGTGAATGAAGGCCATGAATGTTGGTAGAATATCACGGTGTGTAGCATCGAAGTTCGGGTAATACGCACGGTAACTGCTGATGCCGGGTTCCTTCATGCGCGCACGTTCAACATTTGCAGGACCGCAGGAAAAGGCCATGATCGCCAAAGGCCATGTTCCGTACTGTGCTTTCAGGTCCACTAAATAGCGAACAGCTACGTGCGTACTTTTTACCGCATCACTCCGTTCATCGATATTGGGATCGATGCGGAGTCCATACCGAATTCCAACGGGGTAAGTGAGCATCCAAAGTCCGCGTTCGCCTTGATCCGTTCCAGCATGAACGTTCATAGCCGAAAGTGCCATCGGAAGCATTTTTAATTGTGATGGAAGGTCGTGCTCAAGAAGGGCGTCCTCGATCATCGGGAAATACTCCGCTGCCATGCCTAACAATGCCTGGAATTCGTCACGCTTGGGTTGTCCGAATAGATCGGCGTACTGCACGACCATGCTATCAGCGAATACCGGAAAAGTGCCGGCATCCTCTTGGATCTTCAGGTATAGATTGTCGCTATCCACCGCGCGAACAACACCTCTTCCCGCATCGTTATGGGCTTGGGTCACTTGCAGAACGGGCCATGTGCGCATAAGACTATCCATGGGCCATGTGCGTTGGGCGGACATGCTCGTGGTGCATACCAAGCTCAAGGAGACCATGACTATTGAACGGATCCTACGCATCTAACAGCATGTAAAGCAAATGATCCTGTGTGAATGGCTGGCCGCTCGTACTAGGTTTTCTACACGCAGTGCTGTTGGTTCCGAGTTCATTCTTGGTCAGTAATTTGTTCAGATTGCGACATCCGTGCACAACTTTGCAGGATCACCAATGGCCTATTCGGTCAGGTTTGAGAACGATCAATTCAATAGTGAACATGAAAGTAGAGATCTGGAGTGATGTGGTTTGTCCGTTCTGTTACATCGGTAAGCGGGAGTTCGAGAAGGCTCTGTTGCAATTCGAACATAGGGCTGAAGTGGAGATCATTTGGAAGAGCTTTGAACTGGACCCGAATGCGCCCGTGAACAACGACAAGGACCTGTATGATCTGTTATCTGCGAAATATGGTCGGTCGAGGGAAGAAACACTAACGAACGTGCGTTCCGTAGTGGAACGTGCTGATTCGGTCGGTCTAGCTTTTGAGATGGACCGCGCGATTGCTACCAATTCATTTGACGCGCACCGGTTGCTTCAATACGCCAAGTCAATTGGTAAGGGTGATGCTATGAAAGAGCGCTTGCTGAAGGCCTACTTCATGGAGGGTGCGCATATTGGTGATCATGAGCAATTGTTAGATCTTGCTCTGGAAATTGGCATCGATAGGGAAACGGTCATGGACCTATTAGCCTCCGCTGCCTTTACGGAAGAGGTTCGGAATGATGAAACTGAAGCACAACAACTCGGTATTCGAGGAGTTCCCTTTTTCGTGGTGGATAGGCGCTACGGTATTAGCGGAGCACAGTCCAATGAACACTTTGCCGAGGTGTTGAACAAGGCCTGGGAGGAGCGCGTTCCCAATTGATATACGGTTCACTTTACCAGGATCCCGCAAAGATGATAGAGCAGACGTGCACCTACGTTAGCGTCCCATTCATCATGCTTACCAGGTGCAACCTCCACAAGATCGAAACCAATGATCTTCTTGCCACTGGCCGACAATCGAGAAAGGAGATAGGTCGCCTCCTCGAACTGTAAGCCACCGGGAACCGGCGTGCCGGTATTTGGGCAAAGGGTGGGGTCCAATCCATCGATATCGAAACTGATGTGGACCTTTTCCGGTAACGCGGATATGATCGCATCGCACTGTTCGCGCCACGTGATCCCATCAAATTGCTGACGGCGTATATCCGCACTCAGAACAACCTTCACACGGTCTTTTTGTTTCAGGAAAACGGTGTTCTCCTGTTCGCAGAAATCGCGAATACCCACACTGACCAACTGTTTCATTTGCTTGATGGGAAGCGTATTGTACATGATGCTTGCATGGCTATACGTGAAGCCTTCGTAAGCAATGCGAAGGTCCAGATGAGCATCGATATGTAAGATGCCGAACTCTTTGTGCCGCTTAGCTTGTGCTTGGAACATACCAAGGGGTGTACTATGATCCCCACCAACAAGGCCGACCAACTTTCCTTGATCCATCCAATACCCAGCACGCTGTTCAACCCAAGTGTTCATCACCGCACATTCCGCATTGATGAGGTCCAGCGCTTTTTTAGCGCGGGCCTGTTTCTTCTTATCCCCTCCTTTTGTCAAGAGGTCCATTACATGTTTGGCCTCCTTCTTCAATTCCTGGCTCTGTTCCAGCAAGGCAGACGGGATCTCATCCATCACTATGCCTCGTTTCCATAACGTCGGGAATTCATGATGAAATAGATCCACCTGATAACTTGCTTCCAAGATCGCCGCCGGTCCATGTGAGGTTCCTGCACCATAGCTCGTAGTCACTTCCCATGGTACAGGGATCAACACGATATCCGCTTCTTCGGCGGTGAAGGGTAGGCCATAGATCGCTGCATCTGCTGGCGCAGGACCGTTGGCATCGAAATTCTTGATCTTGGTGGCTTTGGACATGTTGAAGTAGTGTTGGTGCACAAAGATCGGAAGAACTGTACGTTTCCAATTATGCGAATGCAAACGCCCCGCACGGAGAGGTGCGGGGCGCGCTCGGCCCAAGCTAATTTTCCCTCATTGCGTAGGGCCGATGAGGCACTGTGGGGGTGCCTGTTCTACATCCGCTGGAAAAGCAGGTCGAGTACGTTCGGTAATTTGTAGGCTAGATCGCTGCTGGTGGAAGCTGTACTACGATCCTCTTCGACCTTATCGGTTCCAGTGTCCCATTTCCAATTTCCGATGCTGACAACTACGTTCGTTCCCGTTCCGGTCGTGTCGGTCGGTTGCATGGGCAGGTCGTCCGGCACGTTATTCGGGTCTACATCACGGCTCAATCCGCTCAAGGTCATGGTCCACGTCTGGCCTACCATATCACCGTCGTACGTGTTGGTCACATTATCAACGTCATCCAGCATGAAACCGATATTATGACCAAGATGAATTGCCTTTCCGAGTGGAACCTGCACGATGAAACGTACGCGCTGCGCTCGCACTTTATCGCTTTTCGGAAAATTCAACCATGGGGAAAGCTCAAGGACTGAATCGGTCTGTGCTACTTTGAATGTGATGTTCGATGCGCGGATCATGCTGCTCTTAAGTGATCGCGCCTGTGCTTTGCGATCCACGATCAAATGATAGTTGTGGTCGGGACTACGTTTTACATCCATCTGTGCCCAAGCTCCGTGTATGCTATCCGCAGAAGTACGGAACAGGTCGGCATCCCATTCTGCTCTTCCGTTGTTGAAGGTTACTCTCCAATTGCCGTCCTCTTCTTCATGGTTCATGCTGTTCACATACAGGATCTGTCCAGCAGGTTGTAGCATTTGAACTTCAGTACGCACTTTTTCGCTGCGCTTGAAATCGTTGCCAAGACGTATGCCAAGCACCATCGTTACGATCAATGCAATGAACCAAACGGCCGCAAGCATTCCGGAGAACCAACCTGGCGACTTGGTGTTGAAGACCAAGCGTAGGCCAAGAAGAACCAATCCGACCACGGGTATCAAGGCTAGAAGAATACCGGCGAGAACGAACCAGATCGCTTGGCTGGAGCTAGCGAAAAATAATCCCCCCATTTCAAAATATCCAGCCCCGCTGCCACCGGTCAGGTTCTCATAAGTGAGCGTTCCTGCGCCAACGAGGCCTGCAATCAGCATCATGCCCATAACGATTCCAGCGATGATCAACGCTACACCGATTATCTTCCCGAGCACTCCAACACCACGTGCCGCGGTACGTGAGAAATGGTCTCTTCTTGGACCTGCACCCGATCCAGCGAAGCGCTTACCAAGATCACTTGCTTCGTTCGCGACATTTGCGGCGCCAGCCCTAACGCGATCAGCTCCTTCATCAAATACCTTCTTCAGATTATCCACGGTAACTGGTTCTCCGCGCATTTCCAAACGATCTGCGGCGCTATCAGCCGGTGGCACAACGATCCAAAGAATGATGTAGATCAGCACGCCTACCCCCATGAAGAGCAATGCGATGTAGATCAGACGCAGGATCAACGGGTCAAATCCGAAGTATGCACCAACGCCGCTCAAAACACCACCCACCCATTTGTCTTCTGTGTCCCGCATTAAACGACGGTGCTTACGGCCACCACCATAGGTCCAGTTGGGGTCGCTATTGGGTGCGGTACGCGTGGTGTTCTCGTCATCGCTAGTGCTATCCATATAGTCCTCTGGTTGACCCATAATGCCGATAACATGCGCCACGTCATCGACGTTGACGACCTGTCTTTTACCATCCAATCGCTCTTGAAAAAGCTCCGCGATCCGTGCTTCGATATCGGCCATGATCTCATCGCGACCTTCTGTTCCAGTGAATTGTCCACGAATACTAGCGAGGTATCGCTGCAACTTTTCGTAGGCATCCTCTTCAATATGGAACACCGTGCCGCTGATGTTGGCTGTGAGGGTTTTTTTCATCGTGATTACGCTGATGCGTTGATTTGGTGGTTGCTGTTGGAGGGAGATATGGTCATTTGTTCAAGCGAGTTGTCTTTTTCACCGCAAGGCTCAATTCGTCCCATGTCTGGTCCAGTTCGGTGAGGAATTTATCGCCCACGGTCGTGAGTTTATAATATTTACGAGGCGGCCCGGAGCGTGACTCTTCCCAACGATAGCCAAGTAGGCCGGCATCTTTTAGGCGAGTGAGTAGGGGGTATAGGGTTCCTTCGACCACGATCAACTTCGCTTCTTTCAACTTGGTGATG
>JAGNUG010000103.1 GCA_017987115.1 Flavobacteriales bacterium | reverse complement strand
ACGTTACACTTCAATGAGCGGTGTATGGATGTTGATCTTGAAAATGGTACCTGTTACTTTCAAGCGGATAAGAACGCCTCTGAGCCGTTAAGCGTCCGAGCAGATGTTGTTTTTGGGAGTGACGGTGCCTTCAGTGCGGTGCGGGCCAAGATGATGTTAGGTCGTTTCTCTTACAGTCAGGAATACATCGAACACGACTATAAGGAAGTTGCATTTCCAGCTAATTCAGATGGGACGCCGAAGATGGATCCGCAGTGCCTCCACATTTGGCCACGGCAGCATTACATGATGATGGGCCTAGCGAACCAGGACGGTGGGTTTACCGGTACGCTTTTTATGCAGCATAGTGCTACGGCCAATTCTCCGGGATTCGATACCGTTCGCACAGAGGCCGAAGCGCATGCATTCTTCAACGCGCATTTTGCGGATGCAATGCCGATCGTTCCGGATCTGGTGGAGCAATACATGCGCAATCCACAAAGCAATCTGGTGATCGTGCGCTGCGATCCTTGGACGTACAAGGATAAGGTGGCGCTGATCGGTGATGCTGCACATGCGATCGTCCCATTCTACGGCGAGGGCATGAACAGCGGCTACGAGGATTGCAAAGTGCTCAACGACCTGCTCGATCAATTCGGCGATGATAATTGGGGTGAGGTACTTCATCACTATAGCAAACAGCGTAAACCGAACGGCGATGCAATAGCCGACCTAAGCATGCGCAATTTTGTGGAAATGCGTGATCTCGTAGTAGATCCACAGTTCATTCTCCGCAAAAAGATCGAAGGACGTTTGCAAGCGAACCATCCGGATCGATGGTTACCGCTCTACAGCCAAGTAAAGTTCACCGACACTCCATACGTGGAAGCCATGCGCGAAGGCCAACGCCATGACGCGATCATGGAACAAGTGCTGGCAATGCCCGATATTGAAAAGGAGTGGGAGAGTGAGGATGTGGAGAAATTGGCGTTGGGGATGCTTTGAGGGATCACGTGGTCAGAAATGAGTCGATCGGATCGGCAAGCGTTTGACCTACACCCCCATCACCAACTTGTACCCAACCCCCCGGATATTCACGATCTGTACGTTCGCATCGGCCTCTAGCTTCTTGCGCAATTTGGAAATGAATACGTCCAGTGTTCTTCCGACGTAATCACCTTCATCGCCCCAAACGCTGGCGAGGATATCGTCACGCTCTATGGTGGTATTGGCTGAAGCAGATAATAACTGAAGGAGATCTGCTTCCTTGCTCGTCAACTTGATACGCTTCTTATTGATGGACAATTCCATATTCCGCTTGTTGAATTGGAACTCGCCGATCCGCACCATGTTGACATCACTATCAGGCACCGATCTTAGTTTCACGAACACCGTGGCCACTCCAATAGATCCAAGGAAAATGAGCGCCCACGGGACCACTGATCGGTAGCTGAACCCTCCCTGTTCATTGTTGTCGGATCCATCGAGATCCGTTGTTGCTTCGACAGGTGGAAGTTCCGCATCCAGGATCGTGATCAATAGCGCATAACAAGAAACCGGCTGGACTCTGCCTTTGCAGGGCATCATGCCATCATCGATGATCGGAGTTTTTGTGTAGCCATGAACGACAAGGCATGAATCACAGCTGATCACCTCAACCATATAGTTCTCAGAAAGCTGCGTGTCGCGCATTACGCTATCGATCGTTGTAGTGATCTTGTCCGGATCGAAACCGAACTCGCTTCCAAAACTGATGGTGTACTTATCGCCTTCTTTCTCGATCGGCAGTACTAGAGATGAGGTGTCACCCACAGCGAGCAGTACCTGATGCCCGATCATGCGCATGCCTACCTCAACTTGTCTATCCTTCGTATGTTGGTCTTCCCGGCCTTCGGCGAACACCAGACAATAGCCAAAAAAGGCGATCAACAATGCTATTGTTCTCACGGACATGCTGCAAAACTAAGCTTGGAATAGCTTCGTTATGAATGAATTACATACGTTTTACACTAATTTACATAGGATTCATGCAATAGCGGTCGTGGTCGTTGCAACTTTGGCAAAACGAACACCTGACCGACCATGAAAGAGCTGATCTTCTACTTGTATTCTGCTTCGATAATGCTTGCTGTTGCTTGCACAGGCTGTACCAAAACGATTTCACAACAAGGGCGTTCCGAAGTTGGGTTACCATTAACCGTTTTTGATCCACTCAGTTTGCCTTTTTTAGATAAGGAGGGGGAACCGTGGCTAGATCCTATGGTGTTCCATTCGGATAATGCGTATGTGGTAAATGCACAGGTAGGAACTTCGAAGAACCTAAGATCAGAAGCATCATTCATTGGTGGTAAAGATGCAATGGTTGCCTATTTGAAGAACACCATGATGGATCATGTTGCAAAGGATATCGGCTGGTTGAAGCCCCCCGTGGTGCGCTTTGCGGTGAATGATCAAGGAATTGCTGATAATGTGGGATTGGTTTCAACTTCCGGGAATTTAAGGCTGGATCATAGGCTGGTGTCTCTGATCAGGGATATGCCGAAATGGGAGCCAGCGATAAACGCGGATGGCAAGGCTGTTTCACAAGCATTCGAGTTCAGTGTTGTACAAGCCGGTTGCGATAAAAAAGCAGAAAAAATTCCCATGCAAGGCTTGAGCATGTATTACTCTCCGTTGATCGATTCAACCATAGCCATGGATTACCCCTACGATCTTTCATTCGACCTTGAACAGATCGATGAAACCCACTATAAGTTGATTACGCGTGTGAAATTACATGGTGGTAGTTTTTATGTGTCGCCATTCTCAAGCGGCGATTTTAAAGGGAAGTTCACAATTGAGACTGCTCCAACCAACGACCTTTTAATAAATGATGACTTCATTGAAACGCCACGCTCAAAGGAGGTTTTCGACCCGCACCAGTTCGTGAATGGACCGGTAAATTGGGTGAGTGTTGATACGAAATACGAACACATTTTTACCGTTGTTGGCAAAACCGATTTTGATATCGGTGGAAAGATCTTCTTCACTATTGAACCACGCTGTTCGCTAGAAGTGATCCCTCTCTTGTTCAAACACAAAGACGGTGTGTTAACTGTGGAGCGTATGGGTTGCTGAGCCGTGATCCGCACAAGAACGAACATGAGGCAAGCGAGTATGCATATTCAGATTTTGCAGATCACATTACTATTGGTCAGCTCATGTAGTGGGCAGAGCAAAACGAACGGCGAGCAAGAAAGCACGGTAGAGTCTGCTCTTGAATCCAAAGAGCAAGCCATGGACCGGCAGATCGCAGAATATGTGGTGGATTCTTTTGAAGACAGTAAGGGTAACCTCTGGTTCGGTACGCTGAGCAAAGGCGTTGCGATGTATGATGGGACAACCCTTAACTATCTGACCATGAATGACGGACTTCCGGATAATTCTGTTCTTAGCATGGTTGAGGATAAGCAGGGAATTCTCTGGTTCGGAACGGGTGCTGGTCTTTCGAAATACGATGGTAAGCGGTTCAAGAATTACAGCGTGGCAGATGGTCTTTGTCATCCCCGGGTCGCGAACCTGTTCATAGATTCAAATGACCGGATATGGATCGGTACTTGGGGCGGAGTCTGCCACTTCGATGGAAGCACATTCACGAACTTTCCGCTTCCTGTGCCAGATGTTGAACTTCCCGCGACCTTGGAAACGCAGAACTGGGTTTCCGAGATCATGGAAGATTCGAATGGAATTATCTGGTTCGGCAGAAGTGGTTACGGCGCAACCAAGTACGACCCAAGCTCAAAGGCTTTCACTCAATTCACAACAGCAGAAGACCTTCCTTCAAACTGTGTTCAAGTGATACAAGAGGATAATTTTGGAAACTTTTGGTTCGGTATGCGCGTGGCCGAGCGCGACAACCCGGACCCAAAGGACAGAAATGGACCCGGTGGTCTCGCCCGGTTCGATGGAAAAACCTTCACCCAATTTCCAGATCAACCCGGACTGACCAATGCTGATGTTTACGCTGTTTTCAAAGACCGGTCAGGGAATATCTGGATCAGTACAACGGGTAATGGTGTCTATCGTTTCGATGGTAATGCATTCACCAATTTCGGTCTGAAGCAAAGTTCACTTTCGGACACTGACAAGCAATTCGGAGGTATCCAAAATATCCTTGAGGACAAAAGCGGCCGAATATGGTTCGGTTGTTCAGGTGGTCTTTTTCGCTTGGACGGTAAGGATGTCATCAATGTTACCAAGAATGGACCTTGGAAGTAGTGTGGTTCTATCCCATTCGGTTCAATTCCATCCTTGATCCAGTTCAGGTGAAGGGTGCTATCCATTGAAAATGGAAGTGCTCGGGAATGTATAGTTGGGCGTTCTCTTTTTCAATCCGGTCCAACCTGTTTTGAGTTAAGTTCCAAGTGCGGAATTGGTTTGCTTTGTGAGCACTTCACAAATGAAGCACTCCACATTCAACGAGGTATATGACCGCCATGTGCGCATGGTGTACAACCTCTGTATGAACTACCTGCATAACCGGCAAGATGCTGAGGAGGCCACGCAGGATGTGTTCTTGAAAGTGCATGAAGGCCTTGCTGAATTCCGTGGAGATGCAGCGATGCGCACATGGATATACCGCGTTGCGATCAACACTTCATTGGATCATATTAAGTCGCGAAAACGCAAGAAGCGCTCGTTCCTGGGCTTGATCGGCCTAGTGGATGATCATGCAGATCGTTTGCAGGGTTCCGAATTCGATCATCCCGGTGTTGCATTGGAGAATAAGGAAGCAACGGCCAAGGTTTTCGAGCGGATCAATGGACTTCCATCACAACAACGCACAGCTATGCTTCTTAGGGCCACTGAAGGCATGGGTCAAATGGAGATCGCCGAGGTAATGGGCGTTACCGTGAAATCGGTGGAGGCGCTTCTGGCGCGTGGTAAACAGAAACTCAAACAGGATCTAGCGAAGGATTGAAGAATGTTCGTCGTCCAATAAACCAAGAATCAAATGGAAGTTGATAAAGCAATTGATCTGTTGCAGCGCATTGAAAAATTGGATCCACCGCCATTTCTACGTACACGTATTGATGCGCGAATAGAGACCTCCACAGCTGAAACCCCGACCCGCTCCTGGGTTCTGGCAGGGATCACAACAATGGCCCTGGTCCTCTTGATCAATACAGTGACTTTGTTCGGTAACCGAACGACAAGCAACAGCAGTAATGATCCCTTATCGGAGCTTTCGCGTGGTATGGGCATGGCCACATCAAACCAATTGTACCATGAGTAAGGTAAAGTGGTTGACCGTTGCAGTGGTCGTATTGCTATGCTTGAATATGGTTCTGCTGATGTGCGGTCATTTCGGCGGTCCTGGACATGATGGGCCAAAGAAGATCGTGATCGAACGATTGCATCTGGATAAGGCACAAGTGGAAGGGTATTCCAAATTGATCGAAGTGCACCAGACCATGTTGGCAGCGAAGGAGGAAGAAATGAATGCTGCGCGCAAAGCGCTGTACGCCACCTTGGCCAAGACCAATTCAGATCCCGATCCATTATTTGACCGTGTTGCTGAGATCCAAATGGAGATCGAGCGTATTCACGTCGGACATTTCGCAGCGATCAAAGGCATTTGCCGCCCTGATCAATTGAATTACTACAACGACTTGGCCAATGACCTTTCCAGCTTATTTGGAAGAAAGGGACCGCGAGCAAAAGGGCGATGAAGTGGATACCACTTGTGTTTTTTATGATCTTCGGTGTATTGAATACTTCGGGGCAAAGCCTGCGTTTTCCAAGTGTCCTTGATGGAGAGGATCTACAGTTGAGGAAAGCTATTGTCCTGGCCGATGGGCGATCGTTGACCATTGAGACATTCAAATTCTTTGTTGGGCACGTTACCTTTTTCAATGCTGGGCAGATCGTCCTGCATGACAATACCTACCACTTGATCGATGCGACTGATCCGGAGTCGCTTACCGTCTTGTTGGCCATTACGGACGAAATCAAGTACGATTCGGTTTCGTTCTGTCTGGGTGTCGACAGTACCACTAGTGTTTCCGGTGCATTCGGAGGCGATCTCGATCCCACGAATGGAATGTATTGGACATGGAATAGCGGCTATATCAATTTCAAATTGGAAGGCACTAGTCCTCTTTGTAATACGACCAAGAATGCCTTCAATTTTCATTTGGGTGGTTACTTGGTACCTTATCGTTCGACGCAGTATGTTGGGTTTCATGTCGCTTCGAAAAAGGATCTGACCATCCGTATTGATCTTTCGAACTTCTTCGCTGAGGTGGATCTCGCGAAGGATCATACGATCATGTCGCCAAGCTTGCGCGCTGTTGAGTTCTCTTCGATCTTCGCTCGTTCCTTTCAAATTGTAAACTGAAGACCAACGCTTTCATAGCCGTTGCGATGGTCACGATCTTCGTCCTTAGCGCAGCAATGGTTCAGACCGGCCATCCGGTAAAACTGAATTACCCGGAGAGTTGGCCTGCATCTTCATACAATTTCGCTGCAAACCCACTGACCGTTGAAGGTATCGCATTAGGGCGCACACTATTCTACGACCCCATTCTTTCTGCGGATAGCATCGTGTCATGCAGCAGTTGCCATTTGTCATTCACGGCATTCACCCACGTGGATCACGCCGTAAGCCATGGAGTAGGGGATAGCATCGGCACACGGAATTCATTAGCGTTGATGAATCTGGCATGGAACAAAAGCTTTATGTGGGACGGTGCAGTGAACCATTTGGACATGCAGGCCTTGGCACCCATCAATCACCCCGACGAAATGGGTGAGAACACAGAAAACATCGTAGCCAAGTTGCAACGTACTGTGACCTATCCGACGTTATTTGCTCAGGTGTTCGGCGATACCACGATCACAGGCGAACGAATACTGAAGGCACTCTCCCAGTTCGAACTGACATTGATCTCGGCGAATTCAAAGTACGATCGCGTAATGCGGAAGGCCGAAGCATTCACGGAACAAGAAGCCAACGGGTATGCGCTTTTCAAAACGAATTGCGGTGCGTGCCATCAAGAACCACTTTTCACGACAGGTGAATTTGCGAATAACGGCATGCCTATCGATACGGCCTACAATGACCTTGGTCGAATGCTGATCACTGATGATCCATTGGATTCTTTGAAATTCAAGATCCCAACGTTACGCAACATTGAATTCTCCTTTCCCTACACGCACGATGGGCGTTTCAAGAGTTTGCGGAACGTGCTGGACCATTATGCGGAAGGCGTTGAGCAAAGCGCAACGGTTGCTCCCGAATTGCAAAATGGCATAGCACTCTCGAAAAATGAACGGACCGATATCGTCGCCTTTCTGCTCACACTGAGTGATCGTGAATTCTGCTTCAACCCGGATCATGCCTATCCTAGGGAATAATGTTTTCCAGCGAAGGATTAACGCCGCTTGGTCGTCAAACGCTTTAGCCCAACACCCGATCAATTCATGAAAAGCATTTTCCTGGTATTTTTAGCAATAGCGCTTTCGGCATCAACGATGGCCCAGGCCGAACCCAACATAACCAGTTGGTTGTTCAACACGACCGGCATCATGGGTCAACATTATGTGGCTGGCAATTCAACACCGATCCAGGATAACGTTCTGGCCAATGTGCAGACCGTGCAGTATTCTGCGGATTGGGTTTATGTGAGCACGCACGGTATACCTGCGTATATCACAGGGCCATTCCAAGATGGTAACCCATCACTGGCAACAGACCAGAACGCGATCTATCGTATACCACGCGTACCAGCGCAGAACACAGGAACAGCAACAGCTACTACACCGGGTAATATCGGTTTCTTCATCAATGGAGTTTCGTTGTTCGACTATCGTGATGGTGTAGCATGGAATGCCAATACCAACGCACTTTGTGGTGGCCCCGGCAACCCAATGTGTCCTGGAGGTCCAAACGCGAACCTTCCATGGAATCGCGATGCTATTCCAGCTGAACGGGATGGGTTCGATTGCTCGAAGGCTCATCCAGCAATGGGCAACTATCACCATCATCAGAACCCAAGTGCGTTCAATTTGGATCTTGTTGTAGTCTCCAATGTCTGTGACCTATACGCAGCCGATGGCCTTTATGTGATCGACCCTGCACAGCATTCGCCGTTGCTGGGATATGCTTTTGATGGATTCCCGATCTACGGTGCTTATGGGTACGCGAATACCGATGGAACGGGAGGTGTTACTCGTATCCGTTCAGGCTACCAGTTGCGGAACATGACGGAGCGCAATACGAGTCCCACAGGCGCTTCAGTAACAGATGGTGCCCCGATAAACACGACCTATCCATTGGGTTATTTCCGCGAGGACTATGAATTTATTCCGTACTCTGAGCCTTATTATTTGGACACGCATAATGGCCGCTTTGCGGTAACGCCGGAGTATCCGAATGGCACTTATGCTTACTACTGCACGGTAGATGAGAATTGGAACAGTGCTTACCCGTATGTGGTCGGACCTACATTTTATGGCAACGTTACTGGTGGCAAAGTGACTTCCATTAGTGAATCCACTACCACGGTTGACCCATTGACCTTGGCAATTGCGGACCAGGACGCGTCGGATCTCACTGTGAACATCTACCCGAACCCGGCTACTGATCTGATTGCGATCCAAGTAAGCGGTTTGACGCGTGAAGACGTTGATGTGAGCTTGATCGACATGACCGGCAAAGTGGTTCGCCAAGCTGTGATCGTTCAGGGTAGCTCCATCTGGCACCTCGACACGCGTACACTTTATGAAGGACAATATATCGTACGCATTGGCAATTGTACCAATGCGATCGGTAAGCCTGTACAGATCCTGAAGTAAAAGGCGGGCTATTCAGGATGAACAACGGCCTGTTATGGAGTTTTCCCATAACAGGCCGTTCTCGTTCCAGAGATAATGCGATCACTCACACCTGTACGTTGACACTTTTCCGACGTAGTATGCGTTAACAATGCATGCACGGTGCCACCTTCGTTGCAATGAAACGTGTGTTCGGAATAGTATTTATCTGTTTGCTGGCCCTGCCGGCAACGGCCCAGCGTTTCTCGCAACGCAAACGCCCGGATATCATCCCTTTGGAAGGCCAAGCGCGGCGTGGCGGGTTCTACTTTGCTCCAGGTGCCACCTATACGTTAACACGTGGCAAGAACCCGGAAGAAGAAGTTTTTCGTGCTGGCGACACGAGCTATACCGCAGTTTATGACCCGAACGGTAGGCCCGGCCTTTATCTGGAAGCAGGCTGGTTCTACCTCACTCGTGACCCTGTGATCTTGGATTACTGGGACTTCGGCCTTGCGTACAAGAATTTTCGTGGAAACGAATTGTACACCGGTTTATTTACACGCGGTGATAGCACGTTGGCCATTGAAGGTGAAGGGGAGTTCGCTGAACAATTCCTGACCGTTCACGCCAACGCGAATAAGTTCATTCAGGTGCGGAATTATCAGTTCATTCAGATCTCATTGGGCTTGAATGCGGATTACAGGATCGGATCAGCGTACGCGCATACAGGTGATCCTTTTCTTAACCGACATGCATTCCCTCCTGATCTTGTTGGTCAGGCGCACTTCAAATTGGGTTATGGGTTCAAGGTGACCGGCAACCTTTTGATCATTCCAGCTATTGAAACGCCTATCTTCAGCATTACCCCTGCGGATGAAGGTCGATTTGGTGCAATGCAATGGTTCAGTAGCAACTACAGACCACTTATCCTTAGCGTACGGTTCATGTTCCTTCGTTCAAGGAAAGGGTTCGAGTGTCCACCGCCGATAAAACACAATGCGATGGAGAAATCCTATAAACAGGATGGATACCATCCCAAATAGGTAAGTCCTAAGTTCAACGCAAGAACGGATTCGTCCGCTTTTCCATCCCGATCGTGGTCTCCGGGCCATGGCCACAGTATACTTTCACATCATCACCAAGCGGAAAAAGCTGTTCGCGGATACTCTTGAGCAACATGTCCAGGTCTCCACCAGGAAGGTCCGTACGGCCAATGCTGTTCATGAAGAGCACATCGCCATTGATCACGAATTTCTGCTCTTTGTTGTAGAGCGCAATATGGCCCGGCGCATGTCCCGGTACGAATAGGACGTGCAGGTAATGACCTCCTAATGTGATCACATCGCCCTCCTCGATGAAGTGCGTTGGTTCCGGTGATGGGTCCAGCGGAACGCCGAACATGCTCGCTTGTTTTGGACCGTTCCGAAGCAAAGGCAGATCAGCCTTATGCATTTCGGGCAACAATCCGTAGCGGCTGTGTACCCAAGAATTACCTAGAATATGGTCGATGTGGGCGTGGGTAAGCACCAATTTTTTCGGCGTAAGCCCGTTCTCCGTTAAATACTGCTCAAGTTCATGCTGTTCTGGACCATTCCAGCACCCTGGGTCTATCAAAATGGCGTCCGTACCATCATGAATTACGTAAGTATTTTCCTGAAAAGGATTAAAGGTGAACTTTGCAATGTGCAGCATGGCAATAAAAGCCCGAAATTCGCATCCTACTCCAGTGTAAGACAATTCGCGTCGTGGGCGCTTCGAAAGTAGACATCATATCGTGCAAACCAGTTCGTATATCCTCCGAAAGACGCTGCTCACAGCGCTGAGCCTGATCTTCTTTGGTTCGGCCGGAGCGCAGTTCTACTCCGGTTCACAGCAGGAATATGGCAAGAATCGGGTGCAGTACCGCGAATTCATGTGGCAGCAATATCGCTTCCCCACCATGGAAGTGTATTTCTATGAAGAAGGTAGGGATCTGGCGCGCTATACTGCACAAGCCGCTGCGGAGCATATCAAGGAATTGGAAAAGGACTTTGATTTTGCGTTGGATGAACGCTTGCAGTTCATCGTCTACAATTCTCTCACTGATTTCCGACAAAGCAATATCGGACTGAGCAGCACCGATGGACAGAACAATATCGGAGGACTTACGAGAATTGTCGGCACCAAGATCTTCATCTATTACGAAGGTGATCACACGTTGCTTGATCAACAGATCCGAAGTGGTATTTCGCATGTGATCATTGATCAGATGATGTTCGGGGGAAATTGGCGGGATATGCTTAAGAGCAGCACGTTCATGAGTTTGCCCGAGTGGTATACCGATGGCATTATCGCGTATCGATCAGAACCTTGGGGAGCAGAACTGAACAACCGGATACGCGACGCAGTGCTCAGTGGCCGATACGATAAGTTCAATCGGTTGCATGGTAAGGATGCCAAGTATGCGGGCTATTCGATCTGGAAATATGTGGCTGATGTTTATGGCCCTGGAGTGATACCGAATATCCTGTATATGACCAGAGTGAGCCGCAGTGCGGAAAGTGGCTTTTTGTTCGTTCTTGGAGTTTCGCTGAAGACACTTCAGGAAGAAAGCCTGGCATACTATCGAGCCCGGTTCTCGGAAGAAGATCGGTTCAGAAATGAGATACCGCTGGAACCATTGGCGATCAAGACCAAGAAAAGAAGAACTTACAGCCAATTCAAACAAAGCCCCAATGGCCGTCACCTGGCGTGGGTGAGCAATGAACTTGGACAATACAAGGTATTCGTTCAGGATGTTTCCACCGGCAAGATCAAGCGGATCGTTAAAGGAGAAAAGAAACTGGATCGCATTGTCGATCGGTCCTATCCTGTGATCGCTTGGCATCCTAGCGGACAAGCACTGAGCTATGCGATCGAACGCAAAGGTGAATTGTTCATGCGAACGTATACGTTGGATGATAAAAAGACCACACAGAAGCCGGTCTTCATGCTGAACAAGATCCTGAGCATGGCCTATTCGGATGATGGACGGAACATGGTGTTCAGTGCCGTTGAGGACGGACGTACCGACCTGTTCCTGTATTACGTTATCGGAAACAGACAGGAGCGGTTGACCAATGATCAGTATGATGATCTTGACCCTCGTTTCGTTGATGGTGATCAGCGGGTCATTTTCAGTAGTGACAGAACTGACGATACCCTTCGTATGAATGCGGATGTGGCGTTGATCAATGGCCATAAGGATGTCTTTCTATTGGATCTCGCCACGCGTTCGCCTGTGCTTACACGGTTGAGCAATACGCCTGGAGTTGATGAGGTGCAACCGATGCAATACGATTCGACGAGTTATACGTATTTGAGCGAAGGTGACGGGATCCGTAATCGATTCCTCGTGAAGTATGATAGTGCCGTGAGCCATATCGATACCACTGTACATTACCGCTATTTCACAGTAGAAGAACGACTCACCGATCTGAAGCGGTCGATACTGGAACAGGATGTTAGTGCGAAGTATAACCGGTACGCACAATTGCAGTTCAGTGGAAACAAGTATTTGTTCTACACGGGGCGTACCGATACCGGACCAACGAGTAGGAATGGAGGTGATGATCAACCCGGTCCCGGACAACAGGACCCTGCCAATGGAACTTCACTTTCCGATGACATGAGCCCGGTGGTTAAGATCGAACTACAGCGTCCACGACCGACAGGGGATAGCAC
>JAGNUG010000102.1 GCA_017987115.1 Flavobacteriales bacterium | reverse complement strand
ACCATGAACCGCTTGGCGATGCACCCCGAATCATCATTCTGGGTGCCGGCCATGTAGGTCTAGCGTTGAGCCGGACCATTCACCAACTCGGTTTCCATGTCCATCTCATGGATGACCGCGCCGATCTGAACACCATGGCACAGAACGAATGGGCACATGTCAGCAACGTCGTTGATTACGCATCCATCGGCGATATCATTCACAGCGATCCAGAACAGTTCGTGGTTCTGGTTTCGTTCGGCTTCCGGACCGATGATCTATTGGTGCGTCAATTGATCCGAAAACGTTTCAAATATCTCGGCATGATGGGGAGCGAAGCGAAGATCAAGACCTTATTCGCAGGATTACGGAAAGATGGTTTTACAGCAGAAGAGATCGGCAGGGTGCGGGCGCCTATTGGCTTGGCAATTGGCAGTAAAACCCCGGAAGAGATCGCAATAAGCATAGCCGCGGAGATAATATGCGTGCGGAACAAGATCGATAATCCACTGTAAATCAGCAGATCAACCGGACACATTAATTCAATTGTCATTCTTAGGCATCCCATACAACCTGGATCACGTCATAGATAAGCGGAGGTGATCTACGATCTTTGCCGCTATTCAGAACGAACGTGATCCTCGCTAACCAATCCATACTTGATCAGTGCCGTAGTCCCTTGCATACGACCATGGATAAAGGTCACTTGGAACAACGAACTTTCGTTTGGTCGCGGGCTGTGATCATTGCTCTATTGCTGCCTGTTTGTATGTTGTTGGCTACTACGGCCCATTCACAAACGATCTTCAGCATTACCGATGGTTCCATCACTTCTTGTAGTGGTGCGATCGTTGATAGTGGCGGTGAAGGCGGACCCGGTTACAGCAACAACGAGTACTTCGTAACAACTATCTGCCCGGATGCCGTCGATGTCGGGATCAGCCTGTCCTTCGTCATCGGCAATTTGAGTACTGCCGGAGTTCCTACCGATGAGTTGGTGATCTATGATGGAAACAACACCGGCGCACCGGTATTAGGCACCTACACGGGAACCACCTTGAGCGGGGCTGTTGCCTTTGCCAGCTATGCGAACCCGACCGGCTGCCTTACGTTGGAGTTTACTTCGAACAGCATAGGCACTGGATCATTTGCTGCTACGATCACGTGCTTCATTCCTTGCTTACCTCCGACCGCAGTGGCTTCCATAAGCGAAGCCGCTCCTGCACGGATCTGTCCAGGAGAAACGATCAGTTTCGATGGATCGGCATCCACCTCAGCGGGTGGTTTCAACATTGTGAGCTATACGTGGGATTTTGCTGATGGAACAACCGCCACTGGAACTACGGTGGATCATGCATTCGCGGAAACAGGTGACTATCTGGTGCAACTGACCATTGAGGATGATAATGGTTGTAGCAACTTGAATCTCGTCGATCTGCAGGTACTTGTTGGTACCGAACCAACTTTTCAGGGAAGTACAGCCGGACCGACCGTTTGCGAAGGAGGAACCGTACAGTTGAACGGTGTGGTGAATACGGTCACTTGGACAGGTATTCCGGAAGTGGATCTGGGAGGAGGAGTTCCCCTTCCTGACAATGTGGGCGAAACATTTTCAAGCAGCATCGAGAACACCTATTTGCAGCCGGGTGGCACACTAACGGATATAAATGATATCCAGAGCATCTGCGTGGATATGGAGCATTCGTTCATGGGAGACCTTGTCATCAACATTACCTGTCCAAGTGGGCAAAGCGTAATACTGCACCAACAGGGAGGAGGAGGAACATTCCTAGGTGAACCGATCGACGACGATCAGCAAGCGAATGCCCAAGGCACGTGTTGGAATTATTGCTGGAACGCCAGTTCGCCCAATGGCACTTGGGTGGATGCTTCTGCGAATGGGATAACGACGCCATCCATGGGAGGCAATGCATTAACGCCGGGTATCTATGAACCCATTGGCAACATGAATTCACTCTTGGGTTGCCCTTTGAATGGAACTTGGACCTTGAACATCACGGACCTGTGGGGCTCGGACAATGGATTTTTGTGCAATTGGGAAATGAATTTCGACCCGAGCCTTTACCCGGATCTCGTTCAGTTCACCCCAACGATCGGCAACACCACGGATTCCATAGCATGGACCGGACCCGGTGTTGTGGTGGATCCTTCAAACCCACTGCAAGCAACTGCAACGCCAACCGAACCTGGAAACCAGGATTACACACTGACCGTAACGGACAATTTTGGTTGTACTTACGACACAACGATCACCGTGACTGTTACCAATGCGCCTGTGGTGGGTGCAACGGTTGAGCTCGGTGCTACGTGCAATGATCCAGCTCTTTTGGAAGCAGAGATCATCGCCTTCCCGCCTGCTTCGAGCACTTGCGATTACACGATCGTGTTGTCCGATGCCAATGGTGATGGCTGGACAGGTTTCGCAAGTATTACCGTTGTGCATGGCACTGAAACTGACGATTTTCCAATGCCAGGAGGTACTACGCTCACGGCAACATTCTCGGTCACTACAGGTGATGCAATGACGCTATTGTACACAGCAGGTTCATTCAATCAGGACAACTCCTTCGAGATCTTCGACAATTCCGGGGCATTGGTGTACAGTTCTCCCCAAGGTCCTGGAACTGGTACGCTTTGGAGCGGCACTGCGAATTGCGGTCCTGGCACAGGCCCACTGGTCTACGTCTGGACTCCGGCTGGCAGTACGACCTCGGCAACTGGACAGACGACCACAGCGGCCGTGACCGTTCCCACGGAAGTGGTCGTCACGGTATATCCGCAGGATGCACCCTATTGTTCCACAACGGATACGGTCCTGGTAATTCCTCCTTCGTTCCTGGACAATGACAGTATTGTTGTGGATGCGAATTGTTTCGGTGAAGATGGGTCCGTAACTATCCTGACCACCGGGCCAGGAGGGCCATGGAACTACGCCTGGCAGAACGCCCAAGGGACCGTCGTGCGTTCAACGCAAAGTTCCGTGGGAGATACGCTTTCCACCGTTGCGGGTGTTTATTCTGTTATTGTCAGCGAAGGTCCGAATGGGAATGGGTGCATCGATACCCTGACCGCAACCATCACTGAACCAACGTTGCTTGAATGGGTAACTGTGCCGAGCGACACCACTATTTGTGTCACTGGAAGCGCCGAACTAAGTGCAACATTCATTGGTGGTACGGAACCAGTGAACTTGATCTGGAATAATGGGCTTTCCGGCAATGGCACACAAACAGTAAGCCCTGCAGGAAACGAAGTATCGAATTATAGTGTACAAGCGATCGATGCGCAAGGTTGTACAACGGATAGTGCACTCGCATCCGTAACCGTACTTAACTGGTTATGGGCGGATCCACTTCTACCGGACACTGAGTGTTTTGGAATACCCGTACCGTATGAATTATTTAACCCTGCAGGCGGCGATGGCAACTATTCCTACAATTGGCATATAAATGGAAACGGGATCGGTCCTGATCCAACGACCTTGGTCGAAAACGATAGTACTGCGAACGTATGTGTTTCATTGCTCGATGGTTGCGAAACACCACCTGTATTGATCTGCGCGGAGTTGGTGATCCTACACAGTCCTGATCCCGTGCTAACAGCAGATACAACGCTTGGCTGTGCACCTTTAAGTGTGCGGTTCAACCTATTGGATACAACAGAAATGGCGCATGTTTCGTGGGACTTCGGCGATGGTTTTGGTCCGTTGGATAGCACAAGCGTAACGAATTTGTATACCGTGGGAAGTTTGTTCGATGTGGGCGTCAACGTGCTGTGGCCGAATGGTTGTTATACAGATTCCGTTTATGTGGATATGATCGAAACGCTCACGGTTCCCGTTGCCCATTTTGATTGGTCACCGCACCCACCGACCATTCTCGATCCAGTGGTTGAATTCTACGATGCGTCCATTCCGAATGTGGTTGCGTGGGAGTGGGACTTCGGTGAGTTCGGAACAAGCACCCAACAGGACACGATCATTGAGTTTCCGGAAGATATCGGAGGCGACTACCCTGTGCAGCTTGTTGTCTACAATGCACTGGGATGTTCAGATACAGTTCGAGTATTGGTTCGTGTAGAGGATGAGTTCATCGTTTATGTTCCGAATGCCTTCACGCCTAATGGTGCGGATGGCAACGAGATCTTCCGGGTAGAAGGAAATGACCTTTCACCGGAAGAATTCAGCTTGATCATTTTCGATCGTTGGGGCGAACAGATCTTCAACACGAACGATATCACCCAGGGATGGGATGGTACACTGGGAGGAAAAGGCGGAGCCATTCTACCGCAAGGCGTATATGTCTACAAGTTGGAAGTACACGCATTGAGTTCCACGAACAAGCAGAAGGTCTACGGGCACGTTACGCTGTTGCGGTGAGTTGAATACATTATCGGAACATGGTCTCTACGTACTTCGGGATCTTAATGACGGTCATAGTACTAATTTGTTCGTGGCTACGTGTTTACGGTTAGTTTACCAGGGTTGCAGCCAAAAGGAGTTGTAAACCCAGAGATCGGGCCATACGATCATATTGGAATCAATGAAGCGAAATTATTCCTTGAGGTCGGTCACTATTCTCGTCTTGTTTTCCCTTTTACAAGGTCTTTACTCGCAAAATGACCAAACCGTTAAGCTACCTGTCCTCAGACCAGGATATGGAACGCTTTGTGGGATCGTAGGAGCTGAGCCAAGCGGGCGGAAGGGATATTGAAACGTTGATCCACTTCACCGATACTGTTGGCATTATTCTTTGGTTGAACGACAGTATACCCGAACGACAGGCTTATGCCATTGAAGCGATCAGCCGACTTGCAAAAGCGAAGAAGTTAGATAGCGACTTTCAACAGGAACGCGTACGATCCATCTTGAATAAGAACCCACGGGTCCAACTGTGTCGTGGCTGTTTATTCGGAGAGGAGGACATCAAAACTTCTCTTGCCAAATTCATTGGTCAGTTGAGCTATTAGCCCTGAACCGTGAGCGTCACCCATCAAACCAAGACCGAACGCAACCAATAAGAAAGAGGACCCCGGTTTCCCGTGATCCTCTTCAGATAGATCTCAATAATTAATCTCGCTTTCGCGAGTTTCTGATCTTATGGTCAAACATCCAGTTTCGCGTAGATCGCGTTCTTCTCAATGAATTCACGGCGTGGTGGTACTTCATCGCCCATGAGCATGCTGAATACACGGTCGGCCTCTGCACTGTTCTCAATGGTTACTTGACGTAAGGTGCGACGTTCCGGGTCCATGGTGGTTTCCCATAGCTGCTCGGTATTCATCTCACCCAGACCTTTGTAACGCTGAATGCCCACGTGTACGTCCTTGTCGCCTTTCATGCGTAGCATTTCACGGTCGCGTTCCGCATCGCTCCAGCAATACACCATTTCCTTTCCTTTCTTCAGCAGGTATAGTGGCGGTGTAGCAATGTAGAGGTACCCTTGTTCGATCAGTGGCATCATGTGCCGGAAGAAGAAGGTCATGATCAGCGTTTGGATATGGCTTCCGTCGATGTCGGCATCGCACATGATCACGATCTTGTGGTAGCGCAACTTTGACATGTTCAATGCCTTGCTATCCTCTTCCGTACCGATATGCACTCCAAGAGCGGTGTAGATGTTCCGGATCTCTTCGTTCTCCAGGATCTTGTGCTGCATGGCTTTTTCCACGTTCAGGATCTTACCCCGTAGTGGCAGGATCGCTTGGAATTCGCGGTTACGACCTTGTTTGGCCGTTCCACCCGCTGAATCTCCTTCCACCATGAAGAGCTCGCTTGCACTGGCATCTTTGCTTTGGCAATCGGCCAATTTACCGGGCAATCCACCACCGGAGAATGCACCTTTCCGTTGCACCAGTTCACGGGCTTTCTTCGCAGCGTGCCGAGCCGTTGCAGCAAGGATCACCTTGTCCACGATCAACTTAGCGTCCTTTGGATTCTCCTCGAGGTAATTCTCGAGCATTTCGCTCACCGCTTGGTTCACGGCACCCATTACTTCGCTGTTTCCGAGCTTGGTCTTGGTCTGCCCTTCGAACTGAGGCTCTTGCACTTTAACGCTGATCACGCAGGTAAGTCCTTCACGGAAGTCGTCACCCGCGATCTCGAATTTCAGGTTCTTCGTTGCACCCGTGCTTTCGGCGTATTTCTTCAACGTTCGCGTAAGTCCGCTGCGGAATCCAGCGAGGTGTGTTCCCCCTTCGTGCGTGTTGATGTTGTTGACATACGAATGCAGGTTCTCTGAATAGGAATCGTTGTAGACCATTGCGATCTCTACGGGAATGTCCTGCTTTTCACCTTCGATATGGATCACGGTTCCAATGATCGGGGTTCGGGTACCATCGAGGTAACGCACGAATTCAGGCAAGCCCTCTTCACTGAAGAATTCCTCCGTGTGGAATGAACCGTCTTCCAACGTTGTTCGTTCATCCGTCAATCTCAGACGGATCCCTTTGTTCAGGAATGACAATTCGCGCAGGCGAGTTGCAAGGGTTTCGAAATTATACTCCGAAACCTGAAAGATGGTAAGATCCGGTTGGAACAGGATGGTAGTTCCACGCTCCGTGGTCGTACCAATTTCCTTCACCGGATACTTAGGCTTACCCTCACTATACTCCTGCTGATACACTTTCCCATCACGGCGCACTTCGGCAAGGAGCATGCTGCTCAATGCATTCACGCAGCTTACACCAACACCGTGCAAGCCACCGGATACTTTATAGCTGTCCTTATCGAACTTACCACCTGCGTGGAGCACGGTCATTACGACCTCCAATGCGCTGCGCCCTTCTTTGGCGTGCATATCCACCGGAATACCGCGGCCGTTGTCCTTAACGCGGATGCCGTTGGTGGGTGTGATCTGTACATCGATGGTATCGCAGTGACCAGCTAGTGCTTCGTCGATGGAGTTATCCACCACCTCATAAACCAAGTGATGGTATCCTTTTGCGCCGATATCGCCTATATACATCGCCGGGCGTTTCCGCACCGCTTCAAGCCCTTCAAGGACCTGAATACTGTCTGCGGAATAACCTGCTGGCGCTTTCTTCTTATCGCTCATTTCTACAACTGTCTCTGACATGGTTCCAAATTGGATCTTGCCGCCTTGTTCTGCGGGCTTGCGAAGATACCCGAAAAAAGCTCTCAAAATGAGCTATTTCCCAACAATAGCGCGGGTTTTGTTGATAATTAACGAAGTCCGGAATTTGGTTATTCCGGATGGATTGCTATGGATGGAAAATAGCCTACCAAAAGTCACCGGACAAACGACCACTAAGCACCCACCATGCTGGCATCTGACCAGCTGGAAACAGCTCTTGCAGAGCGTCTTGCGTCCTAGAATGCGTAGGTAGCTCCAAGCAGCACCATGGAACGTTGCACGGTGTATCTGTGCCAACGTTCGTACTTGCTTGCGCTCAAGTTGCTCAGATCCAAGAATACGCTTAACCGCTTGGTGTAGCGGTATTCCGCACCCAAATAGAGGTCCATGTATCCCTTTAGATCGAATACACTCGATTCAGGAACGGCAGTTGTCCGGATCTCCTCTTTGGCTTTCCGCAAGCCCATGAACTGCATCTCGACCTTCAGGATAAGTTTATCGCGTACGTCATAGTTCGCACCGATCGCAAGCTGGTATGGTGGAAGGTTCCATGCTTCGGCTTCGACCTCCTGCGTGTAGCTACTGATATCGATCCGCGCGGTAACCCCCAAAGCCTCGCGAGCGTGATAATGCAGTTCACCACTGATGTTGAGGACACTTACATCATCATACAGGATCGATAGTTGATCGCCGTAAGGCGTATACGGGTTGCTCACGAAGAGCATGCGGTCCTTCACCTTGCTCGCACTCACCCGTGCATCGAAACCAATGCTGTTGCTGAGACTACCCCGGATGCCGCCATAGATATCATACATCTTGCTACTGTTCGCTAACACTGGTGCGCCATTCAACCAAGGGTTGATACGGGTAACACTGCGGAAACTGTTCCGTTGCTTCGCACCATCCACGCCTACGTATGGGATCAGGATATCGTCGAAAAGATTGTAACTGAGATAGGCTTGAGGATAAAAGTGGAACGTGGTCTTTCCAAGTGCATCGACATACATGCCCACACCCACTTTCACGACGTATTTATCACCCCGAGTGCTCACGTTCGGCATCAACCCGACCAATGTTCCGTTCTGCCGCACATCGGTGAACTGCATGGTGCTGTCGATGTAACGATTCGCTTTGTACGCGTTGTTATCGATCAACAACCCAACACCGTAGGTCTCTTTGCCATAAACGGTAGAAAGGTCCGTATTGATCTTTACGTTCGTCTCTGAGCTTCCGGTAAGGTTGCTGTACGCATGGACCTCAAGCCCGACATCATGCGCGATCTTGCTGCTATCACCGTAGAGCGATCGCACGCGACCTCCAAAACCAATGTCGTTGTACACTTGTTTCACCAGGTCATCTGCAGGTGGAGGTGACGTATTGATGACCTCGGCAATGCTATCCGTTCGATCATATCCATAGTAGCTCACCCGACGGCGATCATACATCAAGCGCACGCTCACTTCGTGTTTGGGCAGGTAGTGTTTATAGAATCCATCGATGTTGTTGAAGCTGTATTCACTTGGCCCAACATCATCCAGACCACCGTTACTGCTGAAGTGCTTCATGTGGATCCCGTACCCGTTGGTCTTGCTACGCGTCTGGTCGATGAAGAACTCACCAAGCGGCGTGGTGTATAGACCGAATCCACCTTTAACGAAACCCTTGTACAAGCGCTCGTTCGAACCGAGCACGCTCAGTTTTGCCGCAGCAATGCTATCCACGCGTGCGGGTACTTCGCCCTTAACGTTCAGCACTTCATAACGCACGGGTAAGGTCGGTAGGATCGTGTCGATCGGTTCCGGACGCACATCCACTTTTTCGGCATCGATCAACGTAGGACTGTAGATACCCTGGATCTCATACTGGCTTGTGGGTTCAGTACCTTGTCCGAATGCCAATGAGCAGGTCAGAAGCGCGGTCACAAGAAATGAAAAGTGCTTGCTCGTGATCATCATTTTCCGTCGTTGGTATTAGGCATTGGCACTTCGATCTCCTCTTGTACATCCGGTTGAATGCTTTTCGCTTCCCCGGAATTAATAATATCCAATCGTTCCTGGGCTTGGGCAACGAGATCCGGCTCCGTGCAATTGTTGATCACGCTTTGCAACGTCGCCTTTGCTTGGAACATGTCCTTCAGTTGCACATACACATCGCCCAATAAGATGAACGACCTTGCTTTCCAGTGGTCGTAGCTCGGATACTTCTTCACGAGATCGAACACCTCCTTCTCGGCATCGCTGTATCGACCTTGTAGAAAACGGACATAGGCCATGTTGTATTTCGCCTCCGCACCCAGCATATTACTGCTGTTCGAGGTTACTGCTTTGAAGCGCAAATAAGCTCCTTCCAGATCGTCATTATCCAGCAACCCTTTTGCAGCGATAAGACCCGCTTCTGCACGTAGATCGGCATTCGCATCATTGTTCGCTGCGACCTTATCCGCTGCTTTGGCCGCATCGGCATGGCGATTCAATTCCAACAAGCAACGCATGCGGCCCACTTGCGCTGCCAGCACATTCAATGGAGAGCTTGCTACCGTCTCCAATTTGGTGTAATAGTCAAGTGCGCCTTCATAGCGTCTTTCATTGTAACGGATCTCACTGGCACCACTCAGCGCATTCTCCATGAACTGGGTCCCATTACGCTCTACCACTTTTTCCAGATCAGGCAACGCCTCGGGGAATTTGCCTGCTTTGTATAGGCAGTCGCCACGGTAGAAATATGCATTCACAGCGTAAGCACCGTTGGGGTACTTCACCAGATAGTCTCCCAATGCACCGATCGCTTCAGGACATTTACCCGCGTTGTACAACGCTTCAGCGCTGCGGTAATACTTGGTATCGAGATCAAGCGTGGCCATATCCACAAAACCGAGCGTCTTCACATATTCCTCGTACTCAGCTACCCTGCCCTGCTCTACATAGATCGCTTCGATGGCGCCTAGAGCTTCGCGCGATTCATCCACGGTATTGTACTTGGCCACGATCGCCTTGAACTCTTCCAACGCTTCTTGGGCCTTGCCCTGCCGTTTGTGGATCAGTGCCAATTGCAACATGCTTTGGCGCACGTTGGGACTGTTCGGATGCTCATTCACCACGGCACCGTAATACGTGGCCGCGTTGGCGTCCTGGTTCATGTTGATGTACGTTTCACCCAACTGGAACTTGGCATCCGGAGCGTAACGCGAATTCGGTTTTTCGCTGAGCAACGCTTTCAAGGTCGCCACCTTATCAGCTGAGTTACCAAGCAGACCTTGGCATACTCCCTTTTGATACTGGGCATAATCACGACTATCGGTTCCTGTACGCATGGCATCGTCGTACGCTTTCACCGCAAGGTCATTCTGCTTGTTCACGAAATAGCAATCACCGATCCGCAGCATGGCATCGGCACGTTGTTTAGCGTCACCTTTCCCTGTGGCGGTGAATCTTCGGAAGGCAGTACTGGCCTCGTTGTAATCCTTCATTTTGAAGAACGTGTAGCCCATACCGTATCCTGCCAGTTCATACATGTCCGTGGCATACGCACCCGCCGTATTCCGCAGGTCATCGTATTTGCGCAAAGCGGCAGGCAGATCTCCATCGCCGTAATACGATTCGGCCATCCAGAAATTTGCTTTCGCGTTGACGCTTTGATCCACAGGATACTTCAACGCACGCTCAAAGAACAATGCAGCGCTCTTGTATTTGCGTCCTTCATAAAGCTCAACACCCCGGTCGAATGCTAACCGTTGGTAGGCTTCCTGCAAGCGAAGGTCCTTGTTCTGGATCTCATCGAGAGCCTCCAGTGCTGCCTCGTAATTTTTCGTCTTCAAGTAAACGTTCAGCAGAAATTCATAGGCTTCATCACGGCGAACGGTATTGGGATATGCTTTCAGGTAGTCACGCAAAGCGGTTATCGCTTCGTGGTACGGATCGAAGCTGAGTTCGTAGGCCAACTTCGCATAGTTGAACAATGCATCTTCGGTGACCTTGGGATCATTGCCCATGTCATAGGCCTTCTTGAACGCATTCCGTGCATAGTTCTTCTCGTTCAGCTTCAGGTAACAATCGGCCATATGGTAAGCGGCCAGTTGTGCAAGGCTATCCGTTCCATTGGCGACCAGGTTGAATTCATTCAGCGCTTTGCGGTAGTCTTCCGTCCGGTAATAGGTGTAACCAAGGATGTACCGATCACCGACCTCCACTCCGACACGTTGCGAACTTTTCTCCAAATACGGTAATGCTTCGGCATATTTACCCGTGCGGTAATTAGCTTCCCCGGCCAAGCGATTGATCTGCGTTTCCCTACGGCTGTTGGAACCATCTTTCAACATGGGCTCCACGTATGCGTTCAGCTCGTCGTACTTCCCCTGTAGGAACAGGATCTCCGCAATGTAGGAAGGAACAACACTGCCAAAATTCTCATCGTTCTCCAACGTTCTGAATCCGATCAAAGCAGTTTCGTGATTTCCTTTTTCGTAGTTAATATGGGCAGTGTAGTAGGTGGCCGGTGCTTTGTAGACTCCGCTATCGCTTGCCACAATACTGAATTCAGCAAGTGCGAGGTCCTTCTCTTCTTCCTGAAAATAAGAATAGCCACGTTTGAACCGGAATTCATCGAGTTCCACCGGAGTGAGATCGAACCGGTCGATCCTTTCGCTCCAGGCAAGCGCTTCTTTCCACTTTTTCCGTGTAAAGGCGTGTTTGAATAATTCGAGGCGAACAGTTCCAACATGCAGATCCTCCGGATGGTCTTCGATAAAGGCCAACAAACGATTGCCTGCATCGCCGTTGAACAAACGCACAGCGCAAATAGCGGCTAAATACTCGGCTTCGGTGCGGGTCGCATCATGTCGATCGGTTATCCGTTCGATCACACGTTCCAGCTCATATTGCGCCGCGCCATACTTGGCCTTATCGAATAGGTCCTGGGCATGCGCCAGATCCGCGTTCTGATGGTCATAATGCGCTGGTCGTTGGGCATGCAGCATGCTTGGCGCAAGCAACAGGACCACCGCTGTGAACAAAGCCACGCGCAGAATGCCCTTCGCGTAGGTCATTGGTGAGTGAATTGGATGGATCTTCATCAAGTGGTCAAAGTTCTTTGGAACGTTGGCGGGATAGGGCTTGGCGGGGTTCGACTTATCCACGCGGAGGTGTTCGATCTACCTATTGGTGAAAGGTGAAAAGTGAATGGACCAACCATGTACCAGTGTTGCACGGTGATTGGTTAGCGCACCCATTCACCGTTCACCCGGTATCATGTCATTCCGGGCTACCACCCGGAACACCTCTACCAACACCTCTTGAAAAACAAATCCCATACTCATGAACGCAGAACGCATAAATAAATTACAACCTTTGTCACCATGTCCAGTGAACCGATCATCCTACTACACGGTGTGCGCATTTTTCAGCGCGAGAACCTGATC
>JAGNUG010000196.1 GCA_017987115.1 Flavobacteriales bacterium | reverse complement strand
GTCCTGCATAACGGGATCATCAGCAGGCAGATCATCGACAACACGACTTTCATTCTTAAGGCGTTGCACACCGATAAGGCCGACGACCACGATCAACAACGTTACCGAATACACCCAAGGTCTTTTGTACTGAACGATGTCGATCACCGAATTCGTAAGCTTATCGACCCACATCCGATCCAAATGCGCGAGGTGCTTATCCTTGGGTTCATCTTGAAAACTGAAGAGGATCGGGACAATAAGAATGCTCAGTACGAACACGGCCATGATGTTCAATGAAGCGATGATGCCGAATTGTTTTAACACATCACTATAAGTCAATGCGAACGTTGCGAAGCCCACTGACGTAGTCGCGTTGGTGGTGAATGAAGCTTTTCCAACGCGGTACACGACCCTGGAAAGTGCCTTTACCTTGTTGTGATGATTGGCATACTCGTAGTGATACTTGTTGATCAAGAAGATGCAATTCGGTATTCCGATCACGATCACCAGCGGAGGTATGATCGCCATTACGGAGGTCAATTTGTAACCGAACAACCCGATGGTACCCACGGCCCAAATAACACCAACGCTAACGACCAATAGGCAGATCAGCATTACGCGCCAGCTCTTGAAGAACAACAGGATCAGCGTAGACACGACAAGGACCATGAGCGCAACGAACATGCCCATTTCGCTCTTCGTCCGCGCTGTGACGACCGTACGGATGAAGGGAAGGCCGCTCCGATAAACGTTGAACCTTCCATCCTCGAACTGTTTCACACGCGCTTCGATCAAGTCGACCATATTGCCGCGATCGTTACTGTTGAAGCGAGGGGCATTCACGAAAACCATCATCAAGCTTGCGCCTGACTCCGGGTTGTACAATGAATTCTCATAGAACGGCAGTGATCGCACCTTGCGCAGAACGCTGTCCAGTTCAGCTTGGTCCGTCGGTGGGCGAGAAAAGATCGGTTTAAGGTTGAATCGCTTCAAACTGTCATTACGGACCAGCTCGAAAATATTGGCCTCTGAAAAAACCGAATCAACGCCATCCTGCTTCGTAAGGTCCCTTCCAAGATCGTACCATGCTCTAAAATTCTCAACCTGATATAGCTCTGGATCCCTTACCCCAAGGACGATCACGTTTCCATCTTCGGAGAATTTTTCCAGTAATTCTTCGTAATGAACATAAGCGCTATCCTCCTTTGGTAATAGCCCCCCGAACTTGTAACTGAATTCGACCGTGGTGGCTTCGTAAGCAAAAAATGCCGTGAGAATGGCCAACACAAGGAGGATGCCTGTCCTGTTCCGAAGTATTTTGCTAGAGAGCCAAGTCCACATCGTGGAATTATAGCGCCCCGGTATTAACTCCGCAGGCCATAGGCACAAAGAAACGATATCTACAGGAAGGAAACGCTATCAAAGTCCTATTCCAAGGGTCAACTTCACGGCAAGGTCGTCCTTCGCCTGACCAAAAGCGTTCGGGCTTAGGCGATAGAATGTTCCTGCACCAAAACGTACAAGCTTGAATTTCAAGATACCATCCAGCTGAAGCCCGGCCTCATAGAACCCTTCACCCAAGCCTCTGAACGTATAGCCTTTATGAAGTTCCGGATGTTGCAAATCGCCCCAAGCCGCACTGGCAACTAGAATGGGTTCTGGCTGGAAGACGCCTTTGCCTTTGTAAAGCAATTTTCCGAATGAATGCCTCAGATGCACGGCTCCATAGCGATCGGCCAGAAACTCGTTCGGATGCATGGTCTGGAAGGCATTGGCGGCAGCGATGGGCACTGTTCCGCTCCAAGTTCCCCGCATATTGAATAAGAATGGGTATGGGGCCTTATCATCAGCAACTCCTCCGATCACTTGAACGGATAATGCACCGAGCATCCGCACCCTGAATTTCTTCTCGACCATCGCATTCATCCGCCAGGTTTCAACGGTTCCATCATAAAGGCCATCGAAGGACTTGAACACATTCACGTAGAAAACCGGCCATTTGGAACCCAGCGTGATCTGCCGATCCGGCATGCGCGCCAGTTGTTCCCGGAACGCAAAACGCATCCCGATGGTGAACCCGCCCGTTACGAACCGATCGGTCAAGAGTGTTAGGTCATCCGCAATGGGCTGTGCGAATTGGTAACCGATCACGTTCGTTCGATCGGAGCGCTCCGTGCCGAACCAGAATTTCAACGAGCTACTTACACGTAACAACAGTTCAGCCCGCATTTGTTCAATTCGATCCATGCGGTTCATGTAGAAGAACCGGTAGCTTTCACTAGTGAATGACCGCGGCGTTCCGTTGAAGTCCACTCCACCGCTTTCGGCAACATCGCTTTTGTAGGTAAGCTTCAATTCGAGGTCCCTACCCGGCTTCGGCTTGATCGTGAGGTCCCCGCCATATTTCCAATACTTATCCTTGAATCCATAGGCTACATACCCACCCAATGATGCATAACGCGTTAGCCGTTCATTGGTCGCAAGACTTGGCCCGATCCGATACCCTTCATAGCCGTTCAACGCCATCAGTTCGTATAGCCGCAGATCCACTGGACCCATCGGGATCTTACCGTTAAGCGCATAGCTGAGCCACTTCAATTTGCGATCAAGACCCACTTCATCGCCCATACTATCCATCACATGGTAGGTGCGCAGTTCCTTGGCATCCAACGAATCATTCCGAAGTGCATCCCAATAACTGTCATCCCTTCGCGTTGCCAAACGGTCCATCTCGAATTCCGGGCCACGGAGCTCTTTGCGCTGCACATCAGCATCCATTTCTATATCCTTCAGGTAGGTTTTACCGATACCGACCACATTCGCTCCATTCAACTTCAGGCCATCGAAAAAAAGCGACGTGTTCAACTGGACCGGGAACCATGCGAGGCCATTGATCTTTTCATGGTGCTGTTGCAATTTGATGCTCGCAGCTCCGCTACGTTCCACCGGTTCAGCGATCACGTTCTGCAAGGCATAGCCGTCCGTATTCACGTAGAGCACGCCTTTCAATCCTTCGAATTTTTTACCACTACGAGGACGGTAGCTGATCACGAAAACACTGTCCACACCTTGGTACAGCGTATCCTCGATCACAAAGAGGTAATGGTTGGTGCTGGATGGACCGATCGGGCCTAAATAGGTTTTATCATTGAACGCGATCTGCGCATCGTACACCGAGAATGATTTTGTTGACGCGGCAAGTGCAAGCAGCGAAGGGTCCTTCAAACCACTGACACGCATGGCCAGCACCTCTTCCCGTTCATTGGCCGGCGGCACGAAGGTTTTCTTTGTAGCGCTTTCGATCACCGCGATGTGCTGACCCTCGAAAAACTTGGCATTAATATTATCCAACGTATCGGTCTCAGTAGTTGACTCCTGTTCCTTCGTATCAGTACTATCCCGTGCAC
>JAGNUG010000101.1 GCA_017987115.1 Flavobacteriales bacterium | reverse complement strand
ATCTCCAACAGACTAACGCGCATCGGCGGGTAGGCAAAGGGCAGTTGTGCGAAAAATTCAGTGGTAACACCAACACCCATCAACAATTTCGTCAGGATCCACGTTATAGCAGCTCCAATAACAGGCACTTTGTACAACAACAACAAAAGAACGGATCCATAGACCGCAAAGCCCGCTGCTGTGACCACGATCAAATTCGCTGGAATGAACCATGTCGGAAAACCACCGAACAAAAAGACCGATAACGGCGTGGTGAGCGTTTGTGCAGCGAGTGAAACCGCAACCAAACTCCAGACCTTTCGCAGGAACCAACTGTCCGGTGACCAGAGGATCTCGATCGGACGCATGAAAAGAATAATGCCCAGAACAGCTAGGAACGAGAGCTGGAAACCGATCTCCACCAGCATGTGCGGATCAACTATCAGTAATAGAAATGCAGCTGTGAATAAGCTGTTCAATGAATTGTTCTGCCGCGCGAACATATCGGCCAGCGTGAAGAAACTGAACATGATAGTAGCCCTCAGCACACTTGGTGAACCTCCGGTCAGACCGGCATAACCCCATAACGCAAGCAGGATAAAAACACCCCTGATCAACCGAACTTTCCTGCTTTCTCCGGACCAACGGAACAGAATGAAGAGCATGGCATAAATGAAGCCTACGTGTGTACCCGAGACGGCCAACACATGAATCGTTCCGCTCCGGACGAATGAAGTCCGTTGCTCGCTTGTCAGGTCATCCCGCAGACCCAGAACCAATGCTTTGATAAGCGCTCGTTCCCGTTCAGGAACGGCACTTTCGTCGATCCAATGCGATACGCGCTTCCTAACGGAACTGAATCCATCCATCCACTGACCGGTATGGCCGATCACCGACCAATCGTTGCGAGGCGCGAAGATCTCATAGTCCATTCCTCGTGATCCAGCCCATGCCTTCCTATCGAACCCACCTGGATCCGGAACACGTTCGATCGGGATAACCTCTCCAACAAGCACAAGTCGATCGCCTGCCATTATTATTTCGCCATCATCACCACGCAACAATGAGATCATTAATTTACCTGAGCACTCCTTCCAACCTTCCTCGGAAGCATGGGCTTTGATCTCCCCTTCAGCACGCAGCAATGCTGAACTGATCCCAGTTACTTCCGTAACGTTCACGGTCCATTGACCAGTGCGATCAGCAATGCTGGATACGTTCGTCGGGTCCGAACCAGGATCGCGCAGCGTATACCAGAACACACCGAACACGAATGACCAGCACGCAAAGAGAGCACCTCTTCGCCAGCGTTGTGCGTACCGCGCGCTCGTCCGCATGGCGAATACAACGACCAGAGACGATACGATACACAGAAATAATACGGGCAAGAATGGCGGATGCGTTACATATGCCAACGACATGCCCAGGATCAATGGACTTGCAAGGCGAACCATTGGGGCACGCACCAAAGCACTCCAGAACAGCGTATCCTGCATGCGATCGACCTATCGGCAAAAGCAGTTGTTCAACCAATAAGTTCAGGCAGAGCCTATTGGATCTACTTCTTTTGAGAAGATGAACATACAGAAAAATCCTGCGACCAATGCGCTGATGCCTTATTGAACTTCCAGTACGAAGCACTTCAAATAGTGCGACTCCGGAACGCCCCATAGAATAGGGTGGTCCGTTGGCTGGGTACCGTAGTACACTTCCCGCAAGCGGCGGCCTGCATCTATTCCGGCTTCAGCTATCATTTTACGGAACAGCTCCGGACCCATGTGCTGACTGCAGGAACACGTTACCAAAAAGCCACCTTTCGTTATGCATTTCAAGGCACGCAGGTTGATCTCCTTGTACCCACGATACGCGTTGTCAATTGCACTTTTGCTTTTTGCGAATGCAGGTGGGTCCAACACGATCACGTCCCATTGTTCCCCTCTAGAACTTGCACCGACAAGAAAATCGAACACATTGGCCGTACCGAATCTGATGTTGGCCAAATTGTTGAGTGTCGCATTCCGCTTCGCCTGGGTTATGGCATCTTCACTGATATCGATCCCATACACTTCTTTCGCGCCATAATGAGCCGCATGCAATCCAAAGCCTCCGGTATGTGTAAAGCAATCCAATACACGATTCCCTCGACTGATGCGTTGCATGGCCGCATGGTTCTCAACTTGGTCCAGAAAATGCCCTGTCTTTTGTCCGCCTGCCACATCAACGGAAATTTTCAAGCCGTTCTCGTCGATGACCAGATCGGTCAAAAAAGGCTTATCAGCAGATCCTTTGTATAGCTCAAGCCCTTCTTTTTCGCGCACTGGAACGTCGTTGCGCAAGTACACGCCATTGGGCTTTATGGTATTGTTCAGTGTCTCCAGCACAACGTCCTTCCAGCGCTCCATGCCCAGCGTAAGGAACTGGACCGACAATACCGACTTCTTCGTATCGACATCCTGGAACTTATCCACAACAAGTCCTGGCAGCCCATCAGCTTCTCCGAAAACAACTCTACAGCTGGAAGCATGTCCCATGCGCAAGCGATAATTCCATGCAGCATTGATCCTGTCGGTAATGAACACTTTGTTGATCCGATCTTCCAATAACGGTGTCAACAATCGGATCCTGATCATGGATGCCGGGTTGATATAACCTTGCCCCAACGGCCTTCGGCGCTTGTCGAAGACCTGCACGATATCGCCCGGGGCGTAATCGCCTTCTTCTTTCAGGATCTGCGTGCCGAATATCCACGGGTGTCCATTCCGGATCCTGTCCCGTGTATCATCTACAGTAATACGTGCTTGTGCCATGGTCTACAATGCGGCCGAAGGTACCGTTGCTCAAGTCAATACCTGATCCGTATTGCCCGCAATTTCAAGGGGTGGCTCCGCTCGAATTCCCAACTTGATCTTCGGCACGGAAGAAATCAACTGCACTCACATCCACTAAATGTACATCCTTGTAGTAGTGGTGAAGAATTTCCATATAACCTAGACCCGACCGCGCCATGCGCATGGACCCTTCTTGGCATAACCCGACGCCGTGCCCGAAACCTCTTCCTTCCAATACCACGTTATCACCCTGAGCATGCACAGAGAAAAAGGTGGATCGCAGTTTCAGATCCTCGCGAACATTTTTCAAGGGGACCAATGGCCACGTATTCGCCAAATAAAGATCACGGCATTCCGGAGTGTAGTTCAGTACAGCATGCAATTGGTCCTTATCATTCGTTCGGATCTTGTATTTGCTGTTCAGATAGTGTAGCCACTCCTTACGTGTGAGTGTCTTCTTCCAAGTAGCATGCGGTGATGCTAAACAAAAAGTATCCTTTGTCGCTCGCAAATACGGTTCGCGCTTGGACCACAGATCCTCTGCATTCACTGTTTCGCCACCGCAATTACTGTGGAACGTTGCGTGGATCAGTTTGATGTTAGGGTCAACTAGAACGAGTCCCATGGTCGCTTCCACAGCTTGATGAATACTATCGTTCGTATTCACGCCATGGAATACCTGGCAATGAACGCCATCGCATAATTGATACCCGTCCAATGCATGTTTTCGCGAATTACTCAAGGCATAGGTACGACAGCTTACGCTCTGCAATTTGTAATATTCAACGTGGTGCTTATTACCCGCTTCTGCCTTTACCACACCTTCCGTGTAAGCCTCAATATCCGCTGTATCGACCAGTTTGAAAGCACCTCCGTTCTTAGAGATCGTAATGGTTCCCGGATAGGAACGTTCCGCCAATTTGTGATCCATTGACCTAAGTCTGAATCCACCATTCTTCAACTGCGGAACCAATTCCACTGATGTATTGGCCGTGAAGGATAGTGAAAGTGACTTGCCTTTGATCTTTCCATCGACCAGATCCACAAGTAGACCATCGTTCGCTTTTACCTCTCCGATGCGTTCACCATCTACAAGCACTGAACAGTTGCCTTTTGTGCTCATCACCATGATGTGCCGTACCGTCCGATCCTGCAATAACCCTACGCTTACGGTCCGGTCCTGCGCATGAACAAGAATGCTGGTCAGGGTCAGGAACAAGCTTAGCAATCGTTTGATCATGGGTTATCCGTCGACGAACAAAGCCGACGAGCGCCCAAATGTATCGGGCGTCTCTGTGCCCTTCAGGACGTAGGGTACAGAGTTATCCACACCGCTTTGGCAACCTTTTTCGACGCTCCGGGGCCACCTAATTTTTCGCGCAAGGCCGAAAGGCCCTCGATCATGGAAGTACGGTAGTTTCCATCCGACGAAATTCTTTCCAATTCGGCCCTCAGCCCCGCTTCGTTCAGTTCCGATTGTATCAATTCCCTAACGACTTCCCGCCCCATTATCAAGTTCACCAAGCTGATGTATTCAATATTGACCAACCGCTTGGCCAACCACACATTAATTGCGCTACCGCAATAGCAAACCACCTCAGGCACTCCGAACAAAGCAGTCTCCAGCGTTGCAGTGCCACTCGTAACAAGTGCGGCATGTGCGGTCCGCAGTACATCGTAGGTCCGGTCCTTTACCAAGGTGATGGGGGCATCGCCGATCAGGTCAGCATATTCAGAGTCGGGCACTGAGGGAGCTGCTGCCACGACCGAACGGTACTGTGGAAAATGCCGAACGGCATTGATCATAAGAGGCAACATGCGCGTGATCTCCTGTCTCCTGCTGCCCGGTAGCAGTGCGATAACCGGCAGCTCATCCGCACCCGGTAATGGCAACACCGCTGAACTGCCCTCCTGCTCGATCGCATCCAACAACGGATGACCGACGAAATCCACTTCCATGCCAAATTGTGCGTACCACTCCTTTTCGAACGGGAGTATCACATACATGCGATCCACTACCTTTTTGATCGTATGCACTCTCCCCTTCTTCCACGCCCATACCTGCGGGCTGATGTAGTAATGCACAGGTATGCCCTTTTCATGCGCCCATTGCGCTATTCGCAAATTGAATCCGGGGTAATCAATAAGGATGATCCCGTCCGGACCGAAGGCCTCGATGTCCGCTTTGCATGTATTGATATTGCGCAGGATGGTACGCAAGTTCATGATCACCTGCGTAAAGCCCATAAAGGCGAGCTCACTGTAGTGCTTTACAACTTCGGCACCAGCAGCAGCCATTCGATCACCACCCCACCCTCGGATCTTGAGCTCCGAATTTGAACCGTATGCTTCTTCGAACAATGCCTTGACCAAATTGCCACCATGCAGATCTCCGCTTGCTTCTCCTGCAATGATGTATAAGCGTTTGCTCATTACGCGATCAACCATAAGGCAACGATGATGACCGCATAAACAAAGCTCGCCAGGATCACTCCGCGCATTGCCTTTTGCATCTCATTGCGATCGAACCAAAAGAACAGCGGTAAATTGGCGATGAGCGATAATGATAGAATGGGCGACTGATACGTGCGTGTTCCCAAGAAAAGATCATTCACGAAATAGGAGAACGTAAGGTGTGGACGGATGCCGGTGACATACAAAAAGGCATATATAACAAACCCTAGAACCGGTACGAGAAGTCCGGAAACAAGTCCAAGACGCTCACTATCCGATGGCATGGTCCCACATGTTAAGATCAGCAATGGTATGGTGCGCGGTCATATCGAATTGAACAGGGACCAAACTGGCATATCCGTTACGAACAGCCCAAACATCGGTGTCCTCACCGTGGTCCTCACTGCGGAACTCACCGCGCATCCAATAATACTCTTTGTTGCCCGGATCCAGTCGGGTCTCGAACTCATCTTCCCAATTGGCCTTGGCCTGACGACATACGCGCAGACCTTTCAGTGCCACACCGGTGTTCCGCGGAATATTCACATTAAGGCAGATACCTTGCGACATACCGTGCTTCAACGTGTTCTCCGTAACACTGCGGATGATCGGGCGCACTTGGCTGAAATCAGCATCAACGGCATGATCCATCAAGCTGAAACCAATGCTCGGAACGCCTTCCATGGCTCCTTCCACCGCAGCGCTCATAGTACCGCTGTACAATACGTTGATACTGATATTCGCCCCATGGTTGATGCCACTTACCAATAGGTCCGGTTTGCTACCACCAAGCAATTTGTAGATCGCCAGTTTTACGCAATCCACCGGTGTTCCGCTGCAACTCCAGGCTTCCACCCCGTCCATCAGTTCAACTTTCGCCAACCGTAAAAAGTTATGGATCGTAATGGCATGCCCCATCGCACTCTGTGGTTTGTCCGGTGCAACTACGATCACACGGCCATAGGGCATTACCTCTGCTACCAGCGTGCGGATGCCAGGAGCGAATATGCCATCATCATTGGTAACAAGGATCAACGGGCGCTTGTCTTTCATGGGTGGCAAAGCTATTGGTCATCAACTAAAAAGAACAGATCGATCACCATCTTTGCCAAATGAAAACTGCCATCCTACCACCGAACGCTGCAAAACCCATTGCACCCTACACACCTGCAATAGCTGCAGGTGGTTTCGTATTTCTGAGCGGACAGATCGCGTTGGACCCGAAGACAGGCGAATTGCGCATGACCAGCATCGCGGAAGAAACCGAACAGGTAATGGAAAATGTACACGTGCTTTTGCGAGCAGCCGGACTTGGTTTCGAGCATCTGGTGAAGGTGACCATCTTCTTGAGCAGCATGGATCATTATGCAGCCGTGAACGAAGTGTATGCGCGCTACTTCGACGCAATGCCACCTGCAAGGGAAGCCATCGCCGTAAAGGGTTTACCGCGAAACGTGAACGTTGAGATAAGTGGCATTGCGGTATCTGAATAACTGACGTGAAACAGATCAGGCCTCTTTTTTGGGGCGTAGAATAGACCCATAAAGTGCCGTCATGGACACGGATGCCAACGGACCGAAAAAGCCCAAATACGCCCACGGCAATACGATATGCGGAAGAAATATACCCACTAATTGAGCTGTGGCATAAACCATGAAGCCGTGCTTTCGTCCCTTGTAAATAAGATAAGCACCTATACCGCGAACAATGGTACGTACCAGTAAAAGCGACATCAGCATTGCGCCACTGTCATAGATCAAGCGGGTCAATTGTTCAATACCCGGTATCGAATCATAACCACCCAACAGTTCGATCTGTGGTTCTATTGTACTCAAGAATTCTTCAAAGGTGAGCTGTTTGATCCCTAGCATCCCGATAATGCCGATGCTATAGAATACCACAAATGCGCCAATATTGATGAAGCTTATAATTAGTAGCTGCTTCAACAACGGCGCCTTTACATTCTCCGGACCAGGTCGATCATCCTCCATACGGCGAAAATAGCTGCTAGTAATAGATAGGTCGCCATGAAATCAACGGCTTTCCGGATCTGGCCGCGTGGTTATCCGCGATCGCTAACTTCGCACCCACTTCCGGAGAGCTTCCTCACCAAAAGGTTATCCTCTTCGTAGGATGATCCGGGGCGTTTCCCGAACGTAAAAAAAAGACCAAGCATAACCGCATATTCCATTCTTCGTATGACCTATGACCTGATCGTTCTCGGCAGTGGCCCCGGTGGCTATGTTGCCGCTATCCGTGCCAGCCAACTTGGACTTAAGACCGCCATAGTTGAGAAAGAAGCACTTGGCGGGATCTGCCTCAATTGGGGCTGTATTCCTACAAAAGCACTGCTGAAAAGTGCAAATGTGTTCGAATACATTAACCATGCGAAGGACTACGGCATAACCGTTGGCGCTCCAAAAGCCGACTTCCCTGCAATTGTAACCCGCAGCCGTGACGTAGCGAAAGGCATGAGCAATGGGGTGCAGTTCTTGATGAAAAAGAACAAGATCGATGTGATCATGGGTACCGGCACACTGAAACCCGGAAAGAAGATCGAGGTTAAAGGCGCCGATGGAAAAACACAGACCGTTGAAGGCAAGAACATCATCATCGCCACAGGGGCGCGCAGCCGCGAACTTCCGGCCTTGAAACAAGATGGCAAAAAGATCATCGGATATCGGGACGCCATGGTCCTACCAACACAACCCAAGAGCATGGTGGTTGTTGGCAGTGGTGCGATCGGTAGCGAGTTCGCGTACTTCTACAATGCGCTTGGCACCAAGGTGACCTTGATCGAGTTCTTACCGAACGTGGTTCCAGTTGAGGATGAAGATGTGAGCAAGCAGCTCGAAAAAAGCTTCAAGAAGCAAGGTATTGAGGTAATGACATCTTCCGAGGTGACCAAAGTGGATACCAGTGGTAAAGGATGCAAAGTGACCGTAAAGACCCCTAAGGGTGAGCAATCCATTGAATGCGATATCGTGTTGAGCGCAGTCGGGATCGCTGCCAATATTGAAGGGATCGGCCTTGAGGAGACTGGTATTGTAACCGACAAAGGGAAGATCAAAGTGGATGACTTCTACGCCACGAACATTCCGGGTCATTACGCGATAGGTGATGTCACCCCAGGCCAAGCGCTGGCCCACGTTGCAAGTGCGGAAGGCATCATTTGTGTAGAGAAGATCGCAGGCCAGAACCCGCATAAACTGGACTACAACAACATCCCTGGTTGTACTTATTGTAGCCCTGAAGTAGCGAGCGTGGGAATGACCGAGAAACAAGCGAAAGAAAAAGGACTGGATATCAAAGTTGGCAAGTTCCCTTTCATGGCGAGCGGTAAAGCCAGCGCTGCCGGAGCAAAGGACGGTTTCGTGAAACTGATCTTCGATGCGAAGTACGGAGAGCTTCTAGGCGCGCATATGATCGGCATGAACGTTACCGAGATGATCGCGGAGTGTGTCAGCATCCGAAAACTCGAGACCACCGGACACGAGATCATTAAGACCGTACATCCGCACCCGACAATGAGCGAGGCGATCATGGAAGCTGCCGCCGCCGCCTATGGCGAAGTGATACACCTTTAGGAAAGCATCCGTCGCGCTCAGTGTAGCCCAGAAACCGGAACCGATGGCATTGACGCTGATCATCCATATACACGACCTACGGAAATATGGATGTGTGCCGTTGAACAGGTCAGCTCACGAAACGACCTGTCCAATGGATAGTTCAGATCATTCGTCGGTCTTTGTTGGATCTGATCGTTACAGCACATTTTGACCAAGGAAAGCACGCTTGCAGCTGACTTTTTCGACAGTGTTTCTGATCGATACAAGGAGAAGTATGGCGAGAAAAGTGCCTTTCATCATTACTTTTTCAATCAAAGGCTTCAGAAAACCCTAGAGGGTCTGGACTTAACGAACAAGGACATACTGGACATAGGTTCAGGGACAGGTGATCTGTACGACGAGGTTGTTCTACGCTGGCCAACCGCCCGCTTTTATGCGACCGATATTTCCGCAGGAATGCTCGCCCAAAGCAATGTACCAAGTGATCAGAAGTTCATAGGGCATGGGTACGAGAGTCACTTTGGAACTAAGAAGTTCGATCTTATCACCATGCTCGGTGTTAGCACCTATATGGATGATCTGGAATTGCATAAGAACCTGAAATTCATAGCAAAAAGCCTTGAACCCAACGGACAAGTGATCGTTTCCTTCACCAATGCCCATGCCCTTGACTTATGGTTGCGCAACTTGGCTAAGCCTTTCTTGGGCTTGACCGGAAAGAAGAATAAAGTGATGACGAGCGGTGTACCTATCTATCCCCGTTCAGCCGCAAAAGCGAAAGAAGCCATGGCCCGCTATTTCAGTTCAAATGAACTTCATTTACTTAACCAAACGGTATTTCCCTTTTCTCGTGTACTGCCCAGGCCCGCAGTAGTTCTAGCAAAGTGGATCGACACGGTCCCCGGTAATTCAGCATGGAAACGATGGCTCAGCTCCGACTTGCTGATAAAGTCCAAAATGATCAGTTGAATAGGCAACCAATGCCATCTTCTGCGTCTTACTACCAAAATGCAGATCCGCCCCACTAGCCGACTGACCTACTTTTACAACCAGATGCTCAACAATGCCTAGGGTTCTAAGAATAATAAACCGGTTCAATCTCGGTGGGCCAACCTATAACGCTGCATACCTATCCCGCTATATGCCAGCGGAATACGAAACATTACTTGTTGGCGGCAGTCAAGAGGATACCGAGGAAGGGAGCCATCATATTTTGGATGCTCTTGGTGTAAAACCAGTGATCTTACCGGAATTACAGCGGGAAGTCGCACCATGGCGTGACCGCGGAGCTTACCGACGTATTAAGGAGTTGATCAAAGAATTCAAACCGGATATTGTTCACACTCATGCCGCAAAAGCTGGTGCTGTTGGGCGTATGGCAGCATCCGACATGGGCGTAAAAGCCATTGTTCACACCTTCCACGGCCATGTTTTCCATAGCTACTTCGGTCCGGTAAGAACAGCCATGTACAAGAATATCGAACGGTTTCTTGCGAATAGGTCTTCCAGCATTGTTGCTATCAGCGATCTTCAGAAAACTGAACTAGTTGAAGAGCATCGGATCTGCAAAGCAGAAAAAGTGAATGTTATCCCGCTCGGATTCGACCTTAGCCGTTTTCAGAAAGATCGGGATAAGAAGCGCGCCCAATTCCGTCATGTTTACGGCGTTGCAGATGATGAGATCGCTATCGGTATTGTTGGGAGATTGGTACCGATCAAGAACCACGACCTCTTCATTGATGTCATCGCGCGCATGGAACGGCGCACCGGTAAAAAAGTACGAGCATTTGTTGTTGGAGACGGTGAGGAGCGGGAGCGCCTGCAACAGACCGTGCAGGAAATGGGGCTCTCGCAGGTTAATGGGCCTTATTTCAATGGACATGGATTCGGGCACGGTGTTAACGGAAAACCAGCCGTGAACAGGGCTTCCATAACATTTACATCGTGGATCAAAGAAGTGGATATCGTTACCGCCGGTCTTGACATCATGATGCTTACATCACTGAATGAAGGGACCCCAGTGAGCCTTATCGAAGCACAAGCCGCCAACCTCCCGGTCATCAGCACCAATGTTGGTGGGATCGAGAATGTCGTCATACCGGGCAAAACGGGATTCTTACATGAAAGCGGTGATGCTAATGGCCTTACAGACAGCCTATTACAGCTTATTGAAGATGAAGGACTGCGCAATCGAATGGCAGCCGAAGGCTGGGATCATGTTCGTGAAAAGTACCATTATACGCGCCTTGTAGCGGATACTGCGCGGATGTATGAAACGATTCTGAACAACTAGGTTCTAACGTTAAGATCATCTTTCCGTTGCCACTTGTTCATTCTTCATTCATCTCTAATTGATCCAGCCACAAGGGATGGTTACTTTTGCCCACCTATGACCCTGCCCATAAGATCCCATTGGCTAACTGCGTTAGCGGTATTGGCCTTGCTTTCAGGTTGCACGATCAACCGCGATATCATGTTCAAGACGTCCACCGATCAGGTATATGACGCTTTGGCTGATTCCGCCAAAGCGCATTTAAAGATCCAACCCAATGATATCCTTCAGTTCCGCTTGTTCGCCAACGACGGATTCAAGATAATCGACTTGGTGTCTGAAGGTGCCTCGCGGGATGCGCAGATCCTTTCTAGGATACAATTCAACTACAATGTTGATGAGAATGGGAATGCTAAATTTCCACTTATCGGCATTACCAAGATCAGTGGCAAGTCACCACGCGAAGCAGAAGCCATGCTTGAGGATCTGTTCACGGTCTATTACAAAAAGCCCTTTGTGCAGCTTATTGTAGTGAACAGAAGGGTCGTGGTTTTCCCTGGTGGAGGTGGTGATGCCCGGATCGTAGAATTGGATAATAATAACACCACCCTGCTTGAGGTCCTTGGCCAAGCCGGTGGTCTGAACAAACGCGGGGATGCCCGAAAAGTAAAACTCTTCCGTTTGAAGGAGAACGGCGGTGGACGCGAAGTCTATTCATTCGATATGTCAACTATCGAAGGCCTTAAATATGCGGACATCGTGATGCAGGGAGATGACGTGGTATACGTGCAACCAACTCCTGAATTGGCGCGCGAAGCACTTTCCGACCTTACTCCAATAATCACGCTTCTTACAAGCATTGTTCTTGTGATCGGCATCGTTCGAGGATTCAACTAGGGCTGTAAGCATGTTAGCCGACGATTCCAGCCAACGTAATCTCAACATCGAGAGCTACAAAGAGCGTATCACGAACTTCAGTAATGAGTTCGAGCTGGGGTTGTTCCTTTTCATTGTTCGCCGGAGTCTGCTTTGGATCTTCTTATGTGTGCTGACGGCTCTGGCCGCAGCACTCGTCTATCTACGGTATACTGCCCCGATCTATGAATCCAAGGCCGTAGTTCAGCTGCGTGCAAGCAATACGGCAAAGCAAGTTCTTGAAATGTCCACCTTCGGTGAGGATAACAATCTATTGGCTGATGTGGAACTGATGCGGTCCGCGTTCTTCATGGCCAAGGTGATCAAGAAAATGCCGATCGAAGTCAGCTACTTCAATCGCGGCCAGATCCTAACAGAGGAGTTCTACACCCGATCCTTCTTTAAGGTTGAGCAACTGACCATTCTGAACGAAAAGATCCGGGATATACCGATCTTTCTGAATTTCACCAACACGGATCGGATCCTTCTGAGCTACACGCTGGGTGAGGAAACGTTCAACTTTGATGTTGCTCGACACCAGGTCATCCGAACGCCACACTTCAGCTGCATCATAAAACTAACAGATCCAGAT
>JAGNUG010000017.1 GCA_017987115.1 Flavobacteriales bacterium | reverse complement strand
GGCACATGCACCGCAACTCACGCAATCGCTGTCCTTGAAACTTTCGCCGGTTCCTTTGGCGATCCAGCTATCGAAACCCCGTCCGGCCATGGTGAGCACCATCTCGCCTTGCACCTCATCGCACGCGCGCACACAGCGGTAACAATTGATGCAGCTCTCCAGATCGGTGACCATGTACGAATGCGAGTTGTCGAGCGCGAACTGCTTATCCGGCCCGGCGGCATCCAAGGGAAATGCACCTTTCGGGTAACGCACGCTGTCCATGTCGAAGCCCGTTTGCTGCACCACATTGTACAACTCGTTGGCACCGTGGTTCTCGGTCTTCAGTTTTTCGATCGGGTAGTTCGTCAACACCAATTCCACGATGTTCTTGCGCAAGCGTTTCATGCGCTCGCTGTGCGTGGTGATGTACTGTCCGTTCGCAACAGGTGTGTGGCAACTCGCCATCACTTTGCTTGGTCCATCTTCTTTCAACGCAACTTCCACACTGCACACACGACAGGACCCGAAGGGTTCCAAGTTGGGTGCATCGCACAATGTCGGCACAGGATCCGGACCCATGTTGCGGCGCAGGAGATCGAGGATCGTTTCGCCTTCGACGATCGGTGTCGCTTTGCCATTGATGAACGCGACCTTGGTGTCGGTCTTCACGGCATTGGATGCGGCTGGGGCAGTGCCGGTCTTGGCAACGGGTGATGTAGGCGAATTAGCCTTTGAAGTAGGTGTCGTGTTCATGGGTAAGTACGAAGATAAGGAGGCTTGGGTCGAGGCACGGAATTGTGAACGCAGCCGCAGATGACGCAGATTTCGCAGATGAATATTGGGGGGAAAGGAAGGCGAAACCCTCGGCGTGGAATTTATCCACGAAATCTGCGGCCGGTCTCTTGTTCGCGTGGTGCTCGCCAGAAGATCATTCCTCGTAGCCTAGCACTCTGCGGAAGTATTGCAAGCGGGTTGAGCCGAAATTTGTCAGCAGGCCGCGCTGTAGTTGCGTCGCTTTAATAGAGTTGATGATCTGGGCCTCGTCCGCCTTGGTCGTTGTGCTGATCGCCTTCAGTTCCAAGACAACCTCGCCAAAGCAAATGAAGTCGGCGCGGAAGAAGGAGTTGAGCTTATGGCCCTTGTAAAATACAGGTATGATCACCTCGCGCTCATACGGGATGTCCAGTTCATCCATCTCCAGCGCAAGAGCCTCTTGATATACGCTCTCCAAGAACCCCCGACCCAACTCTGAGTGTACGGTCATGGCCGCACCTATGATGGCATGGGTCTGTGGGTCGCGTGTTTCCATAGTGGAAAGTTAGCGATGAGCATTGATATTAAATGTGGAGGACGCTGATAGGCTTAAAGGCAAATGGATGCTTGCTTTTGCTGTTCTAAATTGATCTGCGAAATCTGCGTCATCTGCGGCTAGCATTTCTTTCTTGCTCCTGGCTCAATCAACGGAAATACGCCTTCAGCTCCTCATCAAAATACTGCAACGCGTTCTTGATGCCGAGCGGCAGCCCACCACCCAAGGCGCAGAGACTACCGATCTCCATTGTTTCCAGAAGATCATTGAAGAGTGCGCGATCGATCTTATCGTTGTTCTTGCGCGCCCGGTTCAGTAGCTCCTCACCGCGCTTCGATCCGATGCGACAGGGGAAGCATTTACCGCAACTTTCCACGGCGGTGAATTGAAAGAGGTGCTCGAGGTATTCCACCATCGGGAAATTCTCCGGAATGCTCAACACGCTGGCGTGACCGAGCAGGAATCCTTCTTTCTGAAAGCTTTCGAAATCGATTCCGAGCGCATCGATCTTGCTCAACGGTACAATACCACCGAGCGGTCCGCCGATGTGTAATGCTTTTACTTTTTTCTTGAAGCCTTGGCCGAGTTCATCGATCACTTTACGCAAGGGTGTTCCGCATTCCACTTCGTACAAGCCGGATCGATTGAAAGCGCTATCGAGTGAGACCAATTTACTGCCGTTACTTTTCTCGGTGCCGACCTTTGTGAATGCCGCGCCTCCGTTCTGGATCACCCATGGAACACATGCAAGTGTTTCCACATTGTTCACCAATGTTGGTCGGTTGAAGAGTCCTTGTTGTGCAGGGTAGGGCGGACGTGTACGCACTTCGCCACGCTTGCCTTCGATGCTGTTGAGCAAGGCGGTTTCTTCGCCACACACATATGCGCCAGCGGCCATGATCACCTTGAATCGGTAGTTGAAACCACTGCCTTTAATGTCCTTCCCGATCCAACCTTTCGCTTCAATATCCTTCACGGATTGCTTAACGATCGCAACGGCTTCTGGGTACTCGGCGCGGATGTACAACACACCGGTATCGGCACCGGCGCAGTATCCGGCGATCATCATTCCGAGCAGAACCAAATGCGGACGTTGTTCCAACAAATAGCGATCGCTGAAAGCTGCGGGATCACCTTCATCCGCATTACACACAATGTACTTCCGCGGAGTTCCGTTCCCAGTTTTATCCTCCGCATCACGACAAGCCTGCAGTTTGAATCCCATCGGGAAACCAGCACCACCACGCCCGCGGATCGTAGCCACGGTGATCTCGTTGAGAATGTCCTTCGGATCGGCCTTCAACACGCGTTCCCACAACCCATAGAACGCGTCGAGCGCGGGCATGGGAGCGGTCAGTATCGGACGTTCCATGGAGGTGCCCACGTGGTGTTTGCCTTGGGCTTCAATTTTGTTGCCCTTCACCAACGCATCGATGTGATCGATCGCATCGCCACTGTAATTTTTTCCGCCGACGTTGAATGCACTGTTCTCATGGCAGCGACCAAGGCAACACATATGCCCGATCTCTTCGGCTTTGAAATGACGCTTCAGTTCGCGCTGCACGCGATCCTGCGTTCCGGCGACCAAACAGGTGCTTCCGTTGCACACGTATGCTTTAATATCCTTGTTGTCGCGCTTCAGGAAATCGTAGAACGAACTTGTTCCGTACGCGACGGCTTCACCAACCAGGAAATCATCTGCCACCTTGGTAAGCATTTCGGTCGAAGGTGAACCATGATCGGAATTGGCCGCCTGTTGGAGCCGTTCCCAGAGCGAGTCGTCGAGCTCTTTGCCATCTCGGCCGCTAAGCGAAGTAATGTTCTTGGACATGCGGTTCCGAAGATACTAAGCCGGATCGGCTTTCCGGATAAGAGTCGACTGGAATGAATTTTTCTGGCGCGTAATGAAGCTGCGAAACTGGTTCTGCCATCACAGATCCGTCTCATCGATCTCCTTGTCCCGGGATTGCTGGGCCTTGCGCTTCTTGTTCGGCACCACCTTCTCTCGGAAACGACCATCCAGCGCGCCTTGTTCCTTTTGCTCTTTACGAACCGCACCCTTCTCGATCTTGAGCAGCTCTTTCTTGGTTACACGTTTTTGCTTCTTGGCCATTGTAGGGATGCAGTGCAAAGATCTACAAATAGTGCCTCATTCGGAACAGCCACTGAGCCAAAAGCTGATCATTGATCACCCGAAGTCGGATCGATCCGCCCTTGGTGGATCCCGGGAATCAGGAATCTTTCCTGAGCTCAATGGAACGATGAACGGATCAACCCAAAGACAGACATAGTCCAAAGATCCAAGTGCTGGAAATCAGGAATTGGGGTCTAACGCAAACAACTGTACATATAGACGTCCAACAGTTCACCCTTGCTCGTCCTGAAATCCCGGCGTAAAAGTCCTTCCCGCTGGAACCCACAATTCTCGACCACTTTGATACTTCCGATATTTTCCGGAGAGATCCTGGCATACACTTTCTCAACGCCGAGGTTCGTGAAAGCATGATCAACGGCCCACATTACACCTAAGCTGGTAGCACCGCGTTTCTCGAATATCGAGTTGATGAAATAGGCCGTTTCGCATTTCGGAATGCTCCAATCAAACTCTTTAAGGAACACTGCGCCGATCGGATCACTTCCTTCATAATCGCGCAGTAGGAAACAGAAAAATTCGCGTTTGTCGCTGAGCGCTAATATTTCTTTGATATACCGTCGCGTATGGCGTGGGTCGGAACAACGTGAACAGGTAACAGGAAAGTAGGTCTCCAAACGTGAGCGCTCCTTATCCACAAGCCGGAATAGGCCTTCGTGATCATCCTTTCGGATCGGTTCTATGATCACTGAATCGTTCATTGTTCGTCACTACTTCGCAAGGCTGCTGCACGCATAGCTTCGGCTTTGGGTCGGCCAAGATACCGCTCAACACCGGTGTGTGCGAGATAGATCAACGGAGTAGCTAACACCGCGATCACCAATTTGTAACAGTACGCCGTGAGTACCAATGCTGTACACAATTGGAACGACCACCCTTTGAAAACAAAGAATGCAACGTAGGTCACTACCACGCTATCGATCAATTGGCTTACGATGGTACTGCCGGTTGCACGCAACCAGATCCGTTTGTCGCCAGTAGCGCGTTTAATGCTGCGGAACACCCATGCGTCCAAAAGCTGTCCAATAACGAATGCGGTCAATGATCCCACGATGATGTTCATACCCTGTCCGAAGATCGCCGTAAAAGCCGCCTGCATGTCCGGTACACCTTGTTCAGCGCTGGTGCCGATCCAGAAATCAGCAGGTGCAATGTGTATCGCTGCGTAGAGAATGAGAAATGCGAATGCGATCAGCGCAGTCGTGAGCAATGTCAGAAAACGTACACCACGAACTCCATAATAATCATTGATCACATCGGTCATAATGAAGACGAGCGGCCATGGCAATACACCAACACTGAGAGCGAAGCTCAAGTTCGGTTGGCCAAGCAATGTGAAGTCCGCTTTCGAAAGACCGAGCGCAGTTTCGAGCTGGAACAATTTCACGCCGATCATTTCGGCCATGATCGCATTCACCACGAAGAAGCCACCAAGGATCAGGTATAGTCGCGTGGCCTTATCAGCAAGGATGGAATGGATCATACGGTCACAAGATCGCCAACGTGTACCTCATTCCCATTGAGACAGATCGCATTCATTCCGAACTCTACTTTTACAGCTCCTTCAAGGGTTACACGTTTCCTATAGGTAGCCAAGGTCTGAGACGGTTCCTTCGTACGTTTACCGGTCCGCTGATCGGTGGTTGGTATCACACAACGTGCGCACCGCTTGACCAGATCGAATCGTGTTTTACCAATTGATATTTCTTTCCAATCATCTTCTTGAAACGGTTCACCACCTTCGATCACAAAGTTGGGTCTGAAGCGTTCCATCGGGATCACGGAATAATTACTATCATCCGTATTACCTGAGTAGATCCTTTCATTTAGGTCATCCAAAGAAGACTGCGAGATCAGCAGGAAAGGATAGCCATCACTCAGCGAAGTTTGGCTTTGTGCAAACTTCGGATCGGTAGGTCGTACGGAGCTATCGGGCATGTACACCAAGCGTGTACCAGCAATCGTTCGATGACTGAACCAATCACAGATCTCATTTGGTGCGAGGATAGCATCCAGTGTGTCATCCCATATGCGCACTCGAACCGTTTCGCCGTGATCCAATGTCCATTGCGATCTTAATTCTTCACCGTTCCGGATATCCACCACGCGCATACGATCGGCGATCGGTGAAACGTGTAAGCAGGCTAATTCTCCGTACTCTCGTTGCGAAAGGAATCGGCCATTGTGGTCGATCAACATCCAACGTCTGTCGTGCTCGAGCCCGCGCGATTTGATCTGAGCGCTTTCAACCGAATAACCGCCCAGCGATTTTATCGGATAAATATGGATCGATGCCAACGCTAGTGTCATGGTCTTACTAAGCGTTCCAGGGTCATGGAACCATTGATCCGGAGGGTCAAGAAATAAACACCGGGAACATCGGGTAACTGAATTACGAGACCATTTGCGATGGATGTTTTTTGCACAGCTACCGATCGGCCATCCGCAGCATGCATACCGATCACTTCAATGCGATCACCATTGGTCGCTATAACGCGAACACTTCCGTTCACGGCCGGGTTCGGGAACAATGAAACGCGGTCTCCGACAAGATCATTCATCCCCACCGGTCCTACCGAAAGTGAATCCATTGCAACGAATGAGGGTGTTCCATTGCTTGCATCCAACATATCCCGGAAGCTATCGATCTCAGCACTGTTGTAGCTGAACATTTCATCGTTCCAAGCCGGTGGTATGGGTTGGTAATAGATCGTAGCGAAAGCACGCAACGCCGACGTATTCCCATTCAATGCAACGTGGTAATCCACGCGATCCGTTCCACTTCCTTCAACACCGCCACTATCGTGATTGAAGTCGGCATCCAACAACGCAGCACCGGCGATCAACGTCGTGTCATAACTCGGGTGTGACATTGTAAAACCAAGTGGCACAAGCCGGTTATCCTTGATCGGTGTTTTTGCGCGCTCAAGAACGGTGGTCGGGTTCCCAAGCACATCGCCCATGACCAGCTCGTAGATCTGCACTTGATCGGTCCTGTTGATCACATCATAATGGGGTTCGTAACCGGCATCATGTCCTTCAACTTCATAATTGCTATCGGTTCTGCCGCTTTTGAAAACGGTATCGCTTTCAGCATTGAGTACAATGAATTCGATGAATGCTCTCCGCGATGGATATCCGCTCGGGAAGCGATGTCCAGCGCGATTTTCCAACCGTAGCGAATAGAAAATACTGTCGGAAGTGCGATCGATCAAACTCAATTGAACGTTCAGCGTTCGGTCCTGCAACATACGTTTCGTGCGTTCGATCGTACTATCGAATTGCACTTCCGTTGCACGTAGGTCAAGCACTTCCCGATTGGCCTTCAACAACTCCAACATATGCACGTTGGCTCCCGCAAAATGGTGTTTCCCGAACGGAGTTTGAGGGTTCAGGAATGCATATTCGGCAGCAAGGATTATCGGGTCATTGATGCGTGGCATGTGGCAGGTATTGCACTGCGTACCATTCACGCTGTACACGCTGTTCTTCCATTCATGATAGGTGGCCTGTTCCACGAACTGATCTCCGGTAATGTTGCCATCAAGATCCAATGTCTCGGTTATCAACGTATGGCAGCCAGCGCATACTTCGCTGTTCACGATGTGTTCGCCATAGCCCGGTGTGTACCGAACGAAGAACTCCATGATCGCTGGATTGATCTGGTCATCGAAATACGGTCCGTAAACACGTGCGGAATCGAATTCCAGATCACCGCTGAAAACGTGTCCGGCTTCTTCAGGCGATTGCATATGACAACTCAAACAACCAACGCCATCATTACCCAATTTACTCGTGTCCAACATCGCCATAGTGAATGGTGGATGTCCAAGCAAGCGCTCTTCATGCATGGCCATCGGTGCATGGCAGCTCAGGCATTTGTTTTCTATCGCTCCCTGGTGTCCGGGATTGACCAGCACTTCATGGCTCACCTTCGCTTTGAAAAAAGGGTCTCGTGCGCTGTTCGCCATCATGGTGCTGCGCCAATCGTCGACCACGTTAACGTCCGTGCCTTGTGCATCAATGCTGGCAAGTCCTTGTACATCGCGCCCATGGCAGCCTTTGCAACGACCGCTGGTGGTGAAGTAGGTGCCGACCACCCAATCCAAGGTATCGGTAGCACGATCGAATCGTAGAAGATCAATGCGACTATGCGGACCCAGAACGGGACGTGTGGCTTCTGTCCACGCGGCAAACAATAGGACAATGGAAATAAGTGAAGCGATCAATGCGACGGACCGACAGCGTGATCGCGGGGGATATACCATGGACGTAAAGGTATATCCACAGCGGAAATCGTACTGATCGAAGTTGTGTTTTCCGGTTGCGCGGTTCAGAAGTGCAGTGGTCAAGAATTCAAGCCGTCCAATAACCCCAAACCAATACCATGACACTCAGAATAGCCAATACCAACATGGTTAATTCTCCACGGTCACGGATACGTTCTCCCATTGTAGTGGTCTTGTGACGAAGTGGGTGTGTTATTGTCACAAGGATCGTCGCGGATATTCGTTGTTGATGAGTAACTGTGAGGAGGTCATTTAGCACTTGTCGCAGGAATTACTTTCGTGCCCGATGTTTGAACGAATCCAGAGTATGTCGCACTCCGAACAAGTCGGTATTGAACCGTTCCGCAATGTGTTCAGACCACTGCGGACAGCTTTCGGGCTTTGTGTTATTGCAGCGTGTTGCTCTTTTATTGGCTCAATTGATCTCCGGGGACAGGCCGTGCAACCTTTCGTGGACCATTGGGATGCGAAAAAAACCATTAAGAAGAGTGAAGGGCTCTTCGTGAGTGGTCGTGAATGGGGTGAATGGAAGTTCTATGACCCCGATGGCAAACTCATGGAGATGGCCGAATTCAAAAGCGGAGAACGCGACGGACATGTCAAGATATTCTACCCGAATGGCGTGGTAGAACACGATGGCTGGTTCAAACGCGGTGTATTGGATAGTTTGCGCACAAGTCGGTACCGGAGCGGGGACATCATGGAACAAGGCCATTATCTTAATGGAAACAAGATAGGCACTTGGTCCTATTTCTATCCGGATAGTATGCCCATGCTACGCGAAGTTTGGCAGGATACGTTGATGTTGGTCACCGAAGCATGGGACAGTAGCGGAGTTCAGACAATAAAGGAAGGCAATGGCACATTGCGGAACTACTACGGTAGTGGTAAAATCCAAGAGGAAAGCACGTATGCCTTCGGTGTAAAAAGTGGACCATTCACGGAATATTATCCCGCCGGTAATCCACGGGCAAAAGGCGCTTACCAAAGTGGTGTAAAACACGGAACATGGGAGTATTGGTTCAGCAATGGCGATAAAGAAAAGTTGGACACCTATGATAAGGGTAAGCTCAATGGACCTTACACATTGTGGCACAAAAGCGGAGAGATCAACGCAACAGGTTCATTTAAGGACGGCATGAAGGAAGGGCTATGGCAGTGGTTCGATCCCACAGGGAAAAAGGAAATGGAAGGCCCATTCGCCATTGGTCTACGCCAAGGGACATGGCGGTATTGGTATCCGAATGGTCAATTGAGCAGCACCGGAGGTTTCGAAGCAGATAGAGAACATGGGGATTGGGTCTATTACTACGAAGGCGGTGAATTGTGGAAGAAGGGCACGTATAAGAATGGCATGAAGGATGGTATCTGGACCACCCGTTTCGAGAACGGTCAGCTATTGCAAGAAGGACCGTACGTGGATGGAAAAGAGAATGGGCAATGGACGAGTTGGTTCGAGACCGGACAAGTACAGACCAAGGGAACCTTCAAGACCGGCAAACTGGATGGTTTGTGGTTCGGTTGGTTCCCGGACGGTGAACCAGATTACGAAGGGACCTATAAAGATGACCTCAAACATGGTTCCTGGAAACTCTACCATGAAAGCCCTCCGGGCAAAGCTGTTGGTGGGCGTATCAAAGAACAAGGTAGCTATGCAGAGGGCAAGAAAAGCGGTTCATGGACTACCTTCAACATCAACGGCCTCACCATCAGTGAAGGTCAGTACTTGAATGGCACTCCTAACGGAAACTGGGCTTATTTCGATGATGCTGGCGTGAAAATGCGTGAACAGAGCTTCCAGAATGGTGAACCTCATGGTTCCTGCAAGGTCTTCGATCAGCGCGGAAGTGTAGTTCAGGAAATGAGTTACAGGAATGGGCGCCTGCATGGCACCATGACCTTCTATGGTTCGGATGGTAAACCCACCAAGACCACTGAATTTGAAGATGGAGCAGTGAAAAAGGCTCCGCCACCGCCTACGGATAAGCCACGCGGAGGTGGTGTGCCTGGTGGGCGGTGAAACACACGCAAGTCAACTTCTTCGGATACGGTCGATCATTTTCCTTGGTTGTTAGCAGAACCGTTGAACTTTCCGCATACATACAATAATTGCCAACAAAACGCTACATTTGCACCGTCAGCGGCGAAGAAGAGGAAGAGGGGAAAGCCCCTCTTTTTTGTTCCTAAGCCGCACTGGAAGCGTTAATGATCACGGTAGCACACGTGCAGAACATCGTCGAAAAACACCTTGCGGATACATCGCACTTTTTAGTTGCGGTAGAAATGCGAGCGGGCGATAAGTGCGTTGTGGAGGTCGATAATGACAAGGCCATAACCCTGGAGGAGCTCGTTCGGCTGAATAAGGCCGTGCGCGAAGATCTTGGTGAAGCTGCCGACGACCTGGAATTGCAATTCTCCAGTCCGGGTATGGGCCGCCCTTTCAAGGTTGCGCGTCAATTCCAGAAACATACGGGCCGTTTGGTGGATCTGGATTTTATCGATGGCCGCACAGTACGTGGCCTTTTGGTTGGATACGACGACACCGGAATGACCATCCGCATAGAACACCCAAGTAAAGTAAAAGGTCGGTTACCCAAATTGGATACAGATACCACGACGATCCCCTTGTCGGAGATACGTGCAACAAAAGCAACAATAAAGTTCAATTGAACGGACAATGAGTACTGTTAACCTTATCGAGAGCTTCAGCGAGTTCAAGGATATCAAGAACATCGATCGTGTTACCATGATGGGTATTCTTGAAGATGTGTTCCGTGGTGTTGTAAAACGTCGCTTCGGAGAAGAAGCCAACGTGGACATCATCGTGAACCCGGACAAGGGTGACCTTGAGATCTTCCTCAATAGGATCATTGTTGAGGACGGAATGAGCGAAGACGATGACCTGGAGATCGAGTTGGCCGAGGCCCGCAAGATCGACGCGGATTTTGAGATCGGTGAAGAAGTGAGCCAAGAGATCAAGATCAACGATTTCGGTCGCCGTAATATCCTTAGCCTGAAGCAGAACCTACAAGGCCGTTTGATGGAGTTGGAGAAAGACCACCTCTACAATAAGTATAAGGAGCGTGTAGGTGAGATCGTTACTGGTGAGGTCTACCAGATCTGGAAACGTGAAACGTTGATCCTGGATGATGAAGGCAACGAGTTGATCTTGCCGAAGGATCAGCAGATCAAGACCGATTTCTTCAAGAAGGGTGATAGCGTTCGTGCTGTACTATGGAAAGTGGACATGCGCAATAACAGCCCTGTCGTGATCCTAAGCCGTACTGCGCCTGAATTCTTGGAGAAGTTGTTCGAACAAGAGGTTCCAGAGGTAGCGGATGGTCTGATCACCATCAAACGTATTGTACGTGAACCCGGCGAGCGTGCAAAAGTGGCCGTGGAAAGCTATGATGATCGCATTGATCCAGTTGGCGCATGTGTAGGGATGAAGGGTAGCCGGATCCACGGAATTGTTCGTGAGCTACGCAATGAGAACATTGATGTGATCAACTTCACAGCGAATGACGAATTGTTGATCCAACGTGCATTGAGCCCAGCGAAAGTGGGCAACATCAAGTTGGATACCGTGAATAAGCGTGCGGAGGTCTACATGAAGCCTGACCAAGTAGCATTGGCGATCGGAAAAGGAGGGCACAACATCAAATTGGCCGGTAAGCTGTCTGGCTTTGATATTGATGTGTACCGCGAAACGGATGAAGTAACGGATGATGTGAGCTTGGACGAGTTCGGCGACGAGATCGAACCGTGGATAATTGCAGTATTGAAAGGAATAGGATGTGACACCGCACGATCGGTATTGGATATTCCGTTGGACGAATTAGCAAAACGTACCGACCTGGAGGATGAGACCGTGAACGAGGTGATCCGCATTTTGCGCGAGGAATTGGAAGCGTAGCGCCCAATTCCACGTAGGGGCGCACGATCGTGCGCCCGATCCGGTCAAAGACCGGAAAAATGCCCGGTCGAATGATCGGAAATACCCGAATGTCCAGCACGCATTCGGTCAATGAAAGTGACGTGAGATGTAAATGTCATTTGTTAAGTAGTTGATGCTCGCATCAATTAATGAATAAGGACGGTGAACCCATCGCCCTAATAGGAAGGCCAATAGCAGGTACTGCATGAGTGAAGCGACGGAAAAGGCGATACGATTGAGCAAGGTGACCAGGGAATTCAACCTGGGGCTACACACGGTTGTGGAATTCCTGGAAGGGAAAGGCCATACTGTGGAAAGCAATCCCAACACCAAGATCCCTGGAGAGCTTTATAGCTTGCTGCAAAGCGAGTTCGGTAAGGACAAGGAGATCAAACAGAAAAGCCAAGAGGTGGTTCAACAGCGTCAAGAACGCGAGTCCATTTCATTGGTGGATGTACCGCCAAGTCCTGCGGCCAAAGCGCGGGAAGAGGAGGTGGTCATTATTCATAACATGCCTGAAACACAGGCCAGTGCTGCGCCGGCACCAGTGCCAGAGACCATCAAGGCCAAAGTGGAAAAGGCCGGAGTTAAGGTGGTGAGCAAGATCGATCTCGACAAAAAGGCACCTGCCAAACCAGCAGAACCCAAAACGGAAAAGCCGAAAGCCAAAGTAGCATCGAACGAAGAGCCAGCTAAAGCGAAGGAAACGCCGGCAGTTCTGGCTGAACCAATAGCCCCTTCAACAGAAAAGCCTGCCGAAGTTGTCCCACCTGTGCCAACAGTGACTACACCAGCCGAGCCGGAGACCATTCGTGTGAACGTGGCAAAACTCGCTGGTCTCAAGACACTTGGTAAGATAGAGCTACCGAAAGAGCGTGAACGCAAGCCGACCGAGAAACAAGAGCGTGGTCGCCGCAAACGCATTGTAAAACCCGGTCCGGTCAATATCGATCGTGCCGTTCAACAAGCACAAAAGCCAGCAGCACCAGGTAAGCCTGGTGAAATGGATGAGAATGCCGTAAAACGCAAAGTGAGCGAAACATTGGCCCGCCTTACCGGATCCGGAAAGAGCCGTGGGTCGAAGATGCGTAAGGGCAAACGCGATCAGCGCTTTGTTCGTTTCGAAGAAGAAGCAGCAGCGAAAGAATTGGCTGGAAAGACATTGCAGGTAACGGAATTCGTTACGGCCAGTGAGCTGGCCAGCATGATGAGCGTACCGGTCACGGACATCATCAAGGCCTGTTTCACGTTGGGCATGATGGTAAGCATCAACCAACGGTTGGATGCCGAGACATTATCCGTGATCGCCGATGAATACGGGTTCAAAGTGGAATTCGTAGGTGCTGATGTTCAGCAGGACATGCAGCTGGAGGAGGATGATCCGGACCGCGTAGTGGAGCGCCCGCCGATCGTAACCGTAATGGGTCACGTTGACCATGGGAAGACATCGTTGTTGGACCATATCCGTAAAGCCAACGTCATTGCTGGTGAAGCAGGTGGAATTACACAGCATATAGGTGCCTACAGCGTGGAATTGGAAAGTGGCAAGCGCATTACGTTCCTCGATACACCGGGTCATGAAGCATTTACGGCCATGCGTGCACGCGGTGCACAGGTCACCGACATAGCGATCATTGTTATTGCTGCGGATGATAGCGTGATGCCACAAACACGTGAGGCCATCAACCACGCGCAAGCGGCTGGTGTACCGATGGTATTCGCGTTCAATAAGATCGATAAGGAAGGAGCGAACGCCGAGAAGATCCGTGATGAACTATCACAGATGAACATCCTGGTGGAAGAGTGGGGTGGAAAATTCCAGACCCAGGAGATCAGTGCCAAGAAGGGAACAGGTGTTGACCAACTTTTGGAAAAGGTATTGTTGGAGGCTGAGATCCTTGATCGCAAGGCCGATCCTGGAAAGCGCGCAATCGGTGTAGTGATCGAAAGCACACTGGAACAAGGCCGCGGTTACGTCACGACCTTACTTGTGAATGGTGGAACATTGCGTAAGAGCGATGTGATCCTTGCAGGTCAGCACAGTGGTCGTGTACGGAACATGTACAACGAACGTGGGCAGCAAGTGGAAGAAGCCACGCCTGGCACACCCGTAAGTATTCTCGGTCTGGACGGAGCGCCGAATGCGGGTGATACGTTCCAAGTATTCGAAGACGATCGCGATGCCCGCCAGATCGCAACACGTCGTCAGCAATTGCAGCGTGAGCAAGGCATTCGTACGCACAAACACATTACCTTGGATGAGATCGGTCGTCGATTGGCGATCGGTGATTTCAAGGAATTGAACATCATCGTGAAAGGTGATGTGGATGGTTCAGTAGAAGCACTCACCGATTCGTTATTGAAGCTCACCACGGAAAGCATCAAGGTCAATGTGATCCACCGTGCGGTAGGTCCTATTGCAGAGAGTGACGTGTTGCTTGCTAGCGCATCCAACGCCATAATCATCGGTTTCCAGGTCCGCCCGACACCGGGTGCACGAAAATTGGCCGAGAACGAAGAGATCGACATCCGCCTGTATTCCATCATCTACGCTGCCATTGAAGAGATCAAGCAAGCCATGGAAGGCATGCTCGCTCCGAAAGAGGTTGAGAAGATCGTTGGTACGGCCGAGGTCCGCGAGACCTTCCGCATCAGCAAAGTGGGTACCGTTGCCGGTTGTTACGTGCTGGATGGTAAGATCGTCCGCAACAATAAAGTGCGCTTGATCCGCGAAGGAATCGTGGTATACACCGGCGAACTCAGCGATCTTAAACGTTTCAAGGACGATGCCAAGGAGGTCACTCACGGTTACGAGTGCGGCCTAAGCATCAAGAACTTCAACGACATCAAAGTAGGCGATAACGTGGAATCCTTCGAAATGGTGGAGGTAAAACGTACCTTGGACGACAGGTAGATCGCGTGGTTCGAACGAAATGGAAAAGCCCGGCTGAACACCGGGCTTTTTCGGATCCGACTAGTTCGGGATCGAAGTGCATTTGGTACTATAACCGTGGCATCTCTACCTCATCCGGAACAATGAAACAACCCGGATAAGTGGTGCGCAGCTCATGTAGCATTTTCTCAGCCTCGAGTCGTGTTCTGAAATCGCCCACGCGAAGTTTGAAATTCGGGGCTAGCCAGCTCAAATAGGCAGGTATCTCGGCGTGCTTTTGTAGAAACCCACGCTTAATATTCTCGGCAGCTGCTCGATCACCTAGGAAAATCTGCACGCGGTATCCGCGGAGCGGGTGTTTCCGATCTGCATAATCGGACATTAACTTCTCAATGGCTGGCGAGACCAGGTAGGTGACCTTTCCCGGTCTCATTGGTAATACGGCATGCACGGTGTCAATAACGGGCGAATCCGTATCGAGTATGATCTGCGCTGGTTTGTACGGTTCGAATAACCGTACAGGCTCATCATCTTCCTGTGCAAGAGCAGGCAGAACGGTACAGAGGAACAGGATGAAATGAATAATGGAACGCATGCGTAACATGAGGCCAAAAGTATGCCGAACAAATTCACCTGAACGAAATGGGGCATGATATAAATATGCTCCACGTACTATTGGATCGGCCATAGTCGCACCGGTCGGAAATTGCTCAACGGCGTGATCCATAAAGGGTTCCAATAGGTTTACTTATTTAGAATCACTCTAAATAGTGACAACCCCGTTACAAGTAGCACAAAGCATAGCCGTCCTTTCGGTCCGGCGTTTACTTTTGCGCCCGGATGAAAAATGTGGTCATCCCCCTCAATTTGCTCTGAATGCCGCTTGTAGCAAGGATCTCGAAACATTCCATCAAACTCCTAGTCGCCACTTTCGCTTTCTTCTTGGCTTTCGGCATGTCTACGGTACAAGCCCAAGGAGCCGACGCGGCCACCTATGCTGCCGGAGAAAAGCTATTCAAAGGCAATTGCGCAAGCTGCCACAAGCCGGATAAGGATATGACCGGCCCTGCTTTGAAGGGTGCTATCGGGCGCTGGGATGGTCAAGGTGATCTGCATGCTTGGATCAAGAACAGCACTGCATACTTAAAAACGGGGAATCCCTACGCTACTGCCTTGTTTGAGAAATGGAACAAAAGCGTAATGACGGCCAACGCCGTAACGGATGAAGAGATCGATGCGATCTTGTACTACGCCGACAATTATGTTGCACCAGTAGCTCCAGGGCCGACTCCTGGGCCAGAAACAGCCTCGAACGATGAAGGCGCTGGCAGTGCTTGGACATGGCTCATTGTTATCGCACTGTTGCTTGCTATCGTGGCAGCATCCTTAGGTGGTGTAAAACGCAGCTTGGACAATGCGGTTCGAGAAGCAGAGGGTCGTGCGGCATTGGAGGATCTAACGCGCTGGCAGCGTGCTAAAGGATGGGCTTGGAAGAACAAGGCCTTTGCTACGATCATCGTATTGTTCTTTGTGGTCTGGGGCTTTTTGGCCTTATGGGATGCAGCGTTCAACATCGGCGTTTACGGTGGTGAGGAAGTAGCGCACTACAAGCCTGAGCAACCGATCGCATTCGACCATACGCTACACGCTGGGGCGGACAACCTAGCGATCAATTGCCAGTATTGCCACAGCAGTGCTAGCAAGAGCAAGCATGCAGGCATCCCAAGCACCAACGTGTGCATGAATTGCCATAAATCGGTAGATACGGGGAAAAAGACCGGTACCAAGGAGATCGCAAAGATCTATGCCGCAATCGGCTGGGACCCCGCTACACAGAGCTATACCGGAGAGGAAGAGCCTATCCGTTGGGTAAAGGTGCACAACCTGCCCGATCACGTTTATTTCAATCACCAACAGCACGTGGTCATTGGCCAATTGGAATGTCAGGAGTGCCACGGTCCAGTGGATACGGAGATGGACGTAGTTGAGCAATGGTCACCGCTTACAATGGGCTGGTGCATCGATTGCCACAATACCAAGGAAGTTAAAATGGCCGGTAACGGTTATTATGATGAAGTAATGGCACGATTGGAAGAGACCGATATGGGTCACGAACAATTGATGGAATACCTAGAGGACGATAAGATCACTGTTAAGGAACTTGGTGGCTGGGAATGCGCCAAGTGCCACTACTAAGAGCCGCATGTCGAGCACGAAGCGATATTGGATGGATCAAGGGGACCTCACGCAGGACCCTGAAATGATCAAGGGCCGTGAGAACGAGTTCCCTCAGGATCTGGCCATTGACCAGGTACTGAGCGATCCGAACTTCTCGGGCGCTAGCACGGGCCGCCGTGATTTTCTGAAGTTCTTGGGCTTCGGGATCGGAGCAGCTACGCTGGCTGCTTGCGAGACACCGGTGATCAAGAGCATTCCTTATGTGAATAAGCCGGAGGAGATCACACCCGGTGTGGCCAACTGGTATGCAAGTACCTTCTATGATGGCGAAGATTTCGCCAGCATTCTTGTAAAGACACGTGAAGGACGCCCGATCTTCGTGAAGGGCAACCCGCGTATGGGTATCAACCGCAATCCGAATTTGGCTGTCGGTAGCGTAAATGCACGGATCAACTCAAGTGTTCTTGAGTTGTATGATAGCATGCGCTTGAAACGACCTGCAATGCGCGGTGGTGATGGCGGATGGAGCCATATTTCATGGAGCGATGCGGACAAGGCGGTCGGTGCCAAGTTGAACGAAGTTTCCACAGCTGGTAAACGCATTGTTGTGCTATCTGATACCGTGATCAGCCCAAGTACGAAAGGTGCCGTTGCGAAATTGAAGGAACGTTTCCCAACGGTTGAGCACGTTCAATATGATACCATCAGCTATAGTGGTGTTACGAATGCGAATCTGAAAAGCTTCGGAAAGCGTGTGATGCCTAGCTATGATCTCACCAAAGCCGACGTAATTGTAGGTGTAGGCGCTGATTTCTTGAGCAGCTGGGGTAGCACAACGGAGAATACATGGCAGTACGGTAGTCGCCGCGATCCGAACGGAGCAATGAACAAGCACTTCCAGTTCGAAGCGCGTATGAGCATAACCGGTGCTAATGCCGATGTCCGTCATGCGTTGAAGGTGAGTGAATTGCCTTTGGCGGTGATCAGCTTGCACGATCAGATCGCGAAAAGCACGGGCGGTGTGGCCATAGGAGGAAGTAATGCCGAAGTGGATGCAGTTACAGCAAATGCAGCAAAAGCCTTGGCAGCGGCAAGTGGTCGTAGCGTGGTGCTTTGTGGCATCAACAATGAAAGTGTGCAGACCGTTGTCAACAGCATCAATATGATGTTGGGCAACTACGGCAATACCATCGATCTGGTGAACCACACCAATTTCAGCCAAGGTGATGATGCTGCCGTTGCACAATTGGTAAAGGATATGAACGCAGGTACCGTTGGTGCTGTGTTGATCGCTGGCGTTAATCCGGCATACAGCTTACCGAATGCTGCGGACTTCAAGACCGGAGTTGCGAAGACATTTGCGGTCAGTTTCAGTGGTTACGCCGATGAAACGGGTAGTCTATGCAACTACATCTGTCCGGATAGCCATTACTTGGAATCCTGGAACGATCACCTTCCTAAACCAGGCCGTTACACCTTGGTTCAGCCTACCATCAATCCGTTGTTCGAAACACGGCAATGGCAGGAAAGCCTTTTGCGTTGGAGTGGTGTCGGTGGTAGTTATCACGATTTCATCAAGGGAAATTGGAGCGCTGCCATGGCTGGAGTATCCGGCCTGTTCGAGGATACCTGGAACATGGCGTTGGGGAATGGTGGCTATGATGCACCTGGTTCAACCGATGAGGTGATCACCTATTCCGGAAACGCCTCCGCAGCTGCATCAGCGGTAAAACAAGCAGCATCCGGTGCGGGTGAGTGGGAACTGCAATTGTATACCACTGAAGCCTTGGGTAATGGTCAGCATGCCAATAACCCATGGTTGCAGGAGATGCCTGATCCACTCAGCAAGATCACATGGGATAACTATGTGTGCATGAGCTTTGTGGATGTAGAGCGCATGGGTCTGAATACGTATTTGGGAGAGCAGGCGCCGGCAAGTTTGGTTACCGTTAAAGCAGGTGATTACGAGGTAACATTGCCTGTTGTGCCATCGCCAGGTCAGAAGGTCGGTACCATTGCAATAGCATTGGGTTATGGTCGTGGGGCGAATGGCGAGCGCGTTGGTCGCGCTGCATGTGTGACGGATGAGAACGATGTACTACGTCCAGTAGGTCGCAATGCTTATCCGTTCACGACCATGAACGGCACTGTTGGTTATGAGAACCTCAATGTTTTGGTAACGGCAACGGGTGAAACATATCCTGTTGCGATCACACAGACGCACTTGACAGCGATGGACCGTCACAGCATTGTGAAGGAAACATCATTGGGCGTATTCAAGAGCGGTGACGTCCGTGCGTTCAATCACCCCCACGAAATGGTGGTGCATGAAGATGTGAACGGCGATGGTGTGATCAACAGCAGCGACAAGAAGCCGGTTGCGGAATTCAATCTTTGGGAAGACCACCCTGTTGAAGGTGTTGGCCATCGTTGGGGATTGAGCATTGACCTGAACAGTTGCATTGGTTGTGGTGCATGCATCACAGCATGTAACGTGGAGAACAATATCTCGGTTGTTGGTAAGGACGAAGTTCGTCGCAGCCGTGAAATGCATTGGTTGCGTTTGGATCGCTATTACAGTTCCGACATGACCAAAGAGCGGGCAAAACACGAGGATATTGGCAAGATCAGCATGTACCTCGATATGGAGGTGCCAAGCGAGAATCCGAAAGTCGTGTTCATGCCGGTGATGTGCCAGCATTGCAACCATGCACCGTGCGAAACGGTTTGTCCGGTTGCAGCTACTACACATAGCAACGAAGGCCTCAATATGATGGCGTATAACCGTTGCATCGGTACGCGTTACTGTGCGAATAACTGCCCATACAAAGTGCGTCGCTTCAACTGGTTCAACTATGTGAGCGATAAGTTCGCTGAAGTGAATCCGGCGTACAGCGATCTTGGCCGTATGGTCTTGAACCCGGACGTAGTAGTACGCGGCCGCGGTGTTATCGAGAAATGCAGCATGTGTGTTCAGAGCATCCAGGCCGGTAAATTGGAAGCGAAGAAGTCTGGTCGTGCGGTGATCGATGGTGAGATCCAAACAGCGTGTTCAGCAAGCTGCGGAACCGGCGCCATCGTATTCGGCGACCTGAACGACAAGAAGAGTACAATACTTGCCAAAGCGAGCAGCACCCGCAGCTACCATATGTTGGAAGAAGTTGGTGTAAAACCCAATGTGAATTACCTCGTGAAGGTGCGTAACGTAGAAGAAGAAGCAACGGCCCACCACGGCTAAGCAATACGAAAAGCAGAAATGCATTCAGAAGCAGCGATCCGACAACCACTTATCCTAGGTCACAAGACCTACCACGATATTACACAGGATATCGTAGGCCCCATTGAGGCGAAAGCGCCACGGGGATGGTACGTGCTTACCTCCATTGCGGCACTTATTGCCTTGTATGGCATAGGCTGTATCGTTTATTTGCTGAGCAAGGGTATTGGTACTTGGGGATTGAATAAGTCGGTCGATTGGGCATGGGATATCACCAACTTCGTATGGTGGGTCGGAATTGGTCACGCGGGAACGTTGATCAGTGCGGTGTTGCTTTTGTTCCGTCAGAAATGGCGGATGGCCGTGAACCGTTCTGCTGAGGCGATGACCATTTTCGCCGTTATCATGGCGGCAATGTTCCCACTCCTTCACATGGGTCGTCTTTGGTTGGGCTATTGGGTGTTTCCACTTCCAAACCAATTCGGGTCGCTTTGGGTCAACTTCAACAGCCCTTTGTTATGGGATGTGTTCGCTATTAGCACGTATTTCAGTGTATCCCTTGTGTTCTGGTACATCGGTCTTATTCCTGACTTTGCGACCATTCGTGACAAAGTGACCAAGCCGGGTATGAAGAAGATGTACGGCATCCTCAGTTTTGGCTGGACAGGCAATGCGAAAGCATGGACGCGGTTCGAGGAGGTGAGCTTGGTTTTGGCAGGAGTCGCCACACCGCTCGTATTCTCGGTACACTCCGTGGTGAGTTTCGACTTCGCAACATCGGTGATCCCTGGTTGGCACACCACCATCTTCCCCCCCTACTTCGTTAGCGGTGCTGTATTCAGTGGATTCGCCATGGTGCAAACGCTTCTGCTGGTCATGCGCAAAGTGATGCACTTGGAAGCATACATCACACGGAAGCACATTGAGTACATGAACATCGTGATCATTGTTACTGGATCCATTGTGGGTGTGGCATACATCACTGAGCTATTCATGAGCTGGTATAGCGGTGTGGAGTACGAGAGCTATGCGTTCATTAACCGTGCAACCGGTAAATACTGGTGGGCCTATTGGGCCATGATGACTTGTAACGTGGTTAGTCCACAGGTTTTCTGGTTCAAAGGACTGCGTACCAATCTGGCATTCACCTTCTTCATGAGCATCATAGTGAATATCGGAATGTGGTTCGAACGTTTTGTGATAATCGTAACCAGTTTGCATCGTGATTACCTGCCAAGTAGCTGGAATATGTTCCACCCGACCTGGGTCGATGCCGGCGTATTTTTAGGAACGATAGGAATTTTCTTCACCTTCTATCTGCTCTTCGCCCGCTACTTCCCGGTATTGGCGCTGAACGAGGTGAAATCCATTTTGAAGACCAGCGGCGAGAGCTATAAGAAAGACGCTGCAAACCATCAACACGACTAATGGCGAATTCGGTCATATACGCGGTCTACGAAGATCCAGAACAGCTGAAGGACGGAGCGCGTAAGCTTGTATCCAACGGCGTTAAGGTGAAGGACGTATTCTCGCCTTTCCCGGTGCATGGTATCGATCCGATCATAGGGATCAAGAGGACCCGCTTGGCGATCGCTGCATTCATGTACGGTCTCACGGGTCTTTCCTTGGCGATCTTGGGTATCACCTATTTCATGATCTGGGATTGGCCGATGAACATCGGTGGTAAACCGAACATGACCTTGTACCAGAACATCCCTGCATTCGTGCCGGTCATGTTCGAATTCACGGTGCTTTGTGCGGCCCACGGTATGTCCATCACCTATTTGATCCGCAATAAGACCTTGCCCGGCATGCCTGCACGCAATCCGGATCCACGTTCCACGGACGATAAGTTCATCATCGAAGTGCGCACCGCTGACAACCACGGACATAGCTCTGATGCAATTACCAGCATGTTGCGTAGCACCCCGGTGTTCGAGATCAACGAACGCCAGTATTGAACCATGAGCAACGCGAAGCAAACAGTTAAGACCGTTGGCACTCTTGTAGGTGTTGTGGTACTGATGGCCTCCTGCGGTGGTGATACACAAAGCCCTGGTGTGGAGTACATGCCGGATATGTACCGCAGCCCTGCAGTTGAAGCCTATGTTGACTACGGTCAGGATCCGTATTGGTTCAGCAATGAATTGGCGGTGGAGCAACGTATGCGTCCTAGTGCCCGAAAACCGGTACCTGGAACGATCGTATTTGCGAACGATGCAAGTAAGGCGGTCTACAATTTACCTTATGCCTATCCGAACACGCTGGAGGGCTATGAGGCAGCAGGCTTGAATTTGCGCAGTCCGATCACGATGTCGGAAGCATCCGTAGAGAAAGGAAAAGCGATATATGAGATGATGTGTACCCAATGCCATGGCGAAAAAGGTATGGGCGATGGGGCCGTGATCAATAAAGGCGGACATCCACCACCACTGGCTTACAATGGTCCATTGAAGGAATTACCGGAAGGAAAGATGTTCCACACCCTAACGTATGGTAAGGGTGCAATGGGTAGCCACGCCTCACAGCTTAACAAAGAAGAGCGGTGGACGGTCATCCAGTATGTGAAATTTCTACAGGCGGATGGCAAAATGCCATCGGCCACACCAGTTACAGTATCCGATACGGTTATCGCAGTGGTAGCCAATTGATAAAGGAACAGCGATGAACTTCACCTTCAGCAAACGGGCCCGCACCCTAAGTATGGCAGCAATAATGCTGGGCGTGGTGACCATGCTTATCGGCTTCTTCTACGCCAAGGGCGATCACCATGCGGCGGAAAGTCTGGGCCAGCGTGGATGGAGCAGCTTACTCGTGAACAGCTTCTTCTTTCTAGGGATAAGTCTCGGCGCATTATTTTTCTACGCACTAGGCTACGCAACGGAAACAGCGTGGACGGTCATGGTCAAGCGCGTATATGAAGGTATCTACGGTTACTTGCCGATCGGTGCGATCACATTGTGCATTGTTCTCATTGCGGCATCGTTGCACTTGAACCATGTTTACCATTGGATGGACCACACGCTTTATAGCGAATATATGGTAGGTGAAGGACACGAAGCATCCTATACGAATGATGCAACCGTAGCAGGTGCCGTTGCCAATCCGAATTTTGATGGGATCATTGCAGGGAAGAGGCCGTATTTGAATCTTCCGTTCTTCTGGATCCGCACACTCGTGTACTTGGGAACATTCTTGATCTTTGCCCGTTGGTTCCGCAAACAAAGTTTGGAAATGGACCAGCTCAGCGGGGAAACATTGGTCAAGCGCCACTTGTTGAACTATCGTCGAAGTGCCGTGTTCCTTGTATGTTTCGCAGTATTCAGCAGCATGCTTTCTTGGGACTGGATCATGAGCATTGATACGCATTGGTTCAGTACGCTCTTCGGATGGTACACCTTCGCGGGAATGTGGGTAAGCTCCATGATCACAGCTGTCATCATTGTGCTTTACTTGAAGCGTAAGGGATACCTGCCACAGGTGAACAACAGCCATATCCAGGACATGGGTAAATGGGTGTTTGCGATCAGTTTCCTATGGAGCTACTTGTATTTCAGTCAGTTCATGTTGATCTGGTACAGTAACATTCCGGAGGAAGTAACTTATTTCCAGGAGCGGATCAATTCGCATCCATGGTTAATGTGGGGTACGTTCTTCATTAATTTCGCATTGCCAATGGTGCTGTTAATGAGCCGCGATGCCAAACGCAACCCGAAATTCTTGATCGGTGTAGGTTCAATAATATTGCTCGGACACTGGTTGGATACGAACATGATGGTCATGCCAGGCGCATTGGGACATGATTTCCATGGCCTAGGCTTATTGGAGATCGGAATGTTCGTTGCATTCTTGGGTATGTTCATGTTCGTTGTGCTGAGTAACTTGACAAAGGCACCACTCACGCCGGTGAACCATCCTTACAAAGATGAAAGTATTCATCACCAGATCTGATAGTTGAACGATGACGAAGTTGTTGATACTTTTCGTGGTTGTAATGGGCGTGCTGGCCATCGCTCAATTGGCTCGTGTATATGAGCTTACCGCACGGTTGACAGGCAAGCGCGAGGAGGATATTTCACCGGCCGATAATCGCATGAACGCTATGTTGATGTGGGCGTTCTGTGTTGCTTACTTCCTATTCTTTGCGTGGCTTACTTGGGCGTACTGGGATGAAATGTTGCCTTTGGCTGCAAGTGAGCACGGAGTGGAGACCGACTGGTTGATGAATTTCAACTGGTGGATTCTCTTAGTAGCATTCGTTCCTACGAATGTGTTGCTTTTCTATTTCGCAGGCAAGTACAAGTACGATAAGAATCGTAAAGCATTCTGGCAGCCGCACAACAATACATTGGAGTTGATCTGGACCGTTGTTCCAGCTGCTGTTCTGGCTGTGATCATTATCTACGGTTTGAACAGCTGGCAAAAGATCACGACAGTTGCAGGTCCCGATGCTCTGCGCGTGGAACTTTATGCGAAGCAATTTGATTGGACCGCACGTTATCCTGGAGATGACGGTGTGCTAGGCGCGAGTGATTTCCGGTTGATCAATAGCGATAATCCATTGGGGATCGTTACGCCTGAAAGTGTTGCGAAGCGAATGGGTGAATTGGATGTGGAGATCGCGGAGATCGACAGCACACTAGCGCATGGGATTTTGCCAGCTGAAAAACGGCATGAATTGGAAAAGAGCTTGGAATTGAAGCAACGTATTCAAGCCCGTATTGTGAATCTTAGGACGGTCATGGACCAGGACCTGAAGACCATGGGAAATGAGAGCATCTACAACCGTGGTGCCGATGACATTGTAACGAAAGACTTCTATTTGCCAGTGCACAAGGAGGTTGAGTTGTTGATCCGCTCACGGGATGTGTTGCACAGCGCTTATATGCCGCATTTGCGCGCTCAGATGAATGCTGTCCCGGGCATGACCACATCCATAAAGATGACACCTACAATTACAAGTGACAGTATGCGCACACACGTAATGAAGGATGATCAATTCGAATTCATTTTGCTGTGTAATAAGATCTGCGGAGCAAGCCACTATAACATGCAGATGCCGTTGATGGTTACCGAAGCCGGAGAATATGATGCATGGCTGAAAGAAGCAAAGAAGAAGCCGTTCCAAGGAGGTGTTGAGGAAGTTACGATTCCTGAGGCATCTGCCGATACAACGCAAGTGATCGTACCAGTAGCGGCGCCGGTGGTAGCCGCAGCACATTGAACCGAATTTAGGACCTGAATATCATGGGGGCCACTGCACATACAGACGGAAACGCTCACGCAGCGCATCATCATCACGAGGAAAGCTTCGTGTCGAAGTATTTTTTCTCGCATGATCACAAGATGATCAGCAAGCAGTTCTTGGTAACTGCCATCATTATGGCATGGGTAGCGGTGATCATGTCATTGATCTTCCGGTTGCAATTGGCTTGGCCTGACGAAGGGTTTGCGTTCACGAACTTTTTCTTGGGCGATAAGTGGGCACCCGGCGGTGTGCTCAATCCGAATATGTATCTCGCGCTTGTCACGATCCATGGCACCATCATGGTGTTTTTCGTGCTCACAGGTGGCCTTTCCGGCACGTTCGCGAATCTGTTGATCCCCTTGCAGGTAGGTGCACGTGATATGGCATCCGGCTTTATCAACATGCTGAGCTATTGGTTCTTCTTCATGAGCAGTGTGATCATGTTGGCGTCGCTCTTTGTTGAAGGAGGTCCGGCTTCTGGTGGATGGACCATTTACCCGCCGTTGAGTGCATTGCCGCAAGCCATGCCTGGTTCTGGTACGGGTATGACGCTTTGGCTAGTGAGTATGGCGTTGTTCATTGCCAGCTCCTTGATGGGTGGGTTGAATTATGTTGTGACCATTTTGAATCTGCGTACCAAGGGCATGCGCATGACGCGCATGCCATTGACCATGTGGGCGATATTGCTCACTGCCGTATTGGGTGTGCTCAGTTTCCCCGTTCTATTGAGCGCAGCATTGTTGCTTTTATTGGATCGTTCATTGGGAACCAGCTTCTTTTTGAGTGATATTCACATTGCTGGTGAGGCGTTGGACAATATGGGCGGAAGTCCGATCCTGTTCCAGCACTTGTTCTGGTTCTTGGGGCATCCTGAGGTTTATATCGTTTTGCTGCCTGCTTTGGGTATTACGTCGGAAATCATCTCCACCAACGCACGTAAACCGATCTTCGGTTACCGGGCGATGATCGGATCGATACTGGCGATCGGATTCCTCAGCTTCCTGGTTTGGGGTCACCATATGTTCATTACGGGTATGAATCCGTTCTTGGGCAGTGTTTTTGTTTTCACCACGTTGTTGATCGCGATACCCTCTGCCGTGAAGGTGTTCAACTACATCACCACATTGTGGCGAGGCAATATCATATTCACCCCGGCGATGTTGTTCAGCATTGGTCTTGTAGCTACGTTCATCGCTGGTGGATTAACAGGCATCATCTTAGCTGATAGCGCGCTGGATATCAATGTGCACGACACCTATTTCGTGGTAGCTCACTTCCACATCGTAATGGGAATGAGCGCGATCTTCGGAATGTTCGCGGGTATCTACCATTGGTTCCCGAAAATGTATGGTAAGATGATGAACACCAAGTTGGGCTATGCGCACTTCTGGGTGACGTTCATCTGTGCGTTCGGCGTATTCTTCCCCATGCACTTCATCGGATTGGCTGGCGCTCCACGTCGCTATTACAGCTACAGTGAGTTCCGGATGTTCGATGGTGTTGTTGATCTGAATATTCTGATCACCATTTTCGCCATTATCGGAGCTTTGGCACAGGTTGTATTCACCTACAATTTCTTCTACAGCATATTCCGTGGGCCTAAGACCGTTCCAAATCCGTGGAAGAGCAATACATTGGAGTGGACCACACCTGTGGAGCATTTGCACGGTAACTGGCCTGGTCCGTTGCCTGTTGTTCATCGTTGGCCATATGATTACAGCAAGCCTGGTAAAGCAGAGGATTGGGTAAGCCAGATCACACCATTGGAACCAGGAGAAGAGGAACATTGACCAAAGGTCATTGATCAGCGTAGGGGCGAACCATGGTATGCCCTGAATGATGATCAGATCATGGTTCGTCCGGATCAAAAGATCGATCACACAATTCGCACCGGATGGTTGATCGAAAGTGAGTTCGATCGTTAAGCGCAGAGAGAAATGTCCGCACCTTTGGGAGCGGACATTTCGCATTTATGCGCTACCTCATCGCTATTCTTATTCTTGTAAGCGCTCTTAACATCAAGGCGCAGTTACTGGATAGCATCGGTCTTTTTCTGAAAGAGGAACCACGTTTAGTCGTAAAAGCTGATCTGCGAGGTTCATTCATCAGTAACAGGAATGTGCGTATTGTTGGTGTCAAGGTCGGTTACGAACACGGACATAGATTCCAATATGGCCTTGGCTACAGTTTCTTGTTCACTCCGGTCCAACAGGTAAGAGAGGTTCCTGGACAAGGGGCGATCACCACACGGTTACGCATAGGGTATATAGCGGCATACGTTGATTACGCATTCTACCAGCGGCGGAATTGGGAAGTGCGTATTCCGGTGCAGTTGGGTTTTGGATCCGGATCGGTGATCTACAAGGACACGGAAGGTCGTAAACGGAAATTGCTAAGAACCGGACTTATCATATATGAACCCGCAATGACCGTGCATTACAAATTCCTGAAGTATTTCGCGATAGGAGGCGGTCTTGGTTTTCGCTTAGCGATACGCACGCGTGATAGCCTGGACGAACAGATCACCGCACCGACCTATATGTTCGGGTTGAAGGTGTTCTTCGGAGATATTTGGCGTGCAGTTCAGAGCAGTGAATAACATCCTGAGGTAGGAGTTTGCATAAGGCAAGTGCGCAACGGTACACCGTATTACCTTCGCCCCATGTCCGATGGTTTCGACGTACGCGATGAACAACGCTCCAGTTCTGATAAGGAGCTTGAGCAATCGCTGCGTCCTCGACAGTTCGGAGAATTCGCAGGTCAGAAGGCCGTAACGGACAACCTGAAGATCTTTGTACAGGCCGCTAAACAACGTGATGAAGCGTTGGATCATGTGCTATTGCATGGCCCACCGGGATTGGGGAAGACCACGCTGGCCAACATCATAGCGCAAGAAATGGGCGTTGGTTTCCGCGTGACCAGCGGCCCGGTTCTGGATAAACCGGCGGACCTTGCTGGGTTGCTCACGAACCTGGAGCCGCATGATGTGTTGTTCATAGACGAGATCCACAGACTTACACCTGTGATCGAAGAATACCTCTACAGCGCGATGGAGGATTATCGCATTGATCTCGTCATTGATGCTGGCCCCAACGCACGTACCGTTCAGATCGCGTTGAATCCGTTCACCCTTGTAGGTGCGACCACACGCAGCGGTTTGCTCACGGCGCCATTACGTGCACGATTCGGCATTAATAGTCGGTTGGATTATTATGATTCGGCCACGCTGAAGGGGATCATTAAGCGCAGTGCAGGTTTATTGAACGTGCCCATTGTGGATACAGCGGCCGATGAGATCGCTCGAAGGAGTCGTGGAACTCCGCGCATAGCCAATGCATTATTGCGTCGCGTTCGTGATTTCGCACAGATACAAAGCGATGGCACCATTGATCTGAAGATCGCACAGTTCGCATTGAAGGCTTTGAATGTGGACGCCCATGGTCTGGATGAAATGGATAACCGCATCCTTCTTGCGATCATCGACAAATTCGCTGGCGGACCCGTCGGCTTGAATACCGTGGCCACGGCTGTTGGCGAGGAAGCAGGAACCATCGAAGAGGTTTACGAACCGTTCTTGATCATGGAGGGTTACCTCATGCGCACGCCTCGTGGTCGGCTCGCAACGGAGCGAGCATATAAGCACTTGGGCAAAGCACCGGTTGCGAAACCGGGTAGTTTGTTCGAGTAGGAGTTTCAGAGGTCCTTGTTGCTGGGTCGATTACGCACGGTGGATGGGTGTGTCACGCCGCAATTCATCTATGGATATGGGCTCTGAACATTACCTACTTCCGGGTATTTTGGAAGCGATACCTTCCGTCTACATTTGTTCTACCCACCAATGGAAACCATCTCCATGTTACTCGTCGATGATCAATCCATCATACTGGATGGCTTGGAATCCTTGTTGCAACATCATCCGCACATCAATGTTATAGGTCGTGCTGCGAATGGGATCGAAGCAGTTGAGAAGAGCAAGGAACTGCATCCGGATGTCGTGTTGATGGATATCAGCATGCCGGAAATGGACGGGATCGAAGCCACACGTGCCTTATTGAAGTGTTGTAAGAACAGTAAAGTGCTCATATTGAGCATGTACAACAATAAGGAGTTCGTGAACGAATTGTTGGCAGCTGGCGCAAGTGGCTACGTATTGAAGAATGTTGGCAAGGATGAATTGATGGTGGCTATCCAGACCGTTCATGATGGCTACCGGTACTTGGCCAAGGACGTGGAACAGATGCTGGAACGATCGGACCGGTACAAGGACCGTACTGGCGACATGGATTACGTATCACTTTCCAAACGGGAAAAGGAGGTCCTTCTGCGCGTATGCGCTGGTCGTTCCAGTTCAGAGATCGCGGAAGACCTGTTCATAAGCCCACAGACCGTGGAAACGCATCGAAAGAACATCATGCATAAACTCGATATCCACAACACCGCTGGAATGGTCAAGTATGCCATGGAACGGGGTTGGGGCAACGGACTATCAAGCAACTGAGATCAACTTAAACCGAACGAAAATGAGCTGGAAGATCCAAACTATCACACCGAAGAAGAAAGGAATGGAATACACCGCGATCGTAACGCGTGATAAGGATTACGTGTTGGCGGATGACCTTACCGCTATCGGGGACATGAACACACGGCAGCTGAAATACGTGCAAGGAGGGGCTCAGGAAGAGCAGGATACTTGGCGTCTGGGGATCATATACACAGGCAAAGGGCCACGTGAGATCACCGTGCAGGTATTGGATGAGGCTGGTCGCGTACTCGAAGAGGAAAAGCCAACGGTTGCGGACGCGTCTGGTGGCGGGCCGACCGCGGATAAGGTGATCACTATTCGGGTGGTCCGCGTGGTTAAGACGACACGCAGGGTGAAACGTTGAGTGATGCAAAGGGTAATGTCCGTCGAGGTGCTGTACCTGAGGCCACGTCCGTGGGTCCTCATGATCATGGGCTTGCTGCTAGGTTCAGTTCAAGGACAACCTTTGCATCCAAAACTGCGCAGATGCCCTAACGAAGCCGACCTGAGGCAGCGAACGGATGGGCTATGTGCTAGGTTGATCCCGAAGGAACGGGTGGTCTGGTACGCTGGTAAGGACAGCGCGTGCTACTGCACCTGCTTGGAGTTGAAGGACCTTGCACCGATAGAGCTCGAACAATTGCGTGAGGCGCGTGCAATTCGTCAGGATCAGGAATTACGTGATTTCGCCAAGGAACGGAACGGGAAACCAGTATATGCCATGCCCGAAGCGTGCTCGCAGGTCCTCGAAATTTCGGATAACAGTCCCTCTCCCGAGGTGGAAACCTGTGCAGGCGCAGTTCTGGACATCGCTGGGACTTGTCCTGCGGACTTGGAACTTACCGCGGCTGTAAATAGAGTGGCATGTAGCGAGCTCTTCAGCTATGATGCATTGAATGCGCTTCTCATTACCAGCGTTTCGAACGGGGATAACTGCTCGGTACCACTTCCATCGATCGCTGGTTTTCCTGATCGTGTCGGTACGGGAGGATCCGGAACCGAAGCCACGATCTTCATCCCATCCACGTTTTATCGGAATCCCGAAGTAGGGGAAGAATACAAGGTTTTTATGGTCTTGCACGAATTAGGCCATGTCTTTGGCGAAAAGGAATCAGGACGTGCCACGGCTTGTGAGGTACAGGCCGATGCATGGGCGATTGATGAGGGATTGCGGCAATTGTATCCAGGTACCGCTATCGAACCAGTGATCGATGCTGTTCAACGGCAGATGGAAGCTTATTATCACCGGGTCTATCCCCCTGATGTTGCGGAGTTGGCCTATGTGTCCGGTGATGGGACTTGTTGGGATTATCCTGCGTTGCATTGCCGCAGCGGGTTGATCCGCGAAATACTGGCACCGGAAGTGGTGACAGATCTGGGAGAGACCGTATCCCGGTATCTAGGCGCAAGCTCTGGGGGGTGTTGGTCTCCATCGATCTCAAGTGTGAGCGAGGTTGAGTCTCCGATATGTGATCCTGATTGTGGCGAGGAGGAGGAGGGTTCTCCGCCTGCCGAAGAGGATCCTCCAGTACCACCCATCGTGAAGAAGTTGATCGAACGGATCGAATTGCATGGAAAGCTCATTTCTCAAACGCGACGATCAGCGATCGAACTGGGCAAGGAGATCTGTTTGCGACACCCGGAAGCATGCACCATGTCGCCCGCTATTCCCATTCAAATCAAGCGTCGAATTGTTCGGCTGGAGAACAGAATGAAGAAGATGAACGCGGATCTGATCAAGTTCAATAATGATGTAAAACTCGATGCAGGTCATCGACCTTAAGCCATGCGATCGATCGGTATTATCGTGTTGTTCGCCATTGTTTTCGGCTTTCGCGATCAAGCTAATGCTGCTGAACCGAGTGCCTCATACGCCGCATTCAGGAAGGTGTTCAACAATGATCTGCCGGAGGAATTCGTTGTGCTTTACAGGAAATTGAATGGCTCCAAAGAATTAGCGGATAGGCGGTTGGGGCTGCTTTGCTTAGGTGCGGCTCACTTTCGAGCGGATAGCCTGGCTCAGGCACTGGTCGTACTGGATTCGCTGGAACGCATAGTGCCGGCCAATGAAAGCCAGCTCCGATCCATGGGTTTTTTGGTTCAGGCCATGGTCTTCAAAAAAATGAAGATCAAAGCGAAAGCATTTCTGGCCATTGAACGATCCTTGTCGTTGCTTGATACGACGGTTTACTTGCCGGAATACATTGATCTGTTGGTCGTGCGAGGGGAGGTTCAACGCATGGCGTTGAAATATGACTTGGCGTTGTCGGACCTCTTGAGAGCGGAAACACTGTCCGATAGCATCGGATATGATTATGGCCGGTTGATGGCACAGATCGATCAGGCGAATATTTTCTACGATCAGGACCGGATGGAAGAGGCGTGGAATGCATACCTACAATGTTCCCGCGAGGCAGCTGCTTTGGGTCATGCACGGTTGGCGAATAGTGCCTATTCGAACTTGGGTGCGGTGGCGTATATGACCAAACGATACGCTGAAGCCATTGCGATCTACGACACAGCGTATCAGGCTATGAAAAGTACCAATGCGTACTTAGCATCCGATCTGCTAACCTTTTCGGCATCGGCCCATTCTGCCATCGGTCATGATAAAAAAGCGGACCAGCTATATCGTGAAGCAATCATCCAAAAACAGGTCTTGGGTGATTCTGCTGGCATCGCCAAGGTCCACCAGATGTGGAGCAAGTCTTTGTGGAGCTTAGGACGGAAAAATGAAGCTGTGGTCATGTTGGAAAAGGCAGGGGCCACAGCTAAGCGTATGGGTTTGGCGGAGTTGGAAAAGCAAACGCGTTCGCGATTGGGCGAATGGTATTTCGCATTGGAGAACCCCAATGAGGCTTACCTGAACGTTGCGCGATACAGCTTATTACAGGATTCCTTGAGGACCATGCTTTTCAGTCGGAACATGAACGAGTTGGAAGTGGTGTACGATACGGAGCGAAAGGAACGCACCATCGCCATACAAACAGTGGAACTGGAAAAGGAACGCGAGGTGAAGAGAAGGAAGGGTCTACAACGCGATATTCTGATCGGTGTATGTGCCGCGCTAGTGGTCATACTGGGATTGTTCTATCGCAATATGATCCACCGGAAACGGTTGGCGCAACAAGAGAAAGTGCTGCACGACCAACGGATCCATGAATTGTTGAAGGAGCAGGAGATCGGAGCCCTGAATGCCATGATGGAGGGGCAGGAAAAGGAGCGGCAGCGGATCGCCAAGGACCTTCATGATCGCTTGGGATCCATGCTCAGCGCGATCAAATTGCAGTTCGGTGCGCTGGAGAACCGGTTGTCGTTGATACAAGGTGAACAACAGCAACAATACCAAAAAGTCCACGACCTGTTGGACCATGCCGTGGGCGAAGTGAGGCAAGTAAGTCACGACATGCTTTCCGGTGCGCTAACGGAATTCGGTTTACGCGGAGCCATTACAGATTTGCGGAATGCGATCGAAGTAAAAGGTGAATTCGATGTGGAACTGGTCATGTTCGGTCTGGAAAAGGGATTGCCCCGTGCCATGGAGATCGCGGCGTTCCGCGTGTTGCAGGAACTAGTGGGCAACTGCATGAAGCATGCAAAGGCCACCGAGATCAGCATAACCATTACACGAACCGACAGAGCGTTGAATATCGTAGTAACGGACAACGGTAAAGGGTTTGATGCCAATAAACCGTCGGCTGGCATGGGTATGCGCAGCATACGCGAACGAGCCGCCAGCATGCGCGGCACGGTATCCGTGGATTCCAGACCAGGCAAAGGCACCACAGTGATCGTTGAACTGCCGATAGCGTAGCCTTTTTGCATTGCATCATGTTTTCATTGAGCGCATGATCTGGATTGTCTTTTAGTTAGTGATCGGTCCATTTTGTTTTCATACAGAGCTTGAAACTCATTAAGCCATCCCTGAATTCACCAAGGCACCTACCTTGGCCGAATGTCAGACACTGCCGATAATGCCAGATCGATCAAGGCCATAGCGGAAGAGCTTGGGTTTTTGGCCTGTGGCATTTCGCGCGCCGAGTTCTTGGAGGATGAAGCCCCGCGCTTGGAGCAATGGCTTCGCCAAGGAAAACACGGCAACATGGACTACATGGCCAACCACTTCGATATTCGGTTGGACCCACGATTGATCGTGCCGGGAGCAAAGAGCGTGATCAGCTTGGCATACAACTACCATACACCGATGGAGCAACAGGACTCCATAGCCCCGAAGCTGAGCACCTATGCCTTCGGACGTGATTACCACAAGGTCGTGAAACAACGCTTGAAGCCTTTGATGGAATACATCAACCAACAGTTCGGTGATGTGGCCATGCGCGCATTCGTCGACAGCGCACCGGTGTTGGAAAAAGCCTGGGCAAAGCGTTCCGGAATAGGCTGGGTAGGTAAACACACGAACGTGATCAGGCAGGGGAAAGGGTCCTACTTTTTTCTGTGCGAGATCATCGTCGATCTGGACCTTGCACCCGACGCACCAGTAATGGACCATTGCGGCACCTGCACACGCTGCATTGATGCGTGCCCAACCGAAGCGATCACACCCTACGGAGTGGATGGTTCACGTTGTATCAGCTACCTGACGATAGAGCTGAAGGACACGATCCCGACCGAATTCGCAGGGAAAATGGAGAACTGGGTATTCGGTTGCGATATCTGCCAACAAGTATGCCCTTGGAACCGGTTCAGTACGCCCCACAATGAGCCTCAATTCACATCCAAGCCAGAACTATTGGCCATGAATGCCGATGAATGGCACGGCATGACAGAGGTTGTTTTCGATCGACTCTTTGAAGGTAGCGCTGTTAAGCGCACGAAATATGCAGGCCTGAAACGGAATCTGGAATTCCTGAAAAAGATGGAATAACCGCAGCGTTCAAGAAAAACGCAGAGATCGGGACTCCGGATCACCGGGATAAGGTCTACAATAGGTCCGATCAACCTCAGGTACGCATTGTGGTCTGGAAGACCTCCAAGATCACATCCTTGTACATGTGGCCGAAAGTGGCAAGGCACCATGCCTTCAATACAATATCATCGTGCTTGTTGACCCAGCGCCGAGCTTTGATCAATTCCTTACGGAACAAACGTCTGTCGAAGCTAACTTTCTCTAGGATCTGCTTACTAAGATCCATCATCTTTCTGCCTTGGTCCATCATCACTTTCTGAATTAGCGATCATGAAGGTACAATATGAGGAGAAGAGAAAGCTCTAAATTTTCACAAAATTTTTCAACACCTGTTTTTCAAGCCTGACGGTGCATAACGATGGTTTGAGCTGATCAGTATGACTGTTGAAATAAAAGTAGTTGAAACTGACCAGAATAGCCCAAAGTTTGAGTTTTCGCCTTCCGCTTACCAACCCATTTGAAGGGGGCAAAGGACTTTCCGCATCTACGGAACACGATGGTCACTCCACGAATTTCTGCTCTGCAACTTGCATCACCTCGTAGTTATCGGTGCGCGATACGAATGCTACCAACGCACAGTTATTCGGATCAAGCACATTGGACGAAAGCTGATAGGTGAATGTGCTGGTGATCGTATCGCCCGCAAGTGCACTACCGCTGATCACCGCTTCACCCCATGTCCCGTTCAAATTATCCCGGAGTACATGGCGGTGATCGTAGTCAGGTATATCCGGTGGGGAAGAGTCACTGTCCAATTGCCAATCGACCACATGATCCTCGGTCAAGAATACTGTAAGGAAGTGATCCCCGGTCACCGGGTTCAGAACAATTGTCTTAATGGTGGTCTCCACCGTATTTGTTGTTGCGTCATAGCTGAAGTCCGTGAATTGAACATCCATATCCGCTGGTTCACCAATGATGTCGGCAACATTGGAGGACCAAGCCGTTTCGCTCTGTACGATGAAATTCCCGAATTCCTTTCGACTGATCAATCCGGCAGGTTGAAACGCAACATCGAATTGCAGTGCATAAGCATTCCCTGCCGGGGTGCGGAAGTCCGTGTCATATTCTCCATCGCCAATAGGTGGGTAGGGCGGTGAAAAACTACCGGCATGAACTCCAACAAGGATCAATTCATCCTGATAGATATCATGAAGTGATTGTGCGACCGCAGCTGCACCAGGACAATTGTTGCACCTATGGCCGGTATAGTCCTCGAGCAGAACACGTCGTGTAACTGTGCCACTGGTATCCGGCCCATTGCCACCAGCGCTGCCAGGTGGTATGGGTTCCTCTACGATATCGCATGCGGTAAACAGCAAGGACACGGTTAGAGCGGTAAATAGTTGGGATTTTCTCATGGCGGTCAGAAGGTACTTGTAACAGAAAGTGTTAGGCCATTGGCGGCGGGTACTTGTCGGCAAACACCGCCAACACAAAAGATACCAGCACGTTGCCGCCCGTAGTTCATTTGAAAACGATTGCCACCACGGATGTAGCCAACAGAACCGATCGGGTAGTGGATGCGCTCCGGTTCTACTTCGGTTTTGCCATCCTGCAGGAATGTGGCGTTCGGTGTAACATAATTGTATTGGTCCATAACAGCAACGAACCAATGCGGGCTAAAGGTGAGTTCTGCCAAAGCTGTTGCCCAATTCCCTTGATCCTGTTTAGTACTCAGGTGTTGCAATTCGAAACGAAGCGAGGTACGCTTACTGAAGTTATGCAATCCCTCTATCACGAATATGTCCGCATAGACCTTCTGTTTTTCCGGCTTGCCTTGAATGATATCGATATCATACGTAAGGTTCAACCACGTGAGGGCCAAAGTCCAAGAAGAGCTGATCTTCTTCCGTAACTCTATGTTGAAGTCCTGGAAATACATCCGCTTACTGGGCGAAAAGAAATTCGAACTGTATCCAAAGAGACGCGTCGTGTCATCCGCTAACCCCAATTGCATTGTGTCGATACCATATGCCACCGAATAATTAACGGCCAGTTTGGTTCCATATTTCCCCCCCAGCGTGCTGCCTTTCTTGATCATATAGAACACCTCACCTTGCGCAGATACTTCCCCATTGGGTTGCGTAGCATACGGGTAAAGCGTTGCTGGAAGGTTGTAGGTATGTTGTTTAGTAAGTGGCGGCAAGAAATTGATGTTCAGGTCGAACGGCGTTGGTGCACTGCGGTCACTTTGGTAGAACATGTTATCGAAGTAATGCGCACCTGCGCTTATGCCTAGACCTTTGACGCTGTAAGTAGCGTTCGCCATAAGCGCTTGTCCGGGTTTGTAGATGAATCCGTTCTTACCGTTAGGGTCGTTGAATTTATAAGCGTATTCAGAGTAGAAGTTCCATTTCGGGCGTGTATAGTTCAAGCGAACAGCAAAAGATGCCACGTTCTCCGGTAACACAAAAATTGGATCACGATCCTCTTGATATTTACTTACAAAGCTGCCGCCAATGATCAGGTTGCTCGTAGCTGTCCATGCGCTATCAAGCAGTTCCGAAATGCTCACTTCCGCGTCGAATCCACGCACTACACCTGGCCCTTTGGTGAACCCATTATCAAATGCAGCGCGTTGCCCACCAACAAAGCCCTTGAAATACACCCCACGATAAGGACGGTATTTCAAGCGTACACCATCCATGGCATTGTCCACACCGAGGTAGCGCTCCTCATAACTTCTGAAGATCAGTCCTTGCCCGAATTGCTCAAAGAAGTTACCCACGGTTACCTCAAGGTCACTTACCGTGAACTTGGCATACCGATAGCCAAGCCCTGATCCCTTGTAAGCCAATCCTGCTGGGTAACCGGCAAGTGCAGGGTTATAGCTCTCGAACCGTGCACCCACTTCAAAGTTACCATGCGTTGCAATGATGTTTCCCCAAGCATTATTTCCTAGTCGTTCCGGTGGAACTATTGCACCGATAGCGCTATCCACATTGTAGTACTGCACATCCGTACTGAAATTTCCGTTGATCTGTGTACGGTTCTGTGCATGAGCGGTTAGTGTACAGATCAGAACAAAGAAGAAGGTCAGTGAACGGAAAAAGCAATAGGGGCAAGGCTTCATGGGGATTCTAGTGACGTTCTTGTTGGTTGCGGTAAAGTTATGGCCCGTGGAAATTCGGTTACACGCTGCAAGAACGAGATTTCCTTTCGTTCAAAGGAAATATTTCTGAACCATATCGCACATCAAACTTGGACCGCAACAAGGACCTCAGGACCTGAGTAACCTAGTGCAATGGACCGCTGAGCAGGAATATGGAACAGAATACGACGGGTTCTGTAGTAAAATAAAAAAGCCCGGTCCAATTTATGGAACCGGACTTTTTCAATAATGGTGAATGCAACTTGCTCGAAGGCAATTCGAACTATTTCTTGCCCTTCAGTTCGAGCACTTTACTGTACAGTTCATTTTCGTCACCAGGCTCGTAGTTGTTGTGCTGGTAAACAATGTTTCCGCTCCCATCAACAAGAAAGGTATGCGGAATATTATTCACGTTCAACGCTCGTTTGAAATCACCATTCGGGTCCAGATAAAATTCATAATCCCAGGCTTGGCCATTGATATAAGGGGCAACACGTGCCATGCTTCGGGCATCATCAATGGAGATAGCGATCAGTTTAACGCCCGTCTCCGCTTGCCAATCGTCGTATACTTCAGCGATCGCGGCCAACTCGCGTTTGCAGGGAGCACACCATGTAGCCCAGAAATTGATGATCATTGGCTTGCCATCATTACTGAAGGTCTTCGTATCCACTTTTTTTCCTGCTAGGTCCTGAAGGTTTACGGAAGGTACTTTCCCTTGTGCGATCGCAGTAAGTGAAAATGTGAAAAGGGCGATGATGGCAAGAATATGTTTCATGGGGTTGTTCCGGGTGATGGAGTGTTCAATGATCTGGTTGATGGCAAAGACTGCGCCAAAGATCGAGGGTGCGAGGTTGGCCGCGATCAAATTGAGTTGAAGGTCTGAGCGGGTCCGAAAGTATGCCCGGAGCATATTTAGGAACATCATGAAGGAACAAAGGCTTGGAATCCTATCGGTTAGGGTGAATGGCATTTAAGCGGAAGATCCTCACGTTTCGCATAGATTGAACCTTACATTTGCATTGAGTTCACCGACGTAAAGTTCAATACGTACCTCCAAGTGAATTGGATCAGCAACAAATTCAAAATATGAAACAACTTCTTACACTTTGCTTACTCGTTTTCTTCACGACACAACTGAATGCGCAGATAATGTTGCATGATGATTCCGGTGCGATGGTAAATAACGAGGTTGTGGTCTATGAAGGTGTTTTTGACCCTTCGGTCATTGATACGTTGACGGCGTTCGAAGTGGATATTGAGGTTCACGTAATGGGCGAAGGCAAGACATTGAACGTTCGTCGCTACGAGTTGGATGTACAGACCGGAACGGAGAATTATTTCTGTTGGGGTGTCTGTTACAATGCTCGGTTCGCTGGCGTAAGTCCGGTTTGGGAAGCCTTTCCACAGCACGCTCTTCTCGTTGCTGCGAATTCCAGCGTTAGCAATTTCCATGCATATCATAAACCTCGCAACATAGTTGGGGTGAATCTTTACCGGTACGTTTGGTTCGATGTGAACAACCCCACGGATACTGTATGGTGCGATATTGAATTCCGGTCCGGTGCAGTCGGGATCAATGAAGAAACTGAGGTGGTTCGTAGTATACAGGTTTTTCCGAACCCATCATTGGGCAACGATGTGGCATTCAACATCGAACTTAACGGCTCCGTAACGAACACTTCGCTTGTCATCTATAACATGGTTGGTGAGCGTCTGAAGACGATACGGATCAATGGTACCCAAGGACGGTATGTTCTGCCGACCACGGACCTTTCCTCCGGTATCTACTTTGCTGCCCTGGAACGCAATGGAACCTCGCTTCGCAGTCAGCGGTTCGTGGTAACTCATTGATCGTTGGTCAAAAGAGTCTTTAGTTCAGAAGCCAGCTTGGGCATGCCCAAGCTGGCTTTTTCATTCCTATGGTCAACTCCTTGTCGTTGAACAGATATGGCCTGAGGGTCAATAACGTGGATCTGGCAGCCGGATGATGCATAATGGATCAGCCCAGCCGCAGGATATACGTTCAGTGAAGTTCCGATGACGATCAACACATCGGCCTGTTCCATAAGCTTAGCAGCGAAAGGGATCATCGGCACTTCCTCTCCGAACCAGACGATGTGCGGTCTTAGTTGGGATCCCATCGGGCAAAGTGCGCCGTACGGTATGGAATCACCTTCGATGGGAATAACATAGCGGGCATCCGAACTGCTCCTTGCCGAACGGATCTCGCCATGCAAATGAAGCACGCGTGTACTTCCGGCACGCTCGTGGAGGTCGTCGATGTTCTGCGTAATGACATCCACATGGAAGTCATGCTCCAATTGAGCTATGGACAGATGAGCCGCATTGGGTTGCGCTTCGATCACCTGTTTGCGGCGTTCATCATAGAACCTGAGCACCAAAGCGGGGTCTTTTGCGAATGCTTGTGGTGTTGCAACATCCTCTATTCGGTACTCCTCCCAAAGTCCATCGCTGTCACGGAAAGTACGTAGGCCACTTTCGGCACTTATTCCCGCTCCGCTGAGTATGACGATCCGCATTTTGCGCATGGCACCAAGTTAATGTAAACGTTGATTTTCGTTTTAGCTCCGTCCATTCAATACATTCCGTTATTTTCGTGCCCTTTCCAAGGAATTTACACCAAGCACATAAGGCGAATTTTACCCCCTGTAATAGGTACTTAATTTTTTGTGGGGACAGGATGATCGATAGCCTGAATGGTGAACTATTGGAAAAAGCGCAGGATCACGTGGTGATTGACTGCCATGGTGTTGGCTATCTTGTTCATGTGCCCGCTTCCACGTTAGCTGCTTTGGAGACAGGCGTAAAGCAACGTCTTCATGTCCATTATTCCGTTTCAGTTGACGTCCGGTCCGGATCCAGTGAACATCGGCTTTTCGGTTTCGCACAATTGGATGAACGTCAATTGTTCCGTCGTTTGATCGAAGTCCAAGGTGTTAGTGCAACCATCGGCATGACCATTCTTGGTGGCCTTTCAGCTGCGGATGTGTATACAGCGATCCTTACCGGTAACGAGGCGGCTTTCAAGCATATCAAAGGTATCGGCCCTAAACTGGCGCAACGGATCATTCAGGAACTCCAAGGGAAATTGGCCAATGTGGCGTTACCGTCGGGAGGTGTTATTCGGTCCGGGGGCAATACCTTGCACACCGAAGCGTTATCGGCACTGATCTCTTTGGGGTTGGATAGGATGAAAGCTGAACGCGCATTACAGACCGTGCTCAAGGATACAAAGGGCGCTGCACCCACAGTCGAGGAATTGATCAAGCTTACCCTGAAGAATCTTTGAGCGTTGGTTAATACGATGAACTTTCGGAGAACCGCCAATTGGACGCTGGTGTTAGTAGCTAAACTGCTACTTGTTCTTGTGCTGTATTGTTGCAGTACAGAGGTTCATTCGCGCGACCTTTTCGCGGCCGGAATGATCCTTCAGGTGGATTCACCGGAAGTTGAGTTGCCCTGGCCGATCACTGACCCCTTGGCTCCTGGAGAACCTCCAGGTGGCGGTATCAATTTGGAGGATCCAGAGAACATTACCGAAGAAGTGGTCTATGATCCCATTACCGGCCAATACGTAGTGCGCAGCACTGTAGGCGGCGGTGACGGATTCAACTATAGACCGCCAATGAGCATGTCATTGGAAGAGTATTTGAATTACGACATGGAGCGCAGTATGGACAACTACTGGCTGGATCGTGTAGAGCAGGATAGTGAAAGTGCGCAGAAATCCCTGGTACCCAATATCAATATCAAGGGAAAGGCCTTCGACAGGATCTTCGGTGGCAATACGATCTCCATAAAACCACGTGGATCTGCCGAGGTCATCTTCGGCCTGAATATCAGCAAGACCGAGAATCCTCGGATCCCTGTCGATCAGCGGAGGATTACCACCTTCAATTTCGACCAGCGGATACAGCTTAATCTGGTAGGTAATATTGGAGACAAGCTGAAGATCAATACCAACTATAATACACAGGCCACATTCGATTTCGAGAATCAGGTAAAGTTGGATTATACCGGTTATGAGGATGAGATCATTCAGAAGATCGAGGCGGGTAATGTCAGCTTGCCGCTGCAAGGCACATTGATCACAGGCAGTCAGAGTTTGTTCGGATTGAAAGCACAACTGCGTTTCGGTCGGCTCACTGCCACAGGTATCTTCAGTCAGGAAAAAGGTCAACGACGCAGCGTGCAAACACAAGGTGGAGCGCAGACAACTAATTTCAATATCAAGGCGGATGAATACGAGGGGAATAAGCACTATTTCCTGAGCCATTATTTCCGTGGGCAATATGAACAGGCCATGCGGACCTTGCCTACGGTCAATAGCGGTGTGCAGATCACACGTATTGAGGTCTGGGTCACCAATACCAGGCAGGATTTCCAACAGACCCGGAACATAGTTGCGTTTACCGACCTCGGTGAGGATGCCTCTCAAGCAGCGTTGGACAATGGTCGATTCAGTTCTGATCTTCCACCAGGGCTGGTGATGGATGGTCCTGGATCGGAGGCTGCCAATGCGCAGAACTCATTATATTCAGTGGTTAGTGGAAATGCAGGCATCAGAAGTTTCGTGAATTCTACTGGCGCTCTGCAAGCATTGGGGTTGGTCGCTGCGCGCCACTTTGAAAAAGTGGAAAGCGCCCGATTGCTGCTACCAACGGAGTTCAACATGAATGAACGTCTTGGTTTCATTTCCTTGAACCAATCACTGAACAATGACGAAGTGTTAGCAGTGGCGTACCAATATACCTTTCAAGGACAGACATTTCAGGTGGGTGAATTCAGTACCGATGGTATCAGCCCTCCGGAAGCGCTCATGTTGAGGTTGTTGAAGGCCACGATCACCAATCCCCGGATCCCGCTTTGGGACTTGATGATGAAGAACGTTTATTCGTTGGGTGCATTTCAAGTGAATCGTGATAATTTCCGATTGGACCTTATTTACAACAACCCTACGACCGGTGTCGACATCAATTATATTCCACGTGCACCGCTGGATCAGATACCGTTGCTCCAAGCAGTAGGTATGGATCGGCTTGATCCGAACAACGCACCCAATCCTGATGGATGGTTCGATTTTGTGGATGGTGCCGCAACAACAGGTGGAACGATCCAATCACAGAATGGGCGGATCTATTTCCCAGTGCTCGAACCCTTCGGCAGTTATCTGGACCAACAATTGATCGGTCCTGATCCCAACAATCCGATCCAGCCTTTATCGATCAGAGAGACCATTGTATTCCAACCGTTGTATGACAGCACTAAGGTTGCAGCAGGTAACCTGCCCGCGTTGAACCGCTTTAAGTTGAAAGGGAGCTATCGATCTGCCAGTAGTGATGTGATCAGCTTGAACAGTGTGAACATTCCGCAGGGTTCGGTTACCGTTACAGCAGGTGGTGTCCGTTTGGTGGAGAATCAGGACTATACTGTGGATTACAACTTGGGTCGCGTACGCATTCTGAACCAAGGCATACTGGAAAGCGGCACGCCGGTCGATGTGGCATTGGAAAGTAACTCGCTCTTCAGCATTCAGACCAAAACGTTGTTGGGTGCTCGTTTCGATTATAAAGTGAATAAGGACCTTACCCTCGGTGGAACCGTTATGAACCTGTACGAGCGCCCATTGACACAGAAGGTGAATGTGGGGGATGAGCCGATCAGCAATACGGTCTTCGGGTTGGATGCGAATTGGAATACGAAGTCGCAGTTCATCACCACCTTAGTGGACAAACTGCCGTTCTATGCCACCAAGGAAGAGAGCAGTATTTCAGCATCGGTGGAAGGAGCCTATCTGTTGCCCGGCCATAGCAAGGCCATTGGCGCATCGGGTACCAGTTATATCGATGATTTCGAAGGTAGCGTTAGTACCATTGATCTCAGGACCCAAAGCCTATGGTTCCACAGTGCAATACCACAAGGTTTACCCGATCTATTTCAAGGCGGTGATCTCGTTGATGATCGAACCGCTGGATTCAGAAGAGCGCAAATTGCGTGGTACGTGGTCGATCCATTGTTCTTCCGGAACAACAACCTTACCCCGCCGAACATCAACTCCACAATACAAAGCGACAATAGAATGCGGCAGGTGTTGGAGCAGGAAGTATTCCCCAACAGACAGTTGCCAGCGGGTACACCGGCGAACATTCCGGTTTTGGACCTTAGCTATTATCCGAGTGAACGAGGTCCGTACAACTACACTACGAATTTGACCGCGGATGGTGAGCTCTTCCAACCAGAGGAGAACTGGGCTTCCATAACACGGAGGATCACCACCACCGATTTTGAGACAAGTAATATTGAGACGATCCAGTTCTGGGTAATGGACCCGTTCTATAACGCCAGCAACAGTGCGGGTGAACCGGCTACGAACGTGGATTCACAGAATAGCACCGGTGGTGACCTCTATATCGACCTGGGTAATTTAAGCGAAGATGTATTGCGTGATGGTCGTAAGTCGTTTGAGAATGGCCTTCCGAAGAACCTTACCGATCTTGCTCAAGAGACCGATGAGACCGCTTGGGGTGTAGTACCTACAACGCAAAGTGTCGTTAATGCATTTGCAATAGTTGAGAGCAATAGCAATAAGTACCAGGACGTAGGACTGGATGGTCTTGCAAGCTCTCAGTTGGATCTGGAAGGTCGTAGCGAGAGCACATTCTTCTCTGCTTACATTAACTCAATTGGTTCAGTGGTTACCAATACAGGCGCATTGAGCCAGATCCAGAATGACCCTTCCAATGATGACTATCGGTTCTTTAGAGGAAACGACTTCGACAATAGTGGCGCAGATATTTTGCAACGCTATAAGCGGTTCAATGCACCTGAGGGAAACTCAGTAACGGATGAGGATTCTCCTGAGGATTATCCAACGCAACAGACCACGCTGCCTTCTACGGAGGACATTAATCAGGATCAGAACCTAACGGAGAGCGAAAGCTATTTCCACTACAAAGTGAGCATGCGCCCACAGGATATGGTGGTAGGGCAGAACTTCATTACCGATCGCATCCTCGCAACGGCGAATACTCCCGAAGGACCAAAGCAAGTGTATTGGTACCAATTCAAAGTTCCAGTACGGCAGCCGGATGAGGTCGTTAACGGCATTCAGGATTTCCGCAGCATTCGCTTCATGCGGTTATCAGTTAAAGGTTGGGTACAACCTGTTACAATGCGTTTTGCACGGTTGGAATTCATACGTGGGGAATGGCGCAAATATCAATTCAGTTTGGAAGCACCTGGAGAGGTTCCACCTGGAGGTGATCCGGACCCAACGACTTTTTCAGTGGCCGCAGTTAACGTGGAGGAGAACGGGAATCGCACACCGATCAACTACGTATTGCCTCCGGATATCAATAAAGAAGTGGATGTAAGCAGCGCCAACTTGCGGAATCTGAATGAGCAGTCACTTCAATTGAAAGTATGCAACCTGCGTGATGGTGATTCGCGCGCTGCTTTCCGGAATGTCTCGTTCGATATTCGTAGCTACAAGAAACTCAGGATGTACATCCATGCCGAGTCCAGTGATCCTGCCGATCTATTGGAATTCGGTGATGCGAGCGTCTTCGTTCGCTTGGGCAATGATTACGATCAGAACTATTATGAGTACGAGGTTCCTTTGGAGCCGTCTGAATTCTTCAACCGGGATCCATACAGTGTTTGGCCGGAGAAGAACAATATGATCATCGAGTTCGCCAAGTTGAACGACCTTAAGATCCAACGCGATCAAGGTGGTGTGGCGCGGAACATCCGCTATGCCGGAAGTGATGGTGACCGAAGGGTATTTGTGAAAGGAAATCCGAACCTGAGCCAGATGAGCACGATCATGATCGGTGTTCGCAATCCACAGAAGAACGGGGATGAGGAAAACCCTTGGCGTGCGGATGATGGGCTGCCACAATGTTTGGAAGTATGGGTGAATGAATTGCGATTGACCGATTTCGATCAAAGTGGTGGCGGAGCAGCGATCGCGCGCGTGAATGCACAATTGGCGGATCTAGGTACGATCAGCGTTGCGGGTAACTACAGCACACCGTTCTGGGGCAGCATTGATAAGCGCGTGAGCGAGCGTCAACGCGAGACGAAGTATGGCGTGGATGTTTCCGCTAACTTGGAGATGGGAAAATTCCTCCCGGAATCCACCGGTGTTAAAGTGCCGCTCTATGTTGGCTTCTCGGAACAGGTCAGTCTACCGCAGTTCGATCCGCTCAATCCGGATATTGAATTCAACGATGCTACACGGACACTCACGAGAGAGGAACGAAAAGAACGGTTGAAGCAATCACGGACCTATACACGACGGCGAAGCATCAACCTAACGAATGTCCGCAAGGAACGTGGCCAGGGGAAGCCGGAACATTTCTATGATGTGGAAAACCTGAATGCGAGCTATTCCTACTCGGATCAAGAATACTTCGACGTTAATACGGCCTATGAGAATACGCGCACCTATCGCGGCTCTTTGGGCTATGTTCACAATCCAAAGCCACGTCCGATAGAACCGTTCAAGTCGTTCATCGGGAAAAGCAAATGGTTGAAGCCGATCAAAGAGTTCAATGTCAACTTGGGCTTTAAGCAGGTTTCGTTGCGAACACAGGTCGATCGGATGTACTTGGAACGTTTGGTGAGACCGAATCCGGACATTGAGACGCTGGCACCGAAGCCGACGTACAACAAGAACTTCAATTGGGGAAGTCAGTATGGGTTCAGATATGAATTGACACGTGCGCTCAAGGTGGATTTCAATGCGAATAACCTTGCCTTCATCGGTGAAACTCCAGGTCGTGTGAATAGTAAGACGAAGGACGAGTACGCGCTTTGGAAGGACAGTGTGTTGAGTAGCATTGGCAATTTCGGAGAGGTAACGCGATACGATCATGTGATCAGTGCCAACTACACCTTACCGTTGGATAAACTGCCCTTGACGGATTGGATGACCGCCAACACGTCCTACACCGCAGGGTACCAGTGGGACAGAGCGCCTTTGACGCAGGATACACTTGGCGCCACGATCCAGAACTCACAGAATATTGCGGTGAATGGTCAATTCAATTTCGTGAACCTCTACAATAAGTTCAAGTACCTGAAGAATATCAACGATAAGAGCCGAGGTAGAGGAGGAAAGTCCACTCGATCTTCAGCAGCGAAACCCACGGATAAGGATTCCATTCCGGATAAAGAGCCGATCAAGATCGATCCACTTGAAGGATTAGCGCGGATACTGATGATCATTCGGAACGGAACGGTTACCTACAGTCAGAACTCAGGTATCCTACTTCCAGGCTACGATCGGCGAACCAACGCTTTCGGAATGGATGATTTCAATGCGCCTGGGATCGGTTTCATTACAGGGCAACAGAACCATGACCTGAACGGTAATATTGCACGTGATTTCGCTACTACTGCAGCGAGTAGAGGGTGGCTCGTACAAACGCCTTCCATCTTCAGCCCATACACGAACACACGTACCGAGACAATCAATGCGAGACTCTCGTTGGAGCCCTTCCGTGGGTTCCGTATTGAACTCAGCGCGAACCGTACGATCGCCGAGAACAGATCCTCTTTCTTCCGTTGGAATGATCTGCAACAG